>NZ_CP128360.1:4800000-5115775 GCF_030345095.1 Solwaraspora sp. WMMA2056
GGGCCGGCTCGGCGAATCGGTCGGTTCCTCGGTCGCGCTGGCGGTGGCAGCCATCCCCGAAGGGCTACCGTTCGTCGCCACCGCCGCGCAACTGAGCGCCAGCAAGCGGCTGTCCCGGCACAACGTGCTGATCCGCGACCCCCGGGCGATGGAGGCACTCGGCCGGGTCGACGTGATCTGCTTCGACAAGACCGGAACCCTGACCCAGGGGGCGATCCAGCTGCAGGCGGTCTGCGACGGTCGACAGACCGAACCGGTGGACGCACTCGGCCACGGACACCGGCACATCCTGGCGGCGGCGCTGCGGGCCACTCCGGTTCCGGACGGCGACCAGCGGCTTCCGCATCCGACCGACCAGGCCGTCGTCGACGGCGGGCACCGTGCCGGGGTCGGCATCCGAGAGGGCGCCGACGGTTGGGAACTGCTGGCCGAACTGCCGTTCGAACCGGGACGTGGCTTCCACGCGGTGCTCGGCTCCTGCCCCGACGGGGCGACGATCAGCGTCAAGGGCGCACCCGAAACCGTACTGCCCCGGTGCGCGACCTGGCGGCGCGACGGCGAGGTGGTCCCGTTGGACGACACCGGCCGCCGCGAGATCGACGCCGCGATCGACCGGCTCGCCCACGACGGGCTGCGGGTGCTGGCGGTGGCCGGTCGGACCGCGTCCGGCCGGCGCGACCTCGACGACGACCGGGTCGGCCAACTCGAACTACGGGGGCTGCTCGGACTCGCCGACCCGCCCCGCGACAGCGCCGCCGCAGCGATCGGGCGGCTCCGCCAGGCCGGCATCGCCGTGGTGATGCTCACCGGCGACCATCCGAGCACCGCCGAGTCGATCGGTGCGCAGCTCGGCCTGCTCAACGGCAGCGCCGTGGTCACCGGGGCCGAGCTCGACGCGGCCGGTGCCGACGAGCTGGCCGATCTGGTGTCGCGTACGGCGGTCTTCGCCCGGGTCAGCCCAGCGCACAAGGTCGCCGTGGTGCGCGCGCTGCGTCAGGCCGGCCGGGTCGTCGCGGTCACCGGCGACGGCGCGAACGACGCCCCCGCGATCCAGCTCGCCGACGTCGGCATCGCGCTGGGCGACCACGGCACCAGCGCCGCCCGGCAGGCCGCCGACATGATCGTGGTGGACGGCCGGATCGAGAGCATCGCCGAGGGCGTGACCGAGGGCCGGGCGATGTGGATCTCGGTACGGGAGTCCCTCGCGCTGCTGCTCGGCGGGAACCTGGGCGAGATCCTCTTCTCCGTACTGAGCTCGCTGCTGTCCGGACAGCAGGCGCTCAACCCCCGGCAGATCCTGTTCGTCAACCTGATGACCGACCTGCTCCCGGCGATCACCGTCGCCGCCCGTCCACCGCGCCGACGTACCGCCGACGAGCTGGCCCGCGAAGGGCCGGAATCGTCACTGGGCGCGAGCCTGCACCGCGAGGTCGCGCGGCGGGCCGCAGCGACCGCGCTGGCCACCACCGGCGGCTGGCTGGCCGCCCGGTTCACCGGCACCCCCGCGCGGGCCAGCAGCGTCGCGCTCGCCAGCCTGGTCGCCGCGCAGCTGGCCCAGACCGCCGTCGCGGCCAAGGGCGACCCGATGGTGCTCGCCGCCGCCGGCGTCTCGATGGGCGCCCTCTTCGGGGTGGTGCAGACCCCGCTGGTCAGCCACTTCTTCGGCTGCCGGCCGCTGGGGCCGGTCGGCTGGTCCATCGTCGGTGGATCGGCGGCCGCCGGCGCCGCGTTGGGTCTGCTGCCGTTGGAACGCATCGACCAGCTCCGGCGTACCCGGTTGGGCCGGCTCACGGTCGACGTCGCCCGCCGCAGCCGCGACCTGCGGCCCCGTCGGACGGTCCGGCCGGTCCGTCGACTCACGCCGACCGGCGCCGATGCCCCGCAGCCGGTCTGAGCCACGCCGGGTCGGCGCCCGGCACCCGCCCTGGCAGCTGGTGGCGCTCGCCGGTCTCGGCGTCGGGGTGGCCGTCGGCGTGGCGGTGACCGGGCCGACGTCGCTGGGGCCGCTGGTCGGCTGGGGCGTCACCGCTGGCGGCTACCTGGCGTGGCGGTGGCCGGTGATCTGGCGCAGCGACGCCGCGGCGACCGCCCGCGCGGTCGACCAGGTCGATCCCGGCCGGATCCTCGCCGACGTGGTGCTGCTCGGTGCGGCGGTGGCCAGCCTGCTGGCGGTGGCGGCGCTGCTCGGCGCACCGCAGGTCGCCCACGACCCGGCTGGCACGCTGCACATCGGGGTGAGCGTCGGCACCGTGGTGCTGTCCTGGGCGGTCATCCACGAGGTGTTCACCGGACGCTACGCCCGCCTGTACTACGGGAGAGGTCAGATCGGCGGCATCGACTTCCACACCAACGAGCCGCCCCGGTTCAGCGACTTCGCCTATCTGGCGTTCACCGTCGGCATGACGTTCCAGGTCTCCGATCCTCAGCTGACCAGCAGCGCGATGCGGCGCAGCGTACTGGGCCACGCGATGTTGTCGTTCCTGTTCGGCGCGGTCATCCTCGCGGTGCTGATCAACCTCATCGGCAGCCTGGTGCGCTGAGGGGCACGACGCGGATGGGGTGGTCGACGTGGTCGGCGGTGCCTCAGGCGGCCCGGCTGACCTGGCTCTCGAACCGCTTGCGCAAGGTGTCCGCGCGGCCCGGGTCGGTGAACCCCTTGAACGACTGCTCCACGAACTCCGCCGGCATCATCGCCTCGACCTGGGAGCGGAAGTCCTCGTCGAGGGCGGTGACGGTGATCTGCGGGGGATCGGTCAACTGCGCGACGATCGGACCGGCGTTCATCCGCGACAGCATGTACGGCGTGCCCGGGGTGCCGGTGGCACAGAGGTAGTAGCCGTAGGCGGTCGCGGCACCGCTGGCGGTGGCCGGTTCGTCGATCTTCCAGACCTCGGCCGTACACAGCATCCGCTCGTCCGGATTCACCTCGTGGCCGTGCGCGGCGTGCTCGTCGCTGGTCGACTGCTCAATCGTCACCGCGATCCGCGCCGCCGCGTCCGCACGTGCCTGGCCCTCGGTCAACGTCGGTGCGGCCACCGCCGTCGAGTAGTAGAAGCCGACGCCGAGCAGCGCCAGCGCCAGCGCCTCGGGCAGCAGCCACCAGGAGCCGGACCGACGCCGCCGGACCAGCGATGAATCGACATCTCTCGACACCCTTGCAGTGTCGCAGGTGAGTGCCGGGAAGAAAAGCTACGTCGACCCGTCAGTGGCCGCTCTTGCCCTCGCTGAGCCGCAACGCCAACGCCGGACAGACGTTGACCGCCTTGCGGGCACCCGGCTCCAGCCACACCGGCACCGGACTGGACGGAAAGGCCGGGTACCCGTTGGCGTCCAGCCGGATGTACTCCGGCACCACGTGCGCGCAGAGCCCATGGCCGTCGCAACGGGTCCAGTCCACGCTCAGCCGTTTGGTGCCACCGGACGGCGCGTCCACCGGCAACGGCAGGATGCCCTTCACCGGCTTGCCGCAGCCGTCACCGCCAGCATGCGCGGCGAGGTCCTCGGCGAAGACGTCCAGCGCTGAGATCGCGAACCGCGAGGTGCCGTCCGGATGGCTGCACGCCCCCCGGCCCTTGATCACACTCGCGGCGGCCCGGACCGCGTCGACCGCGGCGCTGCCGATGACCAGCGAGTCGATGGTGCGGGCCATGTCGGGCAGGCCGAGCCGGCACGGCCCACACTGACCGGCGGACTCGCCCGCCATGTAGTGCACCACCCGGGCGACCTCGCCGAGTGGGCAGGTCCCCTCCCCCAACGGAATGGTGATCCCGGCACCGAGGGTGCCGCCCACCTTGGTGAAGCCCTTGCGGGAGACCTCCACCGTGGCCACCGCCTCCGGCGTGATCCACTTACCGTGGTACCCACCGATCAGCAGGCCCGGTCCGACCGGCGCCTCACACAACTCCAGGATGTCGCGCAGCGGCGTGCCGGTCGGGCACTCGACCACCGCCGGACGGGCGGCCGACCCGCCGATGGTCAGCAGCACCGTACCGGGCTCGTCGGGCAGGCCGACCGCGCAGTACTCGTAGGGGCCGAGCCGGGCGGCGACGGCCAACTGCGAGAAGGTCTCCGCGTTGGACAGCAGGGTGGGCAGGCCGGACACGCCGGAGTCGCTGGCCCGGACCTTGACCCCGGGCGGGATGTGCGGCAACCCGTTGATGCCGCGGACCAGCGCACCACCCTCGCCGGAGATGAACCGGTGCGGCACCGTGACGATGCTGGTCGGTACCGGCATCCGCCGTTCCGCCAGGGCCGCCGACAGCGAGCCACCACCGACCCCGTCGTCGGCCACCCCGATGACGATCTCCTCGGCCTCCAGCGCGAACGCGGCGAGCGCGGCACCGTCGAGGATCAAGTGCGGGGCCCGGGTGAGCAGCACCTTGTCCTTCCAACTGGCCGGCTCACCCTCGGTCGCGTTGACCACGACGACCACCGGCTTGTCCTGCTTGTCGGCCGAATCGACGACCGCTTTGACCTTGCGGTGGAACGGGAATCCGGCCCCGCCGCGGCCCTTGAGATCGATCGCCTCACCGAGGCGCATCAGATCGTTGACCGACAGCGGCCCCACACCTCCGTGCACCTCTTCGTGTGCCCGCAGGTCCATTCGACCGAACTCCTCGAACCCGGCGGTCAGCCGGGGCGGGCCGACGGTCGCGACGGGAGGAACGGTCGTCGTCGCCCTCAATTCGCCTCTCCTCGTAGCTGGGTCCAGTAGTCCTCGTCGGTGTCGTCGGCCGCACCACGGCGACCACGGGTGCGGCGGCCGGCAGATTCGGCCGCCGCAGCCCGCTGGGCGCGGCGGGATGCCAGGTCGACCAGCGTCGGGGTGTCGTCACCCGGCGGGTAGTCGTCGATCTCCCGACCGACCGGCGCCTGCGCCTCGGCCCGCCGGCGGGCCGACCGGCTACGGGCCGGCTCGGCCGAGACCGGACGGTCGTCGAAGCGGCCACGTGGCCCGGCTCCGGAGACCGGACGGTCGTCGGCGAACCGGCTGCGCGCACCCGCGCCGGAGACCGGACGGTCGTCGGCGTACCGGCCCCGGGAGCCGACCGGTTCCTCCGCCCGCCGGCTGTCGTAGCCACGGTCGTCGTAGTCGCGCTCGTCGTCGGCGTAGCGGCGACGGGCGCCGTCCGGCTCGGCCTGGCGCCGACGCTCGGCGTCGTCGCTGTAGCGCCGTCGCGACCCGGTGTCGTCGTCGGCGTACCGGCCCCGGCCGGCGGGTTCCTCGTCCCGCCGGTCCCGGTCGACGGCGTCGCCGCGACCGGTCGTGCCACGCCGGGCGGCGGGACGGTCCTCGGCGTACCGGCCGCGGCCGTTGTCCTCCTCGCGGGGTGCGTCGATCTGCCGGTACGCCCGGGTCGGCTCGGCCACGGACGACCGGGCGGCCGGCTGCGGCACCTCCGGTACCCGGTACCGGTCAGCTGAGCGGCCGGCCGATCCGCGCCCGGCGCCCGCCTGCGCCCAGGAGTCGATCATGTCGACCGGACGGTCCCCGAAGGAGCCGAACCGGGCGGTCGCCGGTTCCAGGCTGACCCCCTCGTCCCGGCTGCCCCGCCGCCGGCTCGACGAGGAGCGGGAGTCGTCGGCCATCTTGCCCACCGGCTTCATGGACGTCCCGGTGGCCTGCGACACGAACGGCTTCTTCTTGCCCACCCCGGTCGCGAAGCGGACCAGCAGCCCGATGACCACCATCAGCACACAGCCCAGGTAGCTGAGCGTCACCCAGGTCGCCGGCGGCCGCCCGGCACCGAGCCCGTGGGTGATGCCGATCGGCCAGGCCACGTACGCGCCGCTGTGCAGGGCCCGCCAGAGCCACGGCGGGCCGACCCCGACCCAGCGGGCCCGGGCCAGGCCGGTCCAGAGGATCGCGAACATCAGGTACGCCGCGAAAGTGCCGAGCCCGACGTAGACGGCCTGGCCACCACCGAGGAACGGGATGAACGCCCCCACCGCCGAGACGGCACCCGTGGTGATCTGGGTGACGATGTGCAGCACCAGAAAGACGATCGCCATGATCCCGGTGGTCCGGTGCGCCGACTGCAGCAGCACCCGGTGCCGGGGCAGCAGCACGATGCGGTCGGTCGCGGCCAGCCCGATCATCACGGTGAGACTCAGCGCCACCAGCGCGAAGACGCCACCGAAGAAGTCCAAAAAGAAGAACGTGTAGACGTAGGCCACCCGGCCCGCCGACGTGAGCATCGCCAGTGCCCAGAAGACCGCCAGGACCGATGCCGACAGAATCAGGACCGACAACCGCGACGGCTGCCGTCCGCCGGCGAGTTCGGGCCTGGGTCCGGCGGGTCGCTGGTTCTGGTTCGTCCGCGCCATATGCTCCTCGATCTCCCGCTCGGTGCCACCCACACCTGCGGCGCTCCGCGCTGTGTGCCCGGATCGCCGTCAGTATCCTGCCCTCGGCTTGGCGCCGGGAGAAACCGTACCGCTTCCCGGTTGTTTCACCCGCTCCAGTGCCCGTCCCTCAGCATCTACGTACCGGAGGCGTCGGCGGATGAACGGTGCCGCAATTTGATTGCGGCCTGGCCGCTGCGCCGGAATCATCCCGCTAGTTCCCGGTCGGATCCTGCCGCCTGACGCTGCGGAGATGACCCGATGTGATTGCTTCATCACCAGGAATCTTCAGTGGAAATTAAGATGCCCCTCCAGCGCCGCGAGGAGTGCGGCACCGGAGGGGCCGGTTCCCGGGTGAGCGGCGGGAACCCGTTCGTGACGGTCGGTTCAGCTCTGCAGCTGGCAGGTCGCGAGCGACTCCAGGCCGACCGGCCGGTCACCCTGACGGCCGATCGAGATCGCGATCCGCTCCAACGCCGCGATCCGCTTGTCCTCCAGCGGCCCGAGGATCGCGAGGTTGACGAAGTTCGGACCACCCTGACCCTGGCTGCTGACCAGCCGCGCGTTCGCCTCGTCGATCTGCGTCTGCAACTGCTGCAGGTTCCGGTCCACCTCGGCCCGCGCCGCCGCCGGAACCGCCGGCAACCGGTCGGCCACGCTCGGGCAGACGATCGTGCCGGCACCGGTGTTGGCACCGTTGCCGTTGTTGCCGGCGGGCGCCTGCGTCTGGGCAGGTGCCGCAGGCGCGGCGGGCAGGTCAGCGGCGGCACCCCCGCCGGCCGCCGAACCGGCTACCAGTTGGCAGGTCGCGAGCGACTCCAGGCCGACCGGCCGGTCACCCTGACGGCCGATCGAGATCGCGATCCGCTCCAACGCCGCCGTCCGCTTGTCCTCCAGCGGCCCGAGGATCGCGTTGTCGACGAAGTTCGGACCACCCTGACCCTGGCTGCTGACCAGCCGCGCGTTCGCCTCGTCGATCTGCGTCTGCAACTGCTGCAGGTTCCGGTCCACCTCGGCCCGCGCCGCCGCCGGAACCGCCGGCAACCGGTCGGCCACGCTCGGGCAGACGATCGTACCGACATCGGCCGAACTGGAGGTGTCGGCCGACGCCAGGCCGAGTCCTGCCCCCATGATGACGGCGGCCAGACCGACCGTGCCGGCGATCTTCCAGCGCCGTGAGTTCAACGGCGAGGCAGCGTCCGGGTGGTCCACCTTACGGCGGGGAGCACGGGAATACATGGGACTGACAACCCAACCCTTCTGGGGACAGCTGCCGGTAGCCGCGCCGCTCGATCGACGGCGTCCCGGGGGCCGTTCGGCCCGTGTCCGGATGACGCCCCGAGCGTGGGGTCACCGGACACTGTCGGAATGTTTCGGTGAGTCGTCGACGGTTTCCGCCGGGTCTCGACCATGCATACGGTGGCCCCACAGGGACGGTTCAACACCGCCCGGTGGATGTTGCGCGGATTTTCCCGCCGCCCCGATCCAGCGAGGCCCGACCGATCGACACAGGCGAATCATCGTGCGATCAGCGCCACACCCGGTCGACGGCGTCACGGCGCGACAGGCGGCGGGGCGGTCAACCGGGGCAAGATTAGGTGGGGCGACGCAGCCGACTCTTGCGGGAGACCGACGTTAAGGCGCGCCGCCCCGGCTGCACACCCTACTCCCGCACCCTGCGAAAAGGATCGCTGGACGCGCTGTAGCGGACTAGCAATTGCTTGGGCGACCAGCCGGTGGCCGTTGCGTCAGTGAGTCGTCACTCAGCGACGGGCCCCGCCGCGCCGCTGCCGGACGCCCGGGCCCGACGGTGCGACAATGCCCCTGATGAGCACCTCGGAATCCTGGTTCAGCGACGCACTGGTCGACTTCTGGCGCGAGCGACATCTGTGCACGCTCACCACCCTGCGCCGCGACGGCACCCCGCACGTCGCACCGGTCGGGGTGACCGTCGACCCGGACACCGGCACCGCCCGGGTGATCACCTCCGGCGGATCCCGCAAGGCCGCCCACGTGCGGGCCAGCGGAGCCGACGGTGCCCGGGTGGCGGTGTGCCAGGTGGACGGGGCGCGGTGGTCGACGCTGGAAGGCATCGCCCGGGTCCACGACGACCCGCAGACCGTACGGGACGCGGAGCAGCGCTACGCCCAGCGGTACCGGGTGCCACGCCCCAACCCCCAGCGGGTGGTGATCGTGATCACGATCACCCGGCGGCTCGGCAACGTCTGAGGTCCCGACGGGCCGCCAGCACCGGCTGGTCCCGCCCGGCACCGCCGGAGCCGGCAGCGGCCCCACCGACCGTACCGGCGACAGGGCGACTACCCCGACAGCCGGGGCACCGGTTACGGTCGCAGCCATGCCACCCGTCGCCACGCCCGCCAGGATCACCGTCGTCGGCATCGGCGCCGACGGATGGGACGGGCTCTGCGGCGCCGGCCGGGCGGCGCTGCGGCGGGCCGACGTCCTCATGGGCAGCCGGCGGCAGATCGATGTGGTGCCGCCACCGCACCGGCCGGCGACGACCGTCACCTGGCCCACCCCACTGCTGACCCACCTGCCCCGGTTGCTCGACGAGCATCAGGGGCGACGGCTCGTCGTACTGGCCAGTGGCGACCCCATGCACTTCGGCATCGGGGCCACGCTGATGCGACTCGTCGGTGCCGACCGGGTACACGCGGTGCCGCACCCGTCGGCGGCCTCGCTGGCCTGCGCCCGTCTCGGCTGGCCGGTCGAGGAGACCGACGTGGTCAGCACCGTCGGGCGCCCGGTGCAGCTGCTGCACCCACGGGTGCAGCCCGACCGCCGGCTGCTGGTGCTCAGCGCCGGCCCGCACACCCCCGGCGAGGTGGCCGCCCTGCTCACCGCCCGCGGCTACGGCCCGAGCACCCTGACCCTGCTCGAACAGCTCGGCGGCCCCAGCGAACGGATCCGGGTCGGCACCGCCGCCGACTGGGCCGGTCCGCAGGCCGATCCGCTCAACGTGGTCGCCGTGCACTGCCGGCCCGCACCGGACGCGCCGACCCTGCCGACCGTGCCGGGACTACCCGACGACACCTACCGACACGACGGTCAACTGACCAAACGGGAGGTCCGGGCGATCACCCTCGCCCGGCTGGCACCGGCACCGGGACAACTGCTCTGGGACGTCGGCGCCGGCTCGGGCAGCATCGCCATCGAATGGGCCCGGGTACACCCGCAGTGCCGCGCGATCGCCGTCGAACGGCACCCGCAGCGCGCCGAGCGGATCACCACCAACGCGGCCGCGCTCGGCGTACCAGGGGTGCGGGTCCTCGTCGCCGACGCCCCGGCCGCGCTGGCCGGACTGCCACCACCCGACGCGGTCTTCGTCGGTGGCGGGGTGACCACCGCCGGACTGCTCGAATCCGCCTGGGCGGCGCTGCGGCCGGGTGGCCGGCTGGTCGCCAACGCGGTCACCATGGAGTCCGAGGTGCTCCTCGCCGACTGGTACGCCCGGCACGGCGGGGACCTCACCCGGATCGCGATCAGTCGGGCCGCGCCGGTCGGCGGCTTCACCGGTTGGCGCCCGGCGCGGCCGGTCACCCAGTGGGCGGTGCACCGCCGGTGACCGTCCACTTCGTCGGGGCCGGCCCCGGTGCCGCCGACCTGATCACCGTCCGTGGCCGCGAGGTCATCGCGACCAGCCCGGTCTGCCTGTACGCCGGCAGCCTCGTGCCGACCGCGCTGCTCGCCCACTGCCCACCGGACGCCCGGCTGGTCGACACGGCCCGGCTGACCCTCGACGAGATCGTCGCCGAGATGGTCGACGCGCACGCGGCCGGGCACGACGTGGCCCGGCTGCACTCCGGTGACCCGTCGGTGTTCAGCGCCGTCGCCGAACAGATCCGCCGGTTGGCGGCGGCCGGGGTGCCGTACCGGATCGTCCCGGGGGTGCCGGCGTTCGCCGCCGCGGCCGCCGCGCTCGGCCGGGAGTTGACCGTTCCCGAGGTCGGGCAGACGGTGATCCTGACCCGGGTGTCGGCCCGGTCGACCCCGATGCCCCCCGGTGAGGAACTGGCCGTCCTCGGTGCCAGCCGGGCGACCCTGGTGCTGCACCTGGCGGTGCAGCGCATCGACGCGGTCGTCGCCGACCTGGTGCCGCACTACGGCGTGGACTGTCCGGTGGCGGTGGTGGCGCGGGCCAGCCGACCCGACGAGGTGGTACTGCGCGGCACCCTGGCCGACATCGCCGCCGCCGTGCACGCCGCCGGCATCGTCCGCACCGCGGTGATCGTCGTCGGCGCGGTGCTCACCGCCGCCGGTTTCCCCGACAGCCACCTGTACAGCGCCGACCGGTGCCGGCCGTGACCGATCACCGGCCCGGCCCGGACGGCGGGCCCCGGGTGCTCATTCTCGGCGGCACCGCCCAGGCTCGTCAGCTCGCCGCCGCGTTGGCGGCCGACCCGGCGGCGCGGGTGGTGACCTCGCTCGCCGGCCGGGTCGCCCGGCCCCGGCTGCCGCACGGCGAGACCCGCGTCGGTGGTTTCGGCGGACCGGACGGGCTGGCCCGCTGGCTGCGGGCCGAACACATCGGCGCGGTGGTCGACGCCACCCACCCGTTCGCCACCCGGATCTCCGCCTCGGCGGTGCGGGCCTGCGCGCTGGCCGGTACGCCGCTGCTGGTGCTGCGCCGGCCCGGCTGGGTCGCCGGTGCGGGCGACGTCTGGCACCGGGTGCCGGACCTGGGCGCGGCCGCCGCCGCCCTGCCCCGGTTGGGCACCCGGGCGATGCTCACCACCGGTCGGCAGAGTCTGGCCGCCTTCGCGCCGCTGGCCGGGATCTTCTTCCTGATCCGTACGGTGGACCCACCGCAGCCGCCGCTGCCCGCCGACCGGGTGCTGCTGCTCGACCGCGGCCCGTACACCGTGGACGGCGAGCGGGCGCTGATGCGCGCGCACGCCATCGACGTGCTGGTGACCAAGGACAGCGGCGGCGACGAGACGTCCGCCAAACTGGTCGCCGCGCGCGAGCTCGGACTCCCGGTGCTGATGGTCGACCGGGCCGCCGCGCCGTCCGCGCCGACGGTCGCCGACGTCGACGCCGCCCTGACCTGGCTCGCCGACCTCGGCGTGGCGGCGGGCGCTCAGCCCGGGTAGTGCCGTGGGGTGAACACCACCGGCGGCCCGGCGGCGTCGTGGCTGACCTGGGTCGCCGACGAGCCGACGATCAGCAGGGTCCGCATGTCGACCATGGCCGGATCCAGGTCGGCCAACGCCACCACGTCGACGCGTTCACCCGGACCGCCGACGTCGCGGCCCACCACCACCGGGGTGTGTGCCGACCGGTGCTCCAGCAGCAGGTCCCGGGCCCTGGCCAGCTGCCAGGTCCGGCTGCGCGACGCCGGGTTGTAGATCGCGATCACCAGGTCGGCGCGGGCAGCGGCGAGCAGCCGCCGTTCGATCACCGGCCAGGGCTTGAGCCGGTCCGACAGGGACAGCACGCAGTAGTCGTGCCCGAGTGGTGCCCCCACCCGGCTGGCCACCGCCTGGGCGGCGGTCACCCCGGGCAGCACCCGGACCGGCACGTCCTTCCAGCGGGGCTCGGCGGCGACCTCCAGCACCGCCGTGGCCATCGCGAACACCCCGGGATCACCGGAGGAGACCACCGCGACCCGGGCTCCGTCGGCCGCCAACCGCAGCGCGTGGGCGGCGCGCTGCGCCTCGACCTGGTTGTCCGAGGGGTGCCGGCGTTGCCGGGGGTTGGCCGGCACCCGGTCCAGGTATGGTCCGTAGCCGACCAGGTCGTCGGCGGCCGCGAGGGCGGCCTGCGCCTGCGGGGTGATCCAGTCCCGGCCGGCCGGGCCGAGGCCGACCACCACCACCTCGCCCCGGCCCGACCGGTCGGGCTCGGCGGGGCCCGCCGCGACGGTGCCGCCGCGTCGGCTGGCCAGCAGCGCGAGGGAGAAGTACGGCACCGTCGCCGGGTCGACGTCGGCCAGCGGCGCGACGCGTTGCCCGCCGGTGCTGGCCCGCTCGACGTACCAGGCGTCGTCGAGGCGGCCGGCGGCGGTCAACGCGTCGCGGACGGCCGGGAAGGTCCGACCCAGCTTGAGTACGGCGGCGGCGTCGGTGTCGGCCAACCGCCGGGTCAGCTCCCCGCCGTCGAGGGTGCCGGGCAGGACGGTCAGCACCTCGTCGGCCTCGACCAGCGGCCGGCCGAGTGCGGCGGCCGCCCCGCTCATCGAGGTGACCCCGGGCACCACCTCGGTCGGGTAGCGGTGCGCCAACCGCTTGTGCAGGTGCATGTAGGAGCCGTAGAACAGCGGATCGCCCTCGGCGAGCACGACCACGGTCCGACCGGCGTCGAGGTGGGCGGCGAGCCGTCGCGCGCAGTCGGCGTAGAACTCGTCCATCGCCGCCCGGTAGCCGCCGGGGTGGGTGCTGCGTTCGGTGGTCACCGGGTAGACCAGTGCCTCCTCGATCTGCCCGGCGCGCAGGTACGGCTCGGCGATGGACCGGGCGACGCTGCGGCCGTGCCGGGCGCTGTGGTGCACGATCACGTCGGCGGCGGTGATCAGCCGTGCCGCCTTCACGGTGACCAGTTCCGGGTCACCGGGGCCGAGGCCGACGCCGTACAGCCGACCCGTTGCGTCCTGCCGCGTGCTCAACGCCCCACCTGTCCCTCGTCGTCGCTGGCGATCGCGTTGAGCGCGGCCGCCGCCATCGCGCTACCCCCGCGTCGGCCCCGGACCACCAGGTGTTCCAGTCCACCATGGTCGGTCAGCGCCTGTTTGGACTCGGCGGCGCCGATGAAGCCGACCGGTACGCCGAGCACCGCCGCCGGCCGGCCGGCACCGGCGTCGACCAGCTCCAGCAGCCGGAACAGCGCGGTCGGCGCGTTGCCGACGGCCACCACCGCGCCGTCGAGATGGTCGACCCACAACTCGACGGCGGCGGCGCTGCGGGTGGTGCCGAGCTTGTCCGCCAACGCGGGCACCCGGGGGTCGGCCAGGGTGCACAGCACCGGGTTGGCGGCCGGCAGCCGGCGTCGGGTGACCCCGGCGGCCACCATCGTGGCGTCGCAGAGGATCGGCGCGCCGGCGCGCAGCGCGGCCCGGGCCGCCACCACCACCTGCGGCGAGAAGACCAGGTCGTCGACCAGGTCGACCATCCCGCAGGCGTGGATCATCCGGACGGCGACCCGGGCCTGTTCGGCGGTGAGCCGGCTCAGGTCGGCCTCGGCGCGGATGGTGGCGAACGACTGCCGGTAGATCTCGGCCCCGTCGCGGACGTGGTCCATCACGGCTCCTCGCGTGCGGTGCGGACGGCGGCGGCCAGCGCCGCCCCTGGTGGGACGTGGACGGTGGGGCGGCCGGGCGCGCTCACCTGGTAGCCGTCGCCGGTGGCGAGGACCCGCAGCGCCGGCCCCGCTGGGGTGCCGCAGCCGCGCTCACAGCCGATCCAGTGCACCGGCAGGTGCGCCCCGCCGGTCGGGTCCGGCCGTTCGGCGTGCGTCGCCGCCGCGTCGGCCCGTACGTCGGCCCGGGACCGGGCACAGCCGGGCCGGCCCGCGCAGGCGGTGACGCCGAGCCATGGCGACCCGGGATCGGTGTCGAGGCCCGCACGGTGCAGCCGGCGTGCCCAGCCGGGTGCGTCGGTGAGCCGGGGCAGCACCACGGTCCGCCACGGGGTGATCCGCGCCTGCGGTGCGGCGGCGGCGAGCAGGTCGGCCTGCGCGGCGGTGAGCCGACCCAGCGGTACGGCGAGCACGAGTGCCTGGTCGCCGTCGGGGCGGCGCAGCACGCCCACCGGCGGTACGCCGGACCGTCGCGGTGCGGTCGGCGGATCGGCCGCGACCCGGTGGACGCCCGGCGTGGTGGCGAGCGCCGCGACGAACCGTGCCAGTTCGGCGGCGGCGAGGTCGCCGATGCGCCAGATGGTGCCGGCCACGGCACGTTCGTCGGCGAGGAAGATCCGGGCGGCGGCGACCGCCACCCGGACCGCGTCGGTCGGCGTGGTCCGTAGGCCGTGGTCGACCCCGGCGAGCCGGATACCGACCCGGCCGTCCGACCCGGGCAGCAGGCCCACGTCGGGGCGCGCCGCGACGGTGGCGCCCCGGCCGTCGTCGACGGCGAACAGGAACCGGCCGGAGAGCCGGGCCAGGTCCGGCTGCGCGCAGATCGCCGCGTCGAGGGCGCGGACCTGCGCCGCGACGTCCCACCGAGGCACACTGTCCACACCGGCCAGTGGGGAGCCGAGGATGTTGCGGGCCCGGTCGTGTCCGGGTGCGGGCAGCAGCCCGGCCGCGCTCAGCCGGCCGGCGAGCACCCCGGCGGCGTCGGCGGCCACCCCCCGCAGTTGTACGTTGGCCCGACTGGTCAGCTCCAGGTGTCCGTCACCGAGGTCACGGGCGGCGGCGGCCAGTACGGTCAGCTGGCCGGCGGCTAGCAGCCCACCGGGGCAGCGGACCCGGGCGAGGTGCCCGTCGGCGGCCGGATGCAGCGCCAGCGTGCCGGGGCAGGCATCGGGGCCGCCCCGGACGGGCGGCAGCGGCGAGGCGGACACGCGGCGGATACTACGGGCTGCCACCGGGAGGCGACGCCCTCGCGGCGAATAGATCACACCTTGACGAAACGTCCCCGGGTCGTGACAGTGGTCGGTAGCCAACTGCGGCGGCAAGTGGAGGAAGCCGGTGTGATTCCGGCGCGGTCCCGCCACTGTCACCGGGGAGCGGACCCCACCGACGGCCACGGCCCCGATCCACGGGGCGGGAAGGCCGGGGCGAGCCTCGATCCGGGAGCCAGGAGACTCCGGTCGCCGCGACCGACGACCCGGGGCGCGGACCCCGAGGGAGGACCAGGCGTCCGATGATGCTACTTCTGTCCACTTCAGATACTGATCTGCTGAGTGGACGGGCCAGCGGTGCCGACTGGCGCCTGGCGAACCCGGCCCGGCTGTCGGTCGACGACCTCACGCCCCTGCTTGCCGACGTCGACCTCGTGGTGGTCCGGCTGCTCGGCGGCCGCCGGGCCTGGCCGGACGGACTGGACGCGCTGCTGACCGACGGACGCCCCGTGGTGGTACTCAGCGGCGAACAGGCACCCGACGCCGCCCTGATGGAGCTGTCCACCGTACCGGCCGGGGTGGCCGCCGAGGCCCACGCCTACCTGGCCCACGGCGGCCCGGCCAACCTGGCCGAACTGCACCGATTCCTGTCCGACACGGTGCTGCTCACCGGGCACGGCTTCGCCGCGCCGCGGCCGGCCCCGGAGTGGGGTGTGCTGGAACGCCCGAACGTGCCGACCGGACCGGGCCGGCCAACCGTGGCGGTGCTCTACTACCGGGCCCACCACCTGGCCGGCAACACCGGCTTCGTGCACGCGCTGTGCGACGCGATCGACGCGGCCGGCGGCCGACCGCTGCCGGTCTACTGCGCCTCGCTGCGCTCGCCCGACCCGCAGCTGCTGGCCACCCTGCGCCAGGCCGACGCCCTGGTGGTGACGGTGCTCGCCGCCGGCGGGACCAGACCGGCGACCGCTGGCGCCGGCGGCGACGACGCCTGGGACGTCGGCGCGCTCGCCGAACTGGACGTGCCGATCCTGCAGGGACTCTGCCTGACCAGCTCCCGGCAGACCTGGGCAGCCAGCGACGACGGGCTGTCCCCGTTGGACGCAGCGACCCAGGTGGCCATCCCCGAGTTCGACGGGCGGCTGATCACCGTGCCGTTCTCGTTCAAGGAGATCGACGCCGACGGGCTGTCGGTCTACGTCGCCGACCCGCAGCGGGCCGCCCGGGTTGCCGGCATCGCGGTCCGCCACGGCGCGCTGCGGCACATCGCGGCGGGCGACAAACGGATCGCGGTGCTGCTGTCGGCGTACCCGACCAAGCACGCCCGGATCGGCAACGCGGTAGGGCTCGACACCCCCGCCAGTGTGCTGGCGCTGCTGCGCACGTTGCGCGACGCCGGCTACGACGTCGGGCCGCCCGACGGCCCCGACGCGCTGCCGGGGCTGACCGACGGCGACGGCGACGCGTTGATGCACGCGCTGATCGCCGCCGGCGGGCAGGACCCGGACTGGCTCACCGAGGAGCAACTGGCCGGCAACCCGGTGCGCATCCCGGCCGCCGACTACCGTCGCTGGTACGCCGAGTTCCCGGCGCAGCTGCGCGAACAGGTCGAACGGCACTGGGGTCCGCCGCCGGGCGAGCTGTACGTCGACCGGTCCCGGGATCCGGACGGCGAGATCGTGCTGGCCGCGCTGCGTACCGGCAACATCGTGCTGCTGGTGCAGCCGCCGCGCGGCTTCGGGGCCAACCCGGTGGCCATCTACCACGACCCGGACCTGCCGCCGAGCCACCACTACCTGGCCGCGTACCGGTGGCTGGAGCACGGCTTCGGCGCGCACGCCGTGGTGCACGTCGGCAAGCACGGCAACCTGGAGTGGCTGCCGGGCAAGACCGTCGGGCTCAGCGCCGCCTGCGGGCCGGACGCCGCCCTCGGTGACCTGCCGCTGATCTACCCGTTCCTGGTCAACGACCCCGGCGAGGGCACCCAGGCCAAACGCCGGGCGCACGCGACCCTGATCGACCATCTGGTGCCGCCGATGGCCCGGGCGGACAGTTACGGCGACATCGCCCGGCTGGAGCAGCTGCTCGACGAGCACGCGAACATCGCCGCCCTGGACCCGGCGAAACTGCCGGCGATCCGGGCGCAGATCTGGACGCTGATCCAGGCCGCCCGGCTCGACCACGACCTCGGCCTGGACGACCGGCCGCACGACGCCGAGTTCGACGACTTCCTGCTGCACGTCGACGGGTGGCTCTGCGAGGTCAAGGACGTGCAGATCCGCGACGGGCTGCACGTGCTCGGGGCGGCCCCGGTCGGCGCGCCCCGGGTCGATCTGGTCCTGGCGATGCTGCGGGCCCGGCAGATGTGGGCCGGGCAGGTCGCCGCGCTGCCGGGCCTGCGGGAGGCGCTGGGCCTGGACGAGTCCGGGGCCGACCGCGACGGCACCGACGCCGCCGAGGCCACCGCCCGGGAGCTGGTCGCGGCGATGGAGGCACGCGGTTGGCGGCCGGACGCCGCCGCCGAGGTCACCACCGCCGTGCTCGGCGGACCCGACCCGGACCGGCCGTCCGGCGGCGACGCCGATTCCGAAGGCGAGCGGACCGCGCTGGTCACCCGGATCCTGCGCTTCGCGGCGACCGAGGTGGTGCCCCGGCTGGCCCGTACCACCGACGAGCTGACCCACGTCACGCACGCGCTGGCCGGCGGGTACGTGCCGGCCGGGCCGAGCGGGTCGCCGCTGCGCGGGTTGATCAACGTGCTGCCGACCGGACGCAACTTCTACTCGGTGGATCCGAAGGCGGTGCCGAGCCGGCTCGCCTGGGAGACCGGGCAGGCGATGGCCGAGTCGCTGCTGGCCCGCTACCGGGCCGACACCGGCGACTGGCCCCGCTCGGTGGGGCTGTCGGTGTGGGGCACGTCGGCGATGCGGACCTCCGGCGACGACATCGCCGAGGTGCTGGCGCTGCTCGGCGTACGGCCGGTGTGGGACGAGGCGTCGCGGCGGGTGACCGGCGTCACGGTGGTCCCGGCCGAGGAGCTGGGCCGGCCGCGCATCGACGTGACGGTGCGGATCTCGGGCTTCTTCCGCGACGCGTTCCCGCATGTGGTGGCCATGTTGGACGACGCGGTCCGACTGGTCGCGGCCCTCGACGAGCCCGACGAGGTGAACTTCGTCGCCGCGCACGCCCGCGCCGACCTGGCCGCCCACGGCGACACCCGGCGGGCCACCATGCGGATCTTCGGCTCCAAGCCGGGCACCTACGGTGCCGGGCTGCTGCAGCTGATCGACAGCCGCAACTGGCGCGACGACGCCGACCTGGCCGAGGTGTACGCGGTGTGGGGCGGCTACGCCTACGGCCGGGACCTCGACGGCGCGCCGGCCCGCGACCAGATGGAGTCGGCGTACCGGCGGATCGCGGTCGCGGCGAAGAACATCGACACCCGCGAACACGACATCGCCGACTCCGACGACTACTTCCAGTACCACGGCGGCATGATCGCCACCGTCCGGGCGTTGACCGGGTCGGCCCCGGCGGCCTACGTCGGCGACAGCACCCGGCCGGAGGCGGTGCGCACCCGCGCCCTGCACGAGGAGACCGCTCGCATCTTCCGGGCCCGGGTGGTGAACCCGCGCTGGCTGGCGGCGATGCGCCGGCACGGCTACAAGGGGGCGTTCGAGCTGGCCGCCACCGTCGACTACCTGTTCGGCTACGACGCCACCGCCGGGGTGGTGGCCGACTGGATGTACGACAAACTGGCCGAGACGTACGTGCTCGACGAGGTCAATCAGCGGTTCCTGACCGAGTCGAACCCGTGGGCGTTGCACGGCATCACCGAGCGGCTGCTGGAGGCGGCCGACCGCAAACTGTGGGAGTACCCCGACCCGGCGGTGCTGGACGGGCTGCGGGAGGTGTTCCTGCGGACCGAGGGCGACCTGGAGGACCGCGCCGGGTGACCGCGCATCCCGGCGGCGGCCCGGCGGCATCCCGCGTAGGGTCGAGGCATGAGTGCGGCGGCGTCGGGAAGCATCCGGTACGACGGGACCACGGTCGCCGGTGCGCAGCCGGAAAGCGTCCTGCTACCCGGCCACGATGTACCGTTGGGCCGCTACACGACGGTCCGGCGGCTGCTGCCGCAGCGACCCCGGCGGATGGTCGGTGCCTGGTGTTTCGTCGACCACTTCGGGCCCGACGACGTGGCCGGGCGGCCCGGCATGCAGATTCCGCCGCACCCGCACACCGGGTTGCAGACGGTGACCTGGCTCGTCGACGGGGAGATCCTGCACCGCGACAGCCTGGGCAGCGTGCAGCCGATCGTGCCGGGGCAGCTCAACCTGATGACCGCCGGGCACGGCATCGCCCACTCGGAGCAGTCGCCGCCCGCGCATCCGCCGGTCATGCACGGGCTGCAACTGTGGGTGGCGCTACCCGAGGCCGCCCGGCACGGCGAGCCCCGGTTCGCGCACCATGCCGCGCTGCCGCAGGTCACCGCCGGCGACGCGCGGATCACCGTCGTGGTCGGCGAGTACGCCGACGTCCGGTCCCCGGCCGAGATGGCCAGCCCGATCGTCGGAGCACAGATCGACATCGACACCGACACCTCCGTCGCGCTGACGCTGCGCGACGATTTCGAGTACGCCCTGCTGGCGATGTCCGGCACGGCCCGCGTCGACGGGACGGAGCTGGCCCCGGGTGGGCTGCTCTACCTGGGCGAGGGCCGGTCGGCGTCGACGGTGACCACCGACGGCCCGGCCCGACTGTTCCTGCTCGGCGGTGAACCGTTCGACGAGCCGCTCGTCATGTGGTGGAACTTCGTCGCCCGCAGCCACGAGGAGTTGGTGGCGGCCCGCGACGACTGGGCGGCCGGCCGGCGGTTCGGCACGGTGGCCGGCTGCGTGGACGCCCCGCTGCCGGCCCCGGAGATGCCGACCACCCGGATCAAGGCCCGCGACCGGCACGGTCGCACCGTCGGCTGACCGTCGCACGGCGACTCACGGGCGTCGACGTATCGAAATTCTTCGTTCACAATCTTTACTGTTAACTGTCTTTACGCTAACTTCGTCGGCAACGGCCGGCCGCCCCCACCGCCACCCACGACGTGCGGAGCGCCCCATGCAACGACGACTTCTCCTGCCCCTGCTCGCCACCGGCACCATCCTCGGCACCCTGCTGGTCGCCACGCCGGCCAGCGCCCACGGCTACGTCTCCTACCCGCCCAGCCGACAGGCGATGTGCGCGCAGGGCCGGGTCGCCAACTGCGGCCCGATCGTGTGGGAGCCGCAGAGCGTCGAAGGCCCCAAGGGGCAGCGCACCTGCCACGGCGGGGTGAGCCGGTTCGCCATTCTCGACGACGACAGCGTCAACTGGCCGGCCACCACGGTCGGCGGGGCGGCCACCTTCACCTGGACGCTGACCGCCCGGCATGCCACCAGCACCTGGGAGTACTTCGTCGGCAGCACCCGGATCGCCGTGTTCGACGACGGTGGCCGGCAGCCCAACGCCACCGTGTCGCACACCGTGCACCTCGGTGGCCGCACCGGCCGGCACAAAGTGCTGGCGATCTGGAATGTCGCCGACACCACGAACGCCTTCTACTCCTGCGTGGACGTCCAGATCGGGGCCGGGCCCGGCCCGTCGCCGACCCCGCCACCGCCGTCACCCACTCCGACGCCACCGCCGCCGACCACCGCGCCACCGACCACCGCGCCGCCCGGCCAGCCCGGTGGCACCTGGGCCGCCGGCACTGCGTACCAGGTCGGTGCCGTCGTCAGCTACGCCGGCGTCGACTACCGGTGCCGGCAGGCACACACCGCCCTCGTCGGTTGGGAACCGCCGAACGTGCCGGCACTGTGGCAGCGGCTCTGACCGGTCGGTGCATGATGTACACATGTCGCAACCGCTCGGTCGACCGTTCTGGCGGTTCTGGAGCGCCGCCACCCTCGCCAACATCGGTGACGGGATCCGCCTCGCCGCACTCCCGCTGCTGGCCCTGTCGCTGACCGGGGACCCGCTCGGGCTGGCCGTCGTCGCCACCGCGCAGACCCTGCCCTGGCTCGTCGCCGGGCTGGCCGCCGGCGCGCTCGCCGACCGGGTCGCGCCGCGTACGCTGCTCGCCGCCGCCGACACGGTACGCGCCCTGCTGCTGGTGGCCCTGGTGGCGACGGTGGCCACCGGCACCGCCACCATCGCCCTGGTCGCCGTCTGCGCGTTCGGTCTCGGCGTCGGCGAGGCGGTACGGGACACCGCCGGTCAGGTGGCGGTGCCGAAACTGGTGCCGCCGGCCGCGCTGGAGCGGGCCAACGGCCGGCTCACCGCCGGCACCATCGTCGGCAACGAGTTCGTCGGCCCACCGGTCGGTGCCGCGCTGTTCGTCGTCGGCGCGGCCGTACCGTTCGCGGCCAACGGGGCCAGCCTGGCGCTCGCCGTGATGCTGGTGCTGTCGCTGCCGCTGAGCCTGGCCCGTACTCCCACGGCCACGGCTGCCGCCGCGACCGCCGCCGCGACCGCCGCCGCGACGGTCGGCCCGAGCGTCCGGGCCGGGCTGGGCTGGCTGGCCCGCCACCGGACGCTGCGCGCCCTGGCGCTGGTGGTCGCGGCGGTCGCCGCCGCCGACGCCGCCTGGTTCGCGATCTTCCTGCTGTACGCCCGGGACGTGCTCGGTGTCGGCGCGCTCGGCTACGGCCTGCTGCTGTCCGCCGGGGCAGGTGGCGGGCTGGCCGGGGCGTTCCTGGCCGACCGGCTGGTCGCCGGCCGCCGGCACCGGCTGGTGTTGGCGGTCTCCCTGGCGGTCACCGCCGGGGTGCCGGCGCTGCTCATCGCCGTACCGCAGATCTGGGTGGCGGTGATGGTGACCGTGGTGTCCAGCGGCGCGTTCGCGGTGCTGAACATCTGCGCGGCGGCACTACGGCAGCGCACCGTACCGGACGGACTGCTGGGGCGGGTGACGGCGGCGTCCAAGACGCTGATCTACGGTGCCGCCGGCGGTGGTGCACTGCTCGGTGGCGCGCTGGCCGCCGGGGTCGGGCTGGCCGCCCCGTTCGGCTTCGCCGGGCTGGTCGCCGTGGTCGCCACCGCCGGCTGGTGGCTGGCCACCCGGGGCGACGCACCACTGGTGCAGCCAGCCTGATCACCGGATCATTCTACTGCCGGCGACGTGCCCGACCCGGTTCCGGACCGACAGTCAGTTGAGGCGCACGGTGACGCCGCCGGAGAACATCGAGTCATGCAGTTCCAGAGAGACGAGGTCGACGCCCTTCGGCACGTCGAAGGCGACGATGGCGGTCACCTGGTTCCCGGGGTTGATCTCGGTCAGGAAGGACTCGGCATCCTGGTTGACCGCGAGCCCGGCGGAAGTGTCCGCCTCGAACCGCCGGCCGTCCTTGTCGAAGGCGCGCTGGCTACCGTCGTGGAAGGTCCGGGCCTCGTCGCCGATATTGGTGACAAGCATTGTCACCAGGCAGTACTGTCCCTGCGCGGTCTCGGTGAAGAACCCGCTACCGACCTTGGACTTGCCGCATTCGATCTTGTTGACAACGAACTCGAACTTGCCATCGCGGACCGGGTCGCCGATCCCCGGCTCCGCTGCCGGAGCAGGAGGGGGCGCTTCCTCGGCAGGGGCGTCAGGCTCGCCGCCGTCCGCAGGCGCGACTGCCGTATCGGTCCCGTCCTGAGACACCTCACCCTCGGCAGCCGACTCCACCTGTTGCTCGGTCCCGCTGCGGGCAGTCGACGTCGTCTCGTCGGTGGACCCGTTGAACGCGCCGATGAGCGCGCCGCCACCGCAGCAGAACAGGACGACCACGGCAGCGATGATCCCGACGATCCCGAGCGGCGTCAGTTTGCCCCGGCCCGGTGGCACCGGCTGCACGGGAACGCCGTACGGGGGTGCGGTCCCGGGGTGGTGGGCCCCCGGCGGGTAGCCACCAGGCGGCAGGGGAACAGGCGGGTACGGCCCCGGGTTCGGGTTGCCGTATCCACCAGGCGGGTTCGAAGGCGGGTAAGTCACCGGCTCACTATCGGTGATCGGCGATGACGCTCGCATGGGCCGGCCGGCTCCAACAAGATCCACTATCGCTCGCTGAATGCCCTCCCACCAGCGCAGACGCGGCGACGGGTAGGCGGGATCAGCCACCCTGACGGCGAAACGCCCACTACCCAAACGGCTATGATGCACACGATCTGTTGACCGACCGGTGCCGCAGGCGCGACGGTGCGATAACGGTATGTGCGCCACCCTTGCGGCCATGTCAGCAGCAGGTCCTCCGCCGAAGCGGCAGTTCCGGGGCTTCTGGCTGGCGACGGTCGCCAACCTGGACTGGCCGAGCCGACCCGGACTGACGCCGGACGCCCAGCAGGCGGAGCTGCGCGGCTGGCTCGACCTGGCCCGGCAGCTGCGCTGCAACGCCGTCGTCGTGCAGGTACGCCCGAGCGCCGACGCGCTCTGGCCGTCGCCGTACGAGCCGTGGTCGGCGGTGCTCACCGGCCAGCAGGGCACCCACCCCGGCTACGACCCGCTGGGTGTGCTGGTCGACGAGGCACACGCCCGCAACCTGGAACTGCACGCCTGGTGCAACCCGTACCGGGTCGCCAACCACGCCGACCCGACCCGGCTGGTCGCCGGCCATCCGGCCCGCCGCGACCCGGAGTGGGTCATCGCGTACGCCGGCCGGCTCTACTACGACCCGGGCCAACCGGCGGTACGGTCGTTCGTCCAGGACGCGATGCTCGACGCGGTCACCCGCTACGACGTCGACGCGCTGCACTGGGACGACTACTTCTACCCGTACCCGGTCGCCGGGGAGACCTTCGCCGACCAGGCCAGCTTCGCCGCGTACGGGGCCGGCTTCGACAGCCTCGCCGCGTGGCGCCGGCACAACGTCGACCTGCTCGTCGCGCAGATGAGCGACCGGCTGCGGGCGGTCAAGCCGTGGGTGCGCTTCGGCATCAGCCCGTTCGGCATCTGGCGCAACGCCGCCACCGACCCGCTCGGTTCGCGGACGAACGGGTTGCAGTCCTACGACGCGATCCACGCCGACAGCCGCCGCTGGGTGCGGGAACAGTGGATCGACTACATCGCTCCGCAGTTGTACTGGCACCTCGGCCACCCGGCCGCCGACTACACCGAGCTGGTCCGCTGGTGGTCGGCGACGGTGTCGGGTACCAGTGTGGAGTTGCTCGTCGGGCAGTCGACCTACCGGGTCGGCGTCGCCGGGCAGGACCCGGCCTGGCAGGACCCGGCCGAGCTGAGCCGGCACCTGACGCTGCACCACAGCTACCCGCAGGTCCGCGGCGACCTGCAGTTCAGCGGCAAGGACGTGCGCGCCGACCGGCTCGGCGGGGTCAGCCGGCTGGTCGCCGACCACTACGCCCGGCCCGCGCTGGTGCCGGTCGCAGCCGGGCGCGGCGGCGTACCGGCCCCGGGCAGCACGCCGCCGCCGCCGGCGATCACCGCCGCGACCCGCACCCCGACCGGGGTACGGCTGGACTGGCTCGCCGCGACCGGCGCCACCGTCCCGACGGCGTACGCGCTCTACCGCTGCCCCGGCACCGACGCGGCCGACCCGACCGCGTTCGACGACGCCCGGCACCTGCTGGCGACGGTACGGGCCACCGGCACCGGCGGCTCCTTCACCGACGTGACGGCGGCGCACGGTTCTGCGTACACGTATCTTGTCGCCGCCCTGGACCGCCAGCACCGGGAGAGCCCGACCGGGCCGGCGCGGGTGCTGGCCGCCGGCAGCGACGCGTTCAGCGTGATCGTCGACAACGGCACGCCGGGCGGATTCACCGCCAGCGCCGCCTGGGGCACGTCGAGCTGGTCGGCCGGACGCTACGGCGCCGACTACCGGTTCACCAGCCCGCAGCCGGTCAGCGACCCGGCCTGGTTCACCGTCACCGTGCCCGCGGCCGGCAGCTACCGCGTCGACGTGTGGCATCCGGCGGCGTCGGGCTACCACCCGGCCGCGCCGCATCTGGTGCAGACCACCACCGGGCTGGTCAGCCGGCCGGTGGATCAACGCACCGGCGGCGGCCGGTGGCGGGAGCTGGGTGTCTTCGCGCTGGCGGCGGGGCGGCGGCCGGTGGTCGGGGTGAGCCGGTGGGCACCGGCCGGCGGCCACATCGTCGCCGACGCGGTACGCCTGACCCGGGTCGGCTGACACGGGGTCCTACACTGCCCGCCGTGGCATGGCAGGCGTACGAACAGGGACTGATCTGCCTCGGGCGTCGCGACGTCACCGCTGCCCGGGCCCAGTTCGAATCGGCCGGGGCGGACCCGCGGGCGCTGCTGTTGTTGGGGCGGTTGGCCAACGCCGGTGACGGCGAGCCGGCCGATCCCTCGCGGGCGCGTCGGCTGTACGCGCGGGCCGCGGCACTCGGCAGCGCCGATGCCGCGTACCACCTGGCGGCACTGTACGCCACCGGGCGTGGTGGCGATCGCGACGACGCGGCCGCGCTGACCTGGTACCTGCGCTCGGCCGAGCTGGGCAGCGCCGACGCCCGCCGGATGGTCGGCGTCATGTACGCCCACGGTCAGGGTGTGCCGGCCGACGACGCCGAGGCCGAGCGGCACTGGCGGGCGGCGGCCGCCGGCGGCCAGGCACCGGCGATGCGTGATCTGGGTGCCCTGTACGCGCAGCGCCGGGACGATCCAGCCGAGGCGGCGTTCTGGTATCTGGAGGCCGCGAAGTCCGGCGACAGCACGGTCGGCGAGGAACTGGCACGGCTCGCGCCCCGGCTGCGCGAACGGACGGCGGCCGATCGGCGGGCGCAGACCCTGCTCGGGGTGATCCTGGCCTTCCACCTCGACGATCCGGCCGCCGCGGTGCCGCTGCTGACCGCCTCGGCGGGCCAGGGCGACCCGGTCGCGCAGCGGACCCTCGGCTTCCTGGTCGAACGCGGCATCGGCACCGACCGGGACGCGCACCGGGCCGCCGAGCTGTACCGGTCGGCGGCGGACGCGGGTGACGGCCCGGCCGCGTTCAACCTCGCGGTGCTGCACCCCGACTCCCCCGGGGCGGTGACGTGGCTGCGCCGCGCCGCGACGAACGGCGTCGTCGAGGCGTACCCACGGCTCGGTGACCGACTCAGCGAGCAGGACCTCGACGAGGAGGCCCTGCGCTGGTACGTCCGTGGTGCCGACGCTGGCGACAAGGGCAGCATGCTGGCGGCGGCCTGCTGGTACCGCGACGGCTTCGGCGGTCCGGTCGACCTGGTGCAGGCGCTGCGCTGGTGCCTGGCGATGCTCGACGTCGGCAGTGGTGACGGCATCCACGAGGCCCACGGTTTCGTGGCGCAGATGAGTGTGGACGACATCCACGAGGCCGGTCGGTTGTCCGGCCGGCTGACCGAGGCGGACCTGCTCGCGCAGCGGTCAGCTCCGCCCGGCGGCGAGGAACTCGTGGGCACCACGTAGCCGGGTGGTCAGCCGGTCACGGGTCCGGGCGCAGTCCAGCCGCAGCTCGGCCGGTCCGGGAACACCGCTGGCGGCACGTCGGCCGGTGGGCAACGCCGTGGGGTCGAGGCCGTCTCGGCGGGCGATGAGCACCCCCAGGCGGTGCCGGCTGATCGCGTCCGGACCGGCGACGTGGTGGATCCCGGAGTACGGCGACCCGGCGAGTTCGCGCAGTGCAGCGGCGAGGTCGGCGACGTGCACCGGGCACCGCACGTCGTCGGTGAACAGCACACCGGTGCCGACGCCGGCAGCCAGAGCATGTACGTGTCGCTCGTGGACGGACTCGCCGTACCCGATGATCAGTGACGTCCGGGCGATGACGGCGTCGGGTGTGATCGCCGCGACCGCCGTCTCGGCGGCGGCCTTGGCCGCACCGTACGGCGTCGTCGGGTCCGGTGGGCACGTCTCGTCGTAGGCGTCCGCCGCACCGGCGAAGACCGCGTCGCTGGAGACGTGGACGAGCCGGGCCGCCACCGCCACGGCGGCGTGGGCGACATGGGCACCGCCGTCGGCAGTGCTCGCCCAGTCGCTCTGGCGGTAGGTGGCGTTGACGATCACGTCGGGCCGGGCCATGGCGGCGACACGGGCGACATCGTCACGGATGCGGATGTCGAGCGCGTGCCAGTCGACTCCGGCGCCGAGATCAGCGCTGGGCGGACGGCGGTGGAAGGTCGCGGCCACCCGGTGCCCGGCGCGCCGAGTCTGACGAACGATCTCCCGGCCGAGAAACCCACTGCCACCCACCACGAGAAGCCTCACCCGACCACGGTAGGCCCGGCGGTCCGCCCGCGCGTCGCACGCTACGTCGGACGGTCGAGGCCGGCGCGGACCCGGCCGGTCTCGTACGCCCAGATCGCGACCTCGACCCGGTTGCGGACGCCGAGCTTGGTCATCAGGGCGGCCAGGTGGCTCTTGACCGTGCTGAGGCTGATGTACAGCTCGCCGGCGATCTCGGTGTTGGTGCGGCCCCGGGCGACGGCGACGAGCACCTGCTCCTCGCGGTCGGTCAACGGGTCGAACGGTTGGCGGGCCGGTGCCACCGGACCGGCGGCGGCGAAGGCGCTGAGCAGCCGGGTGGTGACGGCCGGCGCGATGAGCGCGTCACCGGCGGCGGCGGCCCGGACGGCCTGGGTGAGCAGTGCCGTGCCGGCGTCCTTGAGCAGAAACCCCCGGGCGCCCGCGCGCAGCGCCGCGTAGACGTACTCGTCGAGGTCGAAGGTGGTGATGACGACCACGGCGAGCGGGTCGACGACGCCGGGGCCGGCGAGACGACGGGTGGCCTCGATGCCGTCCACATCGGGCATCCGGATGTCGAACAGGCACACGTCCGGACGCAACCGGTGGGCGAGGTCGACCGCCCGGCGGCCGTCGGCCGCCTCGCCGACGACCTCGATGCCCGGCTGGGCGTCGAGAATCATCGTCAGCCCGGTCCGCACGATCTCCTGATCGTCGGCGACGACCACCCGGATGGTCACGTCCCGGCCCGACCGGCCGGGGCCTGGCGGGGCAGGGCCACAGCGACGGTCCAGCCCCGGTCACGGTCCGGGCCGGCGTCGCAGGTGCCGCCGAGCAGGGCCGCCCGCTCGGTCATGCCGACGATGCCGAAGCCGCCGGTGGCGGCGGGCCGCGCCGTGCCGGTGTCGCCGTCGTCGCTGACCCGCAGCCGTACCGCGTCGGCGTCGACGTCGACGCGGACCTCGATCCGGGTGGCGTGCCGGGCATGCCGGCGGGCGTTGGTCACCGACTCCTGGGCCAGCCGGTAGACCGCGGTGGCGACGGTCGACGGAATGTCGTCGACGTCGCCGTGCAGGGTGACGTCGACGACCGGCCCGGGCTGCGCCCGGCTGGCGAGTCGGGCGACGTCGCCGATTCCGGGGTTCGGGGTGAGGTCCGCCGGGCCCAGCTGCCCGGCTGGTTCGCCGTGGCGCAGGCCGCGCACCATCAGCCGCATCTCGGCCAGGGCGCGGGTCGCCTCGGCCTCGATCACAGCCAGCGCGTCGAGCGCCGCCGCCGGGCGGGTCGGCGCCACCGCGATGCCCGCCTGGGCGCGGATCGCCATCGCCGACACGTGGTGGGCCACCGTGTCGTGCAGGTCGCGGGCGAGGCGTTCCCGTTCGGCCAGCTTGGCCTGGTCGAGTTCGCGGGCCCACAGCGTCGCCCGGTACCGCAGGGCGGTGGCCACGGCCATCGCGGCGGAGACCACCACCGTCCCGCCGACCAGGTCGGCGAGGTCGAGGTGGCCCACCGCCGCCGACAGGCCCATCTTGGCCAGGATGATCGCCGTACCGGCCACGATCTGCCGGCCGGAACCCCAGCGGTACAGCGCGTACGGCAGGATCAGCAGGTAGACACCGGTGACCAGCTCCGGTTCGTGGCCGGCCAGCAGCGCGGTGACGGCGGTGACCGGGAAGGCGACGGCGACCATCAGCAGCGGCCTGGTCCGGCGCCAGCACAGCGTCGGCGCCAGCACCAGGGCGACGATCGTCGAGTACGCGGGCGACATCAGGTCGGTGCGCAGCAGCCCTTCGAGGGTCGCCGCGACCCAGACCGCGCCGAGCAGCACCCAGTCCCGCCAGACCCGCGTCGGCGGGTCGGCGACGCGGGGCTCGGCCCACAGCGACCGCAGCAGCGCACGCACACCGCGATCGTACGCAGCGGGCCGCGACGGCGTACCGGCCACAAGTACGACGAGCGGCCCCGTCCAACGGCGGGGACGACGCCGGCCCGCGCGGCGATGACCGCTCGCCGCCCCGCCGCGACGATCGAGGCATGTCCACACCCGTACCGCACCCACGGTCGATGCCCCGGTCCACCGCCCACACCGTCGCGGGCCGATCCTCCCCCGCCAACTGGCTGATCCCCACCGGGTTGGTGCTGCTCAGCCTGGTGCCGGTGGTCGCCGGCAGCCTGCGACTGGTCGAGCTGGTCGGCGGGCCGCCCATCGTGCCCGACGGCGACCGGGTCACCGCTGCCCCGGTGGCGCTGGTGACGCACATCGTCAGTGTCACCGTTTTCAGCCTCGTCGGCGCGTTCCAGTTCGCGCCGGACCTGCGGCGACGCCGCCGGGCCTGGCATCGGGCCGCCGGGCGGGTCCTGGTGGTCTGTGGGTTGCTCACCGCCGGTACCGGCCTGTGGCTGACCCTGTTCCTGCCGCCGGCGGCGGTCGACAGCGAGCTGCTGGTCGTCATCCGGGTGGTGGTGAGTGTGGCGATGGCGGTGTGTGTCGGGGTCGGTTTCCTCGCGGTCCGGCGCCGCGACTTCGCCGCGCACCGGGCCTGGATGATCCGGGGTTACGCGATCGGGATGGGTGCGGGCACCCAGTTCTTCACCCAGCTGGCCTGGCTGGCCGTGGTCGGCCCGGTGACGGCGTCGGGCCGGACCGGCACCATGGCTGCCGGTTGGCTGATCAACGTGGTGGTGGCGGAGTGGGTCGTCCGGCGTCGCGCCGCCGGCTCTCGCCGGCGACGCGACCCGGTACGGGTCAGCGGATCCGCTCGACCACGACCCGCCGGATGACGAACTTGCCCGGTTCCCGGACCTGTTCGAAGGCGGCGTCGTTGAGCAGCACACAGCTGGCCGACGGGCTGGTCACCGTGACGGTGATGCTCCGGTCGTTGTCGAGGTTGGTCACCTTGAGGACGGTGCCGATCGGGAAGGTGCCGCTGGAGGCGGCCGGGGCGGCGTCCTCGTTGAACAGAGTCACCGTCGAGCCGGCGCAGACGACCTCACCGGGCGCCCCGGTGTCCGGCGGCGCGGCACCGGTGTCCGTACCGCCGGGTGGCGCCGGCTGCGGCGCCGCCGGGGTGGCCGGGGCCGCGACCGGGGCGTCGGCCTGTACGTCGGCCGTGCAGCCAGCAGCGGCCCGCCGCTGCTGGATCAGGTCGACGACGGCCTGCCGGTTGGCGATCCGGTCGGCGGACAGAGCATCCGGGTTGGCCCGCTGGTCGGCGATGAAACTGAGATTGTTGCGCAGCGCGGTGTCCAGACCGTCGCAGTTCTCCCCCGCGTTGCCCAGCCCGGTGCCGACCGCCAGTCCGCCGCCGAGCAGGGCGGCTGCCGCGACCCCGATGAACACCTTGCGCGCCCGTCCGCTTCTGACGTCCCACCCGTACATGCACCCGCTCCTCTCGTCGCACGGCTGCGCGAGGCGCAGCCCACCGACCGGTACGGGTGGCGACACTGGGTGGATCTACCGCAGGACTGAAGTTTTGCTTAAGAATCCTCACAGAGGCGGCGGTGCCCCGGCAGACGGCGGGCCTATCGGCCGGCCGGGGCCCGCACCACCAGGCGTTCCAGCAGGTCACGGCTGGCGGCGGCGACGGCGGCCACGGCCGCGTCGAACGCTTCGGCGTTGTGAGCGGCCGGCTGGCGGAAGCCGGAGATCTTCCGTACGTACTGCAGGGCGGCGGCCTCGATGTCGGCGTCGGTCACGTCCGGGGTGTACGGCTCACGCAGGGTCTTGATGCTTCGGCACATGCGCTCCATCGTGCCTGACCCGGCGGCGTCGCGGGACCCCGCGTTGACACCGACGGCTAACGCAATTAGCTTTACAGCTATGGCTGGTAGTTCGACACCTCGTCCCGGCGGCCGGCGTGCCTAGGGTCGGCCTCACCCCGGACGCTCTGGTGGACGCCGCGATCGCTCTCATCGACGAACACGGCGTCGACGCGCTGACGCTCAGCGCGCTCGCCGGCCGGGTCGGTGTCGCCGCCCCGTCGCTCTACAAGCACGTCGGCGGCGGGCTCACCGAACTGCGCGCCCTCGTCGCCGTACGGGTGCTCGACGAGGTCGCCGACGAACTCACCCGGCACACCCTCGGGCTGAGTCGCGACGCCGCCGTCGCCGCACTGATGCGCGCCAGCCGCGGCTACGTCCGCCGGCACCCGGCCCGCTGGGCGGCGATGCCGGCCGACCCGCTGAGCCAGCCGGCCACGGCCGCCGCCGGCACCCGGCTGCTGGAAGTGTTCCTCGCCGTACTGCGCGGCTACGGGCTGGACCCTGCCACGACGGTCCACGCCACCCGCTGCCTGCGGGCGACCGTGCACGGCTTCGTCGCGCTGGAGGTCGCCGGCGGCTTCGGCCTGCCGGAGGACCTGGAGCAGACCTACGACCGGCTCGTCGCCATGGTCGTCGCCAGCCTGCCGCGCGACTGACCGGCGAGCGGACGGGCACGGCGCGGAGCAGCGGTCACCGCCGGCGCGCGGCGGCGACCAGCCGGGCCGCGATCTGCGGCCGCGCGGCCCAGTGCAGATGCAGGTACGACGCGTGCACCCCGGCGGTGACGAAACCCTCCGGCGCGCCACCACGCCACCCCCACGCCGCCGCCACGCCAGCGCGCGGCGACACCTCGGTACGGTGGAACTCATGCCCGGTCAGCCGGCTGCCGACCGGCACCGCCACGCTGTCGGTCAACGCCACCGCGTCGCGGTAGCCGAGGGTCAACCGGGGCGTCATCCGGGCGTCCGCCGGCAGCACCCCGCACATCGGAGCACCGTCGAGGGTGCGGCACAGCCACAGCAGGCCGGCACATTCGGCGACGACCGGCGCTCCGGTGGCGGCGACCGCCGCCACCTGCGAGCGCAACCCGGCGTTGGCGGTCAGCTCACCGGCGTACACCTCGGGGAAGCCGCCGCCGACGACCAGCGCCGCCGTGCCGGCGGGCAGTCGCTCGTCGCGGACCGGATCGACGGTACGCACCTCGGCGCCGGCCGCCGTCAACAGCTCCACGGTCTCCGGGTAGCCGAAACTGAACGCCGGGCCGGCGGCGACCGCCACGACCGGTCGGCGGTCGGTCGGCGCGCACCGCCCGGCAGCCACCGATCCGGCGTCGGCGTCGAGACCGGGGGCGACGGCGCGGACCGCCGCCGCCGGCGACCAGGCGTCGGCCGCCAGCGCGGGTGCGCGGCGCGCCACCGCCGCCACGGCGTCCAGGTCCACCGACGCGGCGACCAGCGTCGCCAACGCGTCGACCGAGGCGCGCGCCTCGACGGTGCGTTCGACCGCCGGCACCAGACCCAGGTGCCGCGACGGGGTGTCGACCGACGGCTGCCGGCGCAGCACGCCGAGCACCGGGGTACCGACCTCCTCACAGGCATCCCGCAGGACCTGCTCGTGCCGGTCGGAACCGACCCGGTTGAGGAGCACCCCGGCGATGTGGACCTGGCCGAACGACCGGAAGCCGTGCACCAGGGCGGCCACCGAACGGCTCTGCCCGGCCGCGTCGACGACCAGCAGTACGGGCGCGGCCAGCAGCGCCGCGACGTGCGCCGTGGAGCCGAGGTCGCCGGCGCCCACCCGGCCGTCGTAGAGACCCATCACACCCTCGACCACGGCCAGGTCGACGCCGGTGGCGCCGTGGGCGAACAGCGGCGCGACGAGGTCCTCGCCGACCAGGACCGGGTCCAGGTTGCGGCCCGGCCGACCGGAGGCGAGCGCGTGGTAGCCGGGATCGATGTAGTCCGGGCCGACCTTGAACCCGGCTACCCGGAGGCCGCGGGCGGCGAAGGCGGCGAGCAGGCCGGTGGCCACCGTGGTCTTGCCGTGGCCGGAACCGGGGGCGGCGATCACCAGCCGGGGTACGGCTACCACTCGATGCCCTGCTGGCCCTTGCGCCCGGCGTCCATCGGATGTTTGACCTTGGTCATCTCGGTGACCAGGTCGGCGAGGTCGATCAGCTCCGGCGCGGCGTTACGGCCGGTGATCACCACATGCTGGCTGCCCGGCCGCTGCCGCAGCACGGACACCACCTCGGCGACGTCGATCCACCCCCAGGTGATCGGATAGGTGAACTCGTCCAGCACGTAGAACCGGTACGCCTCGGCGGCCAGATCCCGCCGGATCTGCGCCCAGCCTTCGGCGGCCTCGGCGGCGTGGTCGCGTTCGGTGCCGGGGCGCTGGATCCAGGACCAGCCCTCCCCCATCTTGTGCCAGGTCACCGGCGCTCCCTGGCCCGAGGCACCGAGGGTACGCAGGGCCGCCTCCTCGCCTACCTTCCACTTCGGAGACTTGACGAACTGGTAGACCACCACCGGCCAGCCGGCCGACCAGGCCCGCAACGCCATGCCGAACGCCGCCGTCGACTTGCCCTTACCCGGCCCGGTGTGCACGGCGAGCACCGGCTGGCGACGCCGGGCCCGGGTGGTCAGCCCGTCGTCGGGGACATGTTCCGGTTTACCCTGTGGCATCAGGCAGCCCTCCGCCGGTCGTGGACCTGTGAACCCGCCGCCGACAGCGCGGCCAGCGGCAGCCACTGCGCGGTGAAGCCGGCAGCGAGCCGGCGGGCCAGACCGAGCCGCACCGGGCCGGCCTCGCAGTCGAGCACCACCATCGGGGTGCCGGCGAGCAACGGCACCAGCGTCGTCGGATCCGGGCCGGCAGTCGCCCGCCCGTCGGTGACCAGCAGAACCAGCGGCCGGCGACGCGGATCCCGACGGCGCTCGGCGGCGACGGTGGTCGCGGCGGCGCGCAACCCGGCGGCAATGGGGGTACGCCCCCCGGTGCGCAGCTGCGCCAACCGGGTGACAGCGACCTCGTGGCTGCTGGTCGGCGGCAGCACCAGGTCGGCACCCGTACCCCGAAAGGTGATCATCCCGACCCGGTCACGCCGGTGGTACGCGTCGCGCAGCAGCGACAGCACGGCGGTCTTGACCACGCTCATCCGGTGCCGGGCCGCCATCGATCCCGAGGCGTCGACCACGAACAGGATCAGATTCGCCTCCGTGCCGACGAAGCGGGCCTGACGCAGATCGGCGGGGACGATCCGCCGGCCACCACGCGACGCGGTGGCCCGCACCGTGGCCGGCAGATGCAGGGCCGGCGCCCGTCCGGTCGGGGCCGTGTCGCCGACCAGCCGGCCCCGGTCCGCGTGGGCGACCGACCGCCGGCCGGGTGTGCCGCCGTCGCCGAGTCCGGGCAGCCTCAGCGTCCGGGGCCGGTACGCCGGGCCGGCCGCCGCCGGGGCGGTCGCCGATCCGGCTGTGCTGTCGTCGTCGCGGTCGGCACCCTCCCGGCCGGCACGGCTCTGACCTTCACGGCCGTCGCGGCGGGCACCCTCCTGGCCGTCGTGGCCTTCACCGTCACGGCCGTCGCCGCCGCCGTCGGCCGCCTGCGGTGGGGGTCCGTCCGCGCGGGTCGGCGGCGTACCGTCCGGCGGTGCGGGACGTCCCGGGGGCGGAGGTGCGGGGTCCGGATCGTCGTCGGGACACTCGTCACGCAACACCTCGTCGAGACGCTGCGCGTCGGCACCGGGCGGATCCAGCGGATCCCGTCGCCGCCGGTGTGGCAGGGCCAGCCGTGCGGCGTCGGCGACCTCGGCGGCGCTGACCGCCGGCAGGTCACGCCAGGCGGCCAGGGCCACGGCGGCACGGGCCATCACGATGTCCGCCCGCAGCCCGTCCACCTGGTACGCCAGACAGATCCGGGCGATCCGGTCGATCTCCGCGTCCGGCAGGGTCACCGCCGGCAGGGCGGACCGCGCCACGCGTACCCGCTGTGCGAGGTCGTCGTCGGCGGACCGCCAGCGGGCCGCGAAGGCCGCCGGGTCGGCCTCGTACGCCAGCCGCCGACGCACCACCTCGGCCCGGTCGGCCACCTGCGTCGGCGCGGTCACCGAGACGACCAACCCGAAGCGGTCCAACAGCTGCGGGCGCGGCTCCCCCTCCTCCGGGTTCATCGTGCCGACCAGCAGGAACCGGGCGGCGTGGCTGACCGACACCCCGTCGCGTTCGACGTGCGCGCGACCCATGGCCGCCGCGTCCAGCAGCAAATCGACCAGGTGGTCCGGCAGCAGGTTGACCTCGTCGACGTAGAGCAGGCCCCGGTGCGCGGCGGCGAGCAGCCCCGGCTCGTACGCCTTCACCCCGGCGCTGAGTACCCGCTGAATGTCCAACGTCCCGACCACCCGGTCCTCGGTGGCACCGACCGGCAACTCGACCAGCGCCGCCGGCCCGCGTCGGGCGGTGATCGGCCCAGTGTGCGGACCATCGGGGCAGGCCGGGTCGGTGGCCGCCGGGTCGCAGCCGAACCGGCAGCCGGCGACCCGATCGACCGGCGGCAGCAGGCTGGCCAGGGCCCGGACCATCGTCGACTTCGCGGTGCCCTTCTCGCCACGGATCAGCACCCCGCCGATGCCGGGGTGCACCGCCGCGAGCAGCAGGGCCTGCCGCAGCTCGGGCAGGCCGACGATGGCGGTGAACGGGTACGGCGTCATGCCGGGCACCGACTGGTGCGCATGGTGAATCCCTTCCGCGGGTGTCCACGCCCGCGTGCCGGTGGACCAGGGAGCGGCCGGAGTCTCCTGGCTGCCGGATCGACATCACGTCCCGAGCCTTCCCGCCGTCGTGGCAGTGGCTGTCTCATGGGGACGTGACTCCCCGGTCACAGTGGCGGGACCGCCCCGGATTCGCACCGGGTTCCTCCGCGTACCGCTCGTGCCGGCCATGCTCCCCCACCACTCGGGTCACCGTCAATGTGGCCCCGGTCCCTGCGCTGGTCGTGGCGGTGGGCATTGTCCGGCCGGGCGGACCGGCGGTACGCTGCGCGGGCCACGGTGTTCGGGAAGCCGGTGTGATTCCGGCGTGGTCCTCGCCACTGTGACCGGGGAGTGTCCGTTCCACCACGCCACTGGGCCGACGAAGACGGCTTGGGAAGGCGGGACGGCCGCGACGATCCGGGAGCCAGGAGACCGGCCGTGGCACGCACCGCATCGCCACGAGGCATGGACGAGAGGATTCCCTGGCATGACTGCACCTTCTGTCGGCGGCGAGGTCACCACCCCCGCCATCCGCGTACCGCTGGCCGGCTGGCTGCTGGCCGCCGTCGCGGCGGTCGTCATCTACCTGGTCGCGCAGGACAACGGGCTGGTGCTGGCCGGCGCCGCCGAGTTCGTGCACGAGTTCACCCACGACGGCCGGCACGCCCTCGGCGTCCCGTGCCACTGAGCGGGGGTCGGCTCACATGAGCGGTCACCCGTTCGGCACCGTACTGCGTCGTGGTCTGCTCGCCGGGCTCGCCGCCGGGGTGGCCGGCGCGGCGGCGGCCCTGCTGATCGTCGAACCCCGGATCGAATCGGCGCTGGTCGTCGAGGAGGGCCGGGCCGCGCCGGGCGGCGGCGGGCACGGCCACGAGGAGGAACTGGTCAGCCGGGGCGTGCAGGTCCTCGGTGGACTCGTCGCGACCGTCGCGGTCGAGGTCTGCCTGGCGGTGATCGTCGCCGTGGTCTTCGGCGCGACCCGGCACCTGCTGCCCGGCCGCGACGACTTCCGCCGGGTCGGGCTGCTGGCCGGGCTCGGCTTCGTCGTGGTGGCGTTGCTGCCGGCCATCCGTTTCCCGGCGAACCCGCCCGGCGTCGGTGACCCCGACACCGTCAACCAACGCACCGGCCAGTACCTGTCGTTCATCGTCGCGGCGGCGGCGGTCACCTGGCTGGCTCTGCTGGTGCACCGGCGGCTGGCCGCCTGGTCGCGGCCCGCGCCGTACCGGGCCGTGGTCGCGACGGTCGTCGCCGTCGTCGGCTACACGCTGCTGCTGACGCTCTGGCCGGCAACCGGCGTCGAGGTGCCGGGCGACATCCCGGCGGCGCTGCTGTGGGAGTTCCGCCTGGCGTCACTGGCACAGCTCGCCACGATGTGGACGGTCCTCGGGGTGGTGTTCGGGCTGCTGCTCACCCCCGCCCGCGCCGGCCACCGGCGGCCGGTCACCGCCGACGTCGCGTGACGGAGGGTGCCGACGCCGCACGTACACCACTGGGGCAGTCGGCCCGGGTGACGGTCTGCCGGGGATGCTGTTGCGGTACCCGCCGCAAGCACCCCGACGTGGACCATGACCGCCAGCTCGACGTTCTGCGCACGGCCGGAGCGGTGCAGGTGTCAGAGTGCCTGAATGCCTGCGACCGGTCCAACGTGGTCGTGGTCCAGCCGGCACCACTGGCGCGTCTGCTGGGGGCCCGGCCGGTCTGGCTGGGCGGGGTGCTCGACGACGCGGCGGTGTCCGCCGTCGCGCGGTGGGTCACCGCCGGCGGACCGGGGCTGGCCGCGCCTCCCGACCAACTCACCGGGCTGCGGTTCGCCGCCCCCCGGTGGGGCAGGTCGACCCCGGAGTCCTGACGACGTCGCGCCGTCGCCGGCCGCCGTTGCCTGCCAGCCGCGCCGCCGTTGCTTGCCAGCCGAGTGGTCGCGGCTGGCAAGCAACGCCCCCGAACGTTCACCTGCCTGCACGACGGTCGTCCGTCCCGGGCGGTTGCGGCAAGTTCCGTCCCGAACTGGTTGCATGATTGTGCAACCGCCCCGAGCCGTGGGCTTCTCCACGACCGCATGGCTGTGTTGAGCTGATGTCTGTGACACGGGGAACGCGGACCATCACGACACACGACGCGACGGCGGTTCCACAGCTGACCAGGTGGGGCGTGTCGCCCGACGCCGACCTCGTCTTCCGGGCGCTGACCATGTTCGGCGCACGCGACGACGAGGAACTCGCTCACGAGCTGGGATTGGCACGCAAACGGGTCAAGGTCGCACTCGACGAGCTGACCAGCTGGTCGGCGGCGGGGGTGGCGGCTGGCGGCCGGTGGCGAGCGGCACCGGCCGGCACGGTCCTCGCCCGGCTACGCCAGCCCACCCGACCGGTACGGCGGCGCGACATCTGGCGCCAGCACTTCCGTGCGATGCACGGCATCGACCTGCCCGGCCCGGACGACCCGACGGTACGCCGCCTGGTCAGCCGGGCCGCCGCCCGGGACCGGGTGCAGCGGCTGGTCGCCGCCGAACGGCACGAACATCTGACCATCAACACCGAGGTGATCAGCGCGGCGGCCTCGGCGGCCGCGCTTCCGCTGGACCGTCGGCAGGTGGAACGCGGCGTCCGGGTCCGGGTGCTGCAGCGACCACCCACTGTCGACGACCACAGTCTCCATCATCTGGCCCAGCTCGACACCGCCGACCCCGAACGGGTCCGGGAGCTGCCCGATCCACCGATCAAACTGCTGGTGTACGACCGCCGGATCGCCCTGTTCCCCGTTGATCCGCTCAATTTCGAAGCGGGGTACGTGGAGACCGCGGACGCGGTCGCCGTCGACCAGTTGTGCGCGTTGTTCGACCGTTTGTGGGCGCAGGCACGCCGGTCCGGTCCAGGAGGGAGACCTGCGATCACACTCACCCCGCGAGAGCAGGCGCTGGTCGCGCTCCTCGCTTCCGGACACACCGACGCCTCCGCCGCCGAGGAGCTGCGGCTGAGTCTACGGACCGTGGCGTACACGATGCGCAACCTGATGGACCGCCTCGGTGTCGAGAACCGCTTCCAACTGGCGATCCTGCTCGGTGCCTCGGGTACCGCACCGCTGCCGCCCGTACGCCGAACGCAGCCGGCCGGCCCGACCGAGGAGGAGGCATGACGATGGGGCCTGCTCGTGCCCGGGTCGCAGCGTTCCTGGTCATCGGCCTCGCCACGCTGACTGTCATCGCGATGACCGGCATCGGCACGGCGTCGATCATCCCGACCCCGATCGGCTCGCTGTCCCCGGTGACCAGTCAGCCGGTCACGGTTGTCCCGACCGCCGGCGGCCACCAGTGGATCACCGCGCCGTGCGCCCACGCCAGCTTCGGCGACGTCGGGCACGATCCACAGCTCGGCATGCACATCGACGTGTCGGCGACGACCTGTACGCCGTACAAGCTGGACAGCGCGTTCGCGGTCGCCACTTTTCGGAACGACCGCGATGTCAGCTTCGTCCACGGACATCAACTGGTGCCGTACTCGCCCACCGGCGACACCTCGCTGTGGGTCCTGATCCGTCCGGCGACCCCCACTGGTTCGGCGGTGTGCCTGCTACGGACCAGCACCGCGCGGCTCGACTGCGTCAAGATCGTCTCCGCTGGGCAATCGATGCCGGAGGTGGAGCCGGTCGCGGTGGACGACCCGTTGGTCGACCGCGCCGTCATCTTCGACGGCAGCCCACGGCCGGAGGGCCATCCGATGCCCGGCTGCGCCAACTGCGTCGAGGCGCCGTCCTGAGCACTGACAGCGAACCACGAAGGAGTCACAGTGATTCGGAGCATCCGCCAGGCGGTTCTCTGGCTGACTGGTGTCGTGCTCGTGGTGGCTACGGCGATGCCCGGGCCAGCTACCGCTGAGGCGTTGGCACCCGATGCATCCACGGCTGGGGTGCCCGGCCTCAAGGATCCGCCACCACCGCACATCGACCCGTGGATTCCGGCTACGTGCGCCACCGCCGAATTCGATCAGGCCTACGTCGATCCGCCGCAGGGCGGCTTGGTCCTGGGTACGGTGACCCGCTGCGGAACGTACATAACCGACAGCAAGTACGCTCTGGCGGTCTACTGGCCCGACGAGATCCCGGTCGTCTACACCTCGCAGCTGAGAAGTTTCCTCGTCGACCGTCCCACCATCGGCGTCCAACTCCTCGTCGGCAACGGACCCGTCGCCGACGGTGTCGGGGTGTGCGCGCTGCTCACGAGCAACGTCAGGATGGGCTGCGCCCGGCTCAGCGAGGGCCCCGACGGCCTCGTCGTCGAGTCCATCCCGGTCAACGATCCGCTGGTGCTGGCTACAGCGACGGTGATCTACGACGGAACACCGGACGTGCCGGACCCCGGCTGCGCCAACTGCGTCTGACGGCACCGGCACCGGCACCGGCGATGCTGTCGGGCCGGACCACCGCGCGGGTGGCCCGGCCCGGCAGCACGGCACATGGTCAGCCTGACTGACGTGCCGTGTCGGCACCGGTGACCGGGCCGGCTGCGCCGGTCTCGGTGTCCGGCCGGGTCTCGTTGTCGGTGCCGCTCGTGCCGTAGTAGGCGGTCCGCATGAGCTGTTGCATGTCGTCGAGCATCGGCATCCGTGGGTTGGCCGGCGCGCACTGGTCCTCGTACGCGTTGACCGCCTGCTGCGGCAGGCTGGCCAGGAACGACGCCTCGTCGACCCCGACGGCCTGGAATGACGGCTCGATGCCGACCGCGTCGCGCAACCGTTCGACGGCGGCCGCGTACGACTCGACGCCCTCAGCTGGGGTGGCCGCCGGCAGGCCGAGCATCCGGGCGATCTCCTGGAAGCGTTCCGGAGCCCGGTAGTTCTCGTACTTCGGCCAGCCGGACAGCTTGCCGGGGCGGGCCCCGTTGTACCGGATCACGTGCGGCATCAGGATCGCGTTGGTCCGGCCGTGGGCGATGTGGAACGTCGCGCCGAGGGTGTGCGACATGGCGTGCACGATGCCGAGGAAGGCGTTGCCGAACGCCATCCCGGCGATCGTCCCGGCGTTGTGCATCTTCTCCCTGGCCTCGGGGTCGGCGCCACCGTGCCGCACCGCCCGCTCCAGGTGGGCGAAGATCAGCCGGATCGCCTGCAGGGCGAGCCCGTCGGTGTAGTCGTTGGCGTACACGGACACGTACGACTCGGTGGCGTGGGTCAGCGCGTCGAATCCGCTGTCGGCGGTGACCACCGGTGGCAGGTCGGCGGCGAGCACCGGGTCGATGATCGCCACGTTCGGGGTGAGCGCGTAGTCGGCCAGCGGGTACTTCTTACCGGTCACCGTGTCGGTGATCACCGCGAACGGGGTGACCTCGGCCCCGGTCCCCGATGTGGTCGGAATGCAGACCAGCTTGGCCAGCTCACCCGGTGCAGGGAAGGTGAACGCCCGCTTGCGGATGTCGAAGAACTTCTCCCGCATGTCGGCGAAGACCACCCCGGGGTGTTCGTAGCGCAGCCACATCACCTTGGCCGCGTCCATCACCGAGCCGCCGCCGAGGGCGATGATGGTGTCCGGGCGGAAGTGACGCATCTGCTCGGCACCGGCATCGACGGTACGGATGCTCGGCTCCGGCTCGACGGTGTCGATGATCTGCAGCGCCACCCGCTGCGCCCGGCCCTGCAGCACGGTCAGGACCCGGTCGACGAACCCGAGCCGGGTCATCGTCGCGTCGGTGACCACGGTGACCCGGTGCACGTCCGGCATGTCGGCCAGGTACCGGATCGCGTGCGGTTCGAAGTAGATCTTCGGCGGCACCTTGAACCACTGCAGGTTGTTCGTCCGCCGGGCCACCCGTTTGATGTTGAGCAGGTTCACCGCAGTCACGTTGTTCGACACCGAGTTGCGCCCGTAGCTGCCGCAGCCCAGGGTCAGCGACGGTGCGATCGCGTTGTACATGTCACCGATCGCACCCTGCGAGGCCGGAGCGTTCCAGATGATCCGTACCGCCTTGACCCGGCGGCCGAACTCCTCGGCGAGGGCGGCGTCGCTGGTATGGATGACGGCGCTGTGGCCGAGGCCGTGGAACTCGACCATCTGTTCGGCGTACCGGATGCCGGTGGCGTGCCCGTCGGCGCGCAGCACCGCCAGCACCGGGCAGAGCTTCTCCCGGGTCAACGGCTCGGCCGGGCCGACCTCGTCGACCTCGACCAGGATGATCGACGTGTCGGCGGGCACCGTGAAGCCCGCTTGCTGGGCGATCCAGACCGGCGACTGCCCGACGACGGCCGGGTTGAGCGCGGCCCCGGCGCAGCCCGCCGAGCCGGCGGCGACCCCGAACAGCAGCTCCTCCAGTTGGCGTTTCTGCTGCGGGGTCGCCCGGTGCGCGTGCAGCGTGGCGAACTCGGCCATCGCCGGTTCGTAGATCTCGTCGTCGACGATGACCGCCTGCTCGGAGGCGCAGACCATGCCGTTGTCGAACGACTTGGACAGCACCACGTCGTTGACGGCCCGGGCCAGTTTCGCCGTCCGCTCCAGGTACGCCGGGACGTTGCCGGCGCCGACGCCCAGCGCTGGCTTGCCGGCCGAGTACGCCGCCCGGACCATGCCGTTGCCGCCGGTGGCCAGGATCAGCGCGACCCCGTCGTGGCGCATCAACGCGCCGGTGGCCTCGACCGACGGGTGCTCGATCCACTGGATGCAGTGGGCCGGCGCACCGGCGGCGATCGCCGCGTCGCGGACCACCCGGGCCGCTTCGGCGCTGCACCGTTGGGCGGCCGGGTGGAAGGCGAAGATGATCGGGTTGCGGGTCTTCAACGCCAGCAGGGCCTTGAAGATGGTCGTCGACGTCGGGTTGGTGACCGGGGTGACCCCGCAGATCACGCCGACGGGTTCGGCGATCTCGACGATGCCGCTGATGTCGTCGCGACCGACCACACCGACGGTCTTCAACGTCGCCATGCTGTGCGTGACGTGTTCGCAGGCGAAGATGTTCTTCACCGCTTTGTCCTCGAAGACGCCGCGGCCGGTTTCCTGCACCGCCATCCGGGCGAGGTCGCTGTGGCGACCGAGCGCGGCGACCGATGCCTTTCCGACGATCGTGTCGATCCGCTCCTGATCGAACTCTGCGTAGTCGTCGAGCGCCTTGGACGCCGCCGCCACGAGGGCGTCGATCGCGATCTGCGTCTCGGTCGACACGGCCGGCTTCGTGGACACCTGGACGCCTGCGGTCATTTCCGATCACCTCGTTCGGTCAGCACCGGCGGCACCTTGCCGCCGGTGCTCACCCTCATCGTCACTCCGGACGGTGATCGCGCGCTGCCGCCGTACGTCCCCGGTCGTCGGGACCTAGGTCACCGGTTCCACCCGCACCCCGGTGACCGGTCGCGGCGGTCAGGTGCCGGACCGCGCCGCCGCGAGCTCCCGCGCCCGGGCCGGCCAGCTCGGCAGGCTCGCGGTGGCCCGGACGCCGGCGGCGCGCACCGCCGCACGCAGGGTCGCCTCGTCGGTCGCGCCCAGCTCGTCGTACGTACGGATGCCGGCGGACTGCAGGGCGGCGGCCATCTTCGGCCCGATGCCCTCGATCCGACGGAAGTCGTCGGCGGGTCCGGAATCCACAGTCGCCGGGGCGGTGAGCGGGGCCGGCTCGACGACGGCCGGCTCAGCGGCGGCAACTGGCTCGACGACGGCCGGCTCAGCGGCAGCGTCGACCGGCGCAGGCTCCACGACCGCTGGCTCGGGTTCTACGACGGCGACCGGCTCAGGCGCGGCTGCCACCGGCTGCGGCTCGACGGCGGGCACAGACTCGGCGACCACCGGCTCCGCCGCCGCCGGCTCGGTCTCGATCGGCGCGGACTCGGCACGTGGCGACGGCACCGTCACATCGGGCGTCGCTGCCGGTTCCGCCGTGGACGTCGAGTCGACGGTGGTCGTCGCGGCGGGGGCGGTCTCCGTGGTCGGCTGGGGATCCGGGCCGTCAGCGGCTGCCGTCGCCGCTGGAGTGTCGACAGGTGCCGGGGTGTCGACAGCCGCCGGGGTGTCGGCCGTCGACTTCCCGGGCCCGGCGGGTGGCTCGGCGGTGCCCGCGGCTGCGGACCGGCGGCTCATCACGAGCCAACCGGCGACCGCACCGAGCAGCACGACGACCAGCAGAATCAGTACGTTTCCGAGGGACCAGTCCACGGCAACCTCCAGCGGCAAAAAGTCAGAATTGCGAAAGGGTCTCGTTGTGGCCTTGCCGCTGTCAAACTACGGGCAGCGGCAGGACGTGACGAGGGCAGGGATGCTTCGCTACTCTTCGCCGACTGTCGAGGAACGGTGCGTACCGCCGAAGTACGGCGCGCGAACGCCGGCTGGTCGCACCGCCGACGAATCAGCCGGGGCCAGACCGACCCGGCCGGTGACGGCCCGTAGCAGATGTGCCCGGTCCCATCCGCGTGCCGCGCGCACCGGTGCCAGCGTGGTGCCCGCCGCCAGAGCCACCACCAGGTCGGCCGCCGCGTCGGTCAGCCACGGATTGACACCGAGGCCGTCGGCGAGGTCGACACCGTGGACGGCCAACTCGACGACCCGGGTGGCCTGGAAGTCGGTCAGGGTCATCGGATCACCGTGCCGGGTGACGACCAGCCGGTCCATCGGTGCGGCCGCGACGTGCGCGGTGGCGCTCGCCGTCCGGGCCGCGAGCTCGTCGACCGCGCCGTCGACCGTCCGGGCCGCCGCCCACCGCTGGGCGTCGACGACCCGGGCCCCGTCCACGTCGGGACGGAACCGGGCATCCGCCACGTAGTAGCCGATCGCGTCCACCAGGCCGCCGGGACCGGCGGTAGGCCCGTCGCAGGCAAGCATCTCCACGGTACGGAACGACGCAATCACCGTGTGTCCCAGCAGTTCCTTCACCGTCCATGGCGCACACCGGGTCGGCCGGTCGAAATGTGTCGCCGGGACCGTCCGCAGCGCGTCGACCATCGCCCGGCTCTCCGCCGCGTAGGCGGCCGCCACTTCGTCGGCCCGCCAGATCCGCTGCACCACCCGGAACCGTTCGGCCACCACCATGGTCCGGTCGTCGACGGTGAAGGTGTCGTCACCCAGTGCTGCCCGCATCGGCGCCGACTGCCAGAAGCCGACGTGCGCCCGACGCCAGGCGGCCACGTCGGCGAACCCTTCGCCCTCGTCCACGGCGTGCGCCAGGTCCACCTCGGCCAACGGGACCACCCGTACACCGGTGGTTTCCAGCACCGCGCACGGCCGGTCCGCCGAATCCACCAGGACGGACCGGTCCCCGGGCAGCGGCAGCGGCTCGTCGTCGTGCTCGTACTCACGCAGCAGTCCGGACGTCGCGGTCTTCGCGCCGGTGAGGATCGCCGCGACCAGTCGGTCCCGCAGCGGCCCGGGGAACGCGAACTGCGCGGGCGGCAGATCATCGTGCCGACCCGGTACGTCCTGGCCGGCGCCACGGCCCGCCTCGGCTGTCACAGCGGCAGTCTACTGACGGCCGGTGTCACCGGTCCCGCCCCCGCAGTGCACCGGCGCTTCCCGGGTGGTCCCGCAATTGACGTGACGGCCCGCGCCCGGTGCGCCACGATGTCCCCGTGACGACGACCGGATCGCGCGCGGTGACGCTGCACCCGATGACCCAGGCCGAGTACGACGTACGTATTCCCGCGCTGATCGCCGGCTATGCCGGCAGCCTGCTGCGGTCCGGGCGGGCGACGACCGCGACGGCGCTGGCCGAGTCGCGCCGTCAGCACGCCGAGCTGCTGCCCGACGGGCTCGCGACCGAGCGAATGCTCTTCCTGGTGGCCCGGTCGGCGGGTGCCGACGACGCACCACCGGTCGGCTGGATCTGGGTGGGACTGCCCGGTCCGGCCGAGCCGGAACGGCCCGCCTGGATCTACGACATCGAGGTCGACGCGGCGCAGCGCGGCAACGGGTACGGCCGGGCGCTGCTGGCCGCCGTGGAACCGCTGTTGGCGGCGCGCGGAGTGACCCGGCTCGGGCTCAACGTCTTCGCGGACAATCCGGTGGCCCGCCGGCTCTACGAATCGGCCGGGTACGCGGTCACCGCCCAGCAGATGGTCAAACCGATCGGGTCCACCTCCGCAGCGCCAGCCGAGGAGGCGTGACGGCACCGCGCGCCGGGCTTGCATCTCAAGCCGCTTGAGGTCGCATAGTTGGCGTCGTGGACATGAACGAGCTCTATCCCATCGGGGATGTCGCCCGGCGCACCGGTCTGAGTGTCAGCGCCGTCCGCTACTACGCCGACGCCGGTGTCGTCACGCCGGCCGCCAGTACCCCGGGCGGCCACCGGCTGTACGACGTGTCGGCGATCGCCAGGCTGGAGCTGGTCCGCACGCTGCGGGAACTCGACGCCGGCCTGGACGAGATCCGGCGGGTGCTGGCCGGCGAGGCGACGCTGCGCGAGCTGGCCACCACCCACCTGGCCCTGCTGACTCAGCAGGAGGCACGGCTGCGTAGCCGTCGCGCGGTGCTCTCCACCATCCTCCGGCAGGGATCCACCGCCGAGCAGGTGACGCTGATGCACAAGCTGGCCGGCATGTCCGACGAGGAGCGCGACCGGCTGATCGAGGAGTTCTGGGTCGAGGTCTCCACCGGCTGGGAGCCGCCGGAGCGGATGATGCAGTGGTGGCGGTCGGCCCACCCGAAGCTGCCGGACCATCCCACCACGGCCCAGCTGGAGGCGTGGATCGAGCTGGCCGAGCTGGTCCGCGATCCGGAGATCCGACAGGCCGTACGCCGTGACCTGTACAAGGTGTGCACCACCGGAGCCGGGCCGTTGATGACCTCCGGACCGATGTTGGACCGTCTGGAAGCGGCCACCCCGATCGGCCAGGCGGCGATGGACGCCGCGCGCGAACAGGTCCCGCCGGACTCGCCGCAGGGGCGGGAGATCGCCGACCGGTGGATGGGGTGGCTGACCACCGTCTTCGCGACACCGGACAGCCCGGGGATACCGGACACACCCGAGTTCCGGATCCAGACGGCCGACCACATGCTGACCGGTGCGGAGTGGGACCGTACGCCGCCGGACCCGCCCGGTCCGCTCGACCGGTACATGGCGCTGGTCACCACCGTGAACGGCGTGGAGCCCGAACGGTTCCCGTTCGAGTGGCTGGCCGACGCGCTTCGCGCGTCCGCCCTACCGGCCCGTTGATCGCGGCGGCCGCACGCCGATGGGGAAGACTGGCGTCATGATCCTGAACGGAAAGCCCGTCGATCTGGATCACCTGAAGATCCTGGGTCTCACCAATTACGGCCACTTCACGTCCATGCGAGTGGACGCCGGCCGGGTGCGCGGACTCTCGCTTCACCTCGACCGGCTGACAGCGGACTGCCGCGCACTCTTCGGCGTCGATCTCGACCAGGACGAGGTTCGCGGCTACGTCCGCCAGGTGGTAGACGGCTGCGCCGAGCCGACCGTCGCCAGGGTGACGGTATTCGACCCTGATCTCGACCTGGGACACCCCGCCGGCGCAGCACACCCCCAGGTGCTCGTCACGACGCGAACGGTGTCGTCGACACCACCGCCGCCGCTGGTGCTCACTGCACGCTGGTACGAACGGGACGTGCCGCCCGTCAAGCATATCGGCCTGTTCGCAACGATGTTCCACCGCCGACAGGCTCAGCTCGCCGGCTTCGACGACGTGCTGTTCGTCGACCGGGAGGGCTTCATCTGCGAGGGGGCGACCTGGAACCTCGGCCTGGTCGCAGGGGACGACATAGTGTGGCCGCAGGCACCGGTGTTGCCGGGAGTCACGATGGCGTTGATCAAACAGGTACGCGCGGGGCACGAGCGCCGCGTCAACGTGACGGAGCTGGATCGTTACACCGCAGCGTTCGCCACCAACGCAACCGTTGGCGTCCGGAGCGTCATCGCGGTCGACGCCACTCGATGGACCGGCACGATCCCACTGGTCGAGCAGATCGGCAGGGAGTACAGCGCCATCCCCGGTGAACCGCTCTGATGCGCCGGACGTCGGGCTCCTTCGGCTGACGGTGGGCTGCTACGAGTCGACCATCGAGGCGGTCACGGTCCGGCGGCTCAGCTCGTCGGTACGGCGATCCGCAGGCTGAGTGCGCCGTGCAGGTCGAGCCAGACGTCGGCCGGGCCGCGTACCAGGCGCAGCAGCACCCCGGCACAGTGCGGGCAGCGGGCGACCAGGCCGGGCGCGTCAGCGTAGACCATCAGGGCGGCGAGCGGCCCGGACCGGCCGCAGCCGGCGCAGCGCCCGACAGCCGTGGTGACGTCGACCGCGAAGATCTCGCCCAGCGGTCCGGCCAGGGCGTTGCCGTCCAGGTGGTGCTCGTCGGGCAGCAGGGCGACGGCGGGCTGGTCGGTCATGTCAACCTCCGGTGGGTCCGAATCGTTCGGTGCGGACGCGGCGGGGGTCGTGCCCGAGGGCGATCAGGATGTCGGCGACGGCCTCGACGAAGCCGGTCGGCCCGCAGACGTAGCAGGCCGGTTCGAGCGTCGCCGGCCAGCCGTCGGTGTTGATCCGGGCGACGCCGATCCGGCCCACCTGGCCGGGCCAGCCGTCGGGTGCTTCCCGGGTGTAGACGTAACTGACGTCGAGTCCGGCATCGTCGCGGGCGCGGCGGCGCAGCTCGTCGGCGTAGTAGATGTCGGCCGGGGTCCGTACCGAATAGATGAGCCGGAACGGCACCCGGCTGCCGGCGGCCCGCCGGGCGCGGACCATGGCCATCAGCGGCACGATCCCGGAGCCGCCGGCGATCAGCAGCACCGGGTCGGTCGTGCCGGGCCGCCAGAGGAACCAACCGCCGACCGGGCCGCGGATCTCCACCGGGTCACCGACGGCGTACGGGCCGGCCAGGTAGCCGGAGACCTCGCCGTCGGGCACCCGCGCGACGGTCAGCTCGACCCGGTCGCCGTCGACGGCGTTGGCGAGCGAGTAGCTGCGCTGAGCCTGGTAGCCGTCGGGGGCGGTGAGCCGCACGTCGACGTGTTGGCCGGGCAGGTGTCCGGGCCAGTCCGGCACGTCCAGCAGCAGGGTACGGGCGGTCGGCGTCTCGTCGCGGACGGCGGCGAGCCGGGCCACCCGCCAGCTCAGTCGCCCTGGTACCGCTGCTCGCGCCACGGGTCACCGTAGTCGTGGTAGCCGGCGGTCTCCCAGAAGCCCGGTTCGTCGTCGAGCAGCAGCCGGAGGCCACGCACCCACTTCGCCGATTTCCAGAAGTACAGGTGGGGCACCAGCAGCCGGGCCGGGCCGCCGTGTTCAGGGCTCAGGTCGGCGTCGTCGTACCGGTAGGCGACCCAGGCCTGACCGTCGAGCAGGTCGGCCAGGGGCAGGTTCGTGGTGTAGCCGCCGTACGAGTGGGCCACGGCGTAGTCGGCGGCGGTCTCGACGTCGGCCAGCAGCGTGTCCAGCGAGACTCCGCGCCAGCGGGTGCCGAGCTTGGACCACTTGGTCACGCAGTGGATGTCGACGGTGATGTCCTCGCTCGGCAGGTCGAGCAGTTGCGACCAGTTCCAGCGCTGGGCGGTGCCGTCCTCGGTGGTGACGACGAACTCCCAGCCGGCGATGTCGATCCGCGGCGTCGGGCCGGCGGAGAGCACCGGGAAGTCCTCGGTCAGGTACTGCCCCGGCGGCAGGGTGACTGCGCCGGGGGAACGCGGACGGCCCTGAAATCCGGGCGACACGATACCCATCGGACAGTTCTATCACCGGCTGGGGCGGTGCTGCCAGCGGCTGCCGGGATTGCACCCGTCAGAGGTCGAACAGGTCCCGCATCGCCTCTTCCAGGCGGGCCATGCTGGCCCCGGTGACCATGCCGACCCGCTCGGCGCCGGACTTGCCGGAGATGCGCCGCATCCGGTTGACCACGACGACGCCGGAGAGCGGGTCGGTCTCGGCCAACGGCACCACGAACGGCGGCAGGGTGGTCGCGCCGCGCTGGCGCACGATCGGGGCGCAGTACGGCGCGGCGCGGGGCCGGTCGTTGTGGGCGTCTCCGGAGAGCACCACCACCCGGTAGCGCAGGTCGGATCGCTCGCCGACGGTCCAGATCTCGCCGCGGTTCACGCCGCGTCAGACAGGTCGGACCAGCCGGACTCCAGCGTGTCGGCGAGCCGGTCGAAGCCGTCGAGCTCGTCGCGCACGTCGGGGTTGGCGGCGAGCCATTCCTCGTGGGCCCGTGCGGCGTCGCGGCAGGCCTCCCGGCGGGCGGCGCGGTCCATCCAGTCGGAAAGTGTCATTCCTTCCCGCTCGGCAGCGGCGCGTGCTCTGGCCACCGTCTCCGGGCTCAGGCGCAGCGTGACCATCTCTGCCATGTCGCGATGGTACGACGTCGCTGGGCGGTACGCCTGCCCGGGCTCGCCCGCAGGTGTCGGCCATCGCGGCCGGCAGACATGTCGTCGTGCTCGAACCCCGGCGGATTGTAACGTTCAAGACAGCCATCGACGTGGATCTAACAGACTCCTAACCTACGTTGACAAGCGCTTCCTGTGGTCGACGACACACCCGACCGGCATCGTTCGTCATCCCGAAACCGGAGGATCCGCATGGCGACAATGAAACGATTCAGGGCAGTTCTCGCTGCGTCCGCAGCGCTCGCCCTGGTCGCGGTCGGTGCCGCTGCCTGCGGTGACGACGACGCCTCCGGGCCGGTCACCCTGCGGTACTCCTGGTGGGGCAACGCGGAACGGGCCGACCTGATGCAACAGGCGATCGACCTGTTCGAGGAGCAGAACCCGGACATCAGGGTCACTCCCAGCTTCCAGGAGTACGAGGCGTACTGGCAGAAGCTGACCACCGAGACCGCCGGCGGCAACATGCCCGACGTCGTCCAGATGGACTTCTCCTACCTGCGCGAGTACGCCGACCGGGGCGTCCTGTACGACCTGGGCGGCCAGGCCGGCGACGCGCTGGTCCTGGCCGACCTGCTCCCGGGCTTCGACGGGGTCGGCGAGGTCGACGGCACCCGGTACGCGGTGCCGATCGGCGGCAACACATGGAGCATGTTCTACAACCCGGCCCTGTTCGCCCAGGCCGGTGTGGCCGCCCCACAGGTCGGCTGGACCTGGGACGACTACCACGCCACGATGGCCACCATCAGGTCCACCACCGGCACCTACGGCGGCGGCAACTACACCGGGGTCATCTACAACCTGGAGGCCCAACTGCGCCAGGAGGGCGGCGCGCTGTTCACCGAGGACGGCCGACTCGGCTTCGACGCCGAGCGGCTGGCGCGATTCTGGCAGCAGGGCATGGACCTGATCGCGCAGGACGTCGTACTGCCGGTGGAGACCGCCGTCGCGATCAAACCCGCGTCGCTGTGGGTGGACGACCTGGCCGCCTCGGACCTGGGCTGGGACAACTTCCTGGTCCGCTACGCGGGTGAGACCGACACCGAGATCCACCTCGGCCCGCTGCCCACCGACAACCCGGGCCGGCTCGGCCAGTACCTCAAGCCGGCGATGCTGCTGAGCGCCTCGGCCCGCACCGAGCATCCGGAGGCCGCCGCGAAGCTGATCTCCTTCATGATCAACGACCCCGAGGTGGGTCGGATCTTCGGCGGCAACCGGGGACTGCCGGCCACCAACGCCCAGCGCGACGCGGCCGAACTCGACGGGCCGCTGGCCGCCGTCGCCGCCTACGAGGAGACCATCGCCGATCAGCTGACCCAGGCCCCGCCGGCGCCGCCGCGTGGTGCCGGTGGCATCGAGGCGGCCTTCATCCGGATCAGCGAGGAACTGCACTACGGGCGGATCAGCGTGGCGCAGGCCGTCGACCAGTTCTTCACCGAGGCCGAGGACATCCTGCGGTCCTGACCGGTGAGGAGGGCGACCGATGCGCACGTCCACCGTCGGCGCGAGGCGGACCCCACCGGGTGAGCCCGCGACGGGTGAGCGCCGACCGGCGGCGCCGTCACCGCGCCGCCGCCGGTCCGGCGACGGGCTCGCCGGCTACCTGTTCCTGTCACCCTGGATCGTCGGCATCGCGCTGCTGACCATCGGCCCGATGGCCGCCTCGCTGTACCTGTCGTTCACCGACTACAACCTGTTCACCACCCCGGAGTGGGTCGGCCTGGACAACTACCGACGGCTCTTCGACGACAGCCGGTGGCTGCAGTCGGTGCAGGTGACCGTGACGTACGTGCTGCTGGCCGTACCGCTCAAACTCGCGGCGGCGCTCGCGGTCGCGATGCTGCTCGACACCCCCCGACGCGGCCAGGGCGGATACCGGACGGCCTTCTACGGACCGTCGCTGATCGGTGCCAGCGTCAGCATCGCGATCGTCTGGAAGGCGCTGTTCAGCGAGGACGCGATCGTCGACCGGGCGCTCGGGGCGGTCGGGCTGCCCACCGGTGGCTGGGTCGGCAACCCCGACTTCTCCCTGCTGATGCTGGTGCTGCTGGCCGTCTGGCAGTTCGGCGCACCGATGGTGATCTTCCTTGCCGGGCTCAAGCAGGTGCCCCGGGAACTCTACGAGGCCGCCGAGGTCGACGGCGCCGGCCGGTGGCGGCGGTTCCGGGCGGTGACCGTACCGATAATCTCACCGGTGATCTTCTTCAACCTCCTGCTGGAGACGATCAACTCATTCCAGATCTTCACCTCGGCGTACATCGTCGGCGGACGCAATGGCAGCCCGGCCGGGTCGACCCTGTTCTACACGGTCTACCTGTACGACCGGGGCTTCACCGACTTCCGGATGGGCTACGCCTCGGCGATGGCCTGGATGCTGCTGCTCGGCGTCGGCCTGGTGACCACGCTGCTGTTCCGCACCGCGCGGGGCTGGGTCCACTACGCGGGAGACGCACGATGAGCGGGCGGGCCGGTCACCGACGACTGCGGCACAGCGTCGGCTGGCACCTGGCGGCGCTGGCGTTGCTGGCGGTGGTCCTCTACCCGGTGGGCTGGGTGGTCTCGGCGTCGTTCACCCCGTCGGCGTCGATCCTCGGCGACCTTCGACTGCTGCCCCGCGACCCGACGGTCGGCAACTACCAGCGCGCCGCCGAGGGTATGGCCGGCATCAGCACGCTGCGGTTCTTCTGGAACTCCACGGTGCTGGCGGTGCTCGCCGTGGTCGGCACCGTCGCGTCGTCAGCCCTCGCCGGGTACGCCTTCGCCCGGCTGCGGTTCCGGGGCCGCTCGACGATGTTCGTACTGATGGTCTCCACCCTGCTGCTGCCGTTCCACGTGCTCATCGTGCCGCAGTACGCGGTGTTCCAGCACCTGGGACTGGTCGACACCTACGTACCGCTGCTGTTGGGCAAGTTCCTCGCGGCGGAGGCGTTCTTCGTCTTCCTGATGGTCCAGTTCATCCGCACCATCCCGCCCGAGCTGGACGAGTCCGCCCGCATCGACGGTGCCGGGCAGTGGGGCACCTTCTGGCACATCATCCTGCCGCTGTCGCGACCAGCGATGATCACGACGGCGATCTTCACCTTCATCTGGACCTGGAACGACTTCCTCGGCCCGCTGATCTACCTCAGTACGCCGGACAAGTACCCGCTGCCGCTGGCCCTGCAGCTCTACATCGACCAGACGACGCTGTCGGACTACGGCGCGTTGATGGCGATGTCGATGCTGGCCCTGCTGCCGGTCATCGGATTCTTCCTGTTCTTCCAACGCTTCCTGGTGGACGGGATGTCGACGTCGGGGCTGAAAGGGTGACCGGCGACGACACCTCGGCGGCGCGGGCCGACTGCCAGCGACGTGGTGCCCAGTTCGCCCTGTTCGGCGAGACCCTGCTGGTCGGGGTGCTGGTGCTGGCCGCGACCGTACCGCTGGTGACCCTGCTGGCGGCCCTCGCCGCCGGCTGCGCCCACCTGCGCGCGCACGTCGACGGCACCGGCAGCACCAGCGTCCGGGCCTTCGCCGCGACCGTACGGGCGGCACTGCCGGGCAGTTGGCCGTGGTCGCTGGCGGTGCTGGCCGCCGCCGGGCTGCTGGCGTTCGACGCGGCGGTGGCGCGCACCGGGCGACTGCCCGGCGGCGGCCTCGTCGCGGCCGTCTGCCTGCTCGCCGCCGTGGCACTCGCGGCGCTGGCACTGCGGGCCGCGCAGTTGTGGCGGCCGGGGGCGCGCTGGGCCGTGACGCTGCGGGCCGCGACGATCCGCACGGTGCACGACCCCGGCGGTACGGCGTTGCTCGGGCTCGCCGTCGGCGGGCTGGTGCTGGTCACCTGGCAGCTGACCCCGTTGGCGGTGCCGATGACCGGCTGCGTGGTGCTGGCGGCGGTGTCGGTGGCCCGCCGGCCGGCGGCACGGGCCGACAGACGCGGGTGACGCCCGGCTCAGTCGTGCAGTTGGGCCAGGTGACGGATCTTGTTCATCGCGTCCAGCGCGGCGACCTTGTACGCCTCGGCGAGGGTCGGGTAGTTGAACACCGCGTCGACGAAGTAGTCGATGGTGCCGTGGCAACCCATCACCGCCTGCCCGATGTGGACGAGTTCGGTGGCACCGGTGCCGAAGATGTGCACCCCGAGCAACTGCCGGGTCTCCGGGGCGACCAGCAGCTTGAGCATCCCGTACGAGTCACCGATGATCTGCCCCCGGGCGAGCTCGCGGTAGCGGGCCATCCCGACCTCGAACGGCACCCGCTGGTCGGTGAGCTGGTCCTCGGTCGCGCCGATGAAGCTCATCTCCGGGATGGTGTAGATGCCGATCGGCTGTAGTTGCGGCATGCCGCGCGCCGGCTCGCCGCAGGCGTGGTGCGCGGCGAGACGGCCCTGCTCCATCGAGGTGGAGGCCAGCGCGGGGAAGCCGATGATGTCGCCCACCGCGTAGATGTGCCCGGCCGAGGTCTGGAAGTTCTCGTTGACCTCGACCCGGCCGCGCGGGTCGGCGGACAGGCCGGCCCGTTCCAGGTCGAGGTCGGCGGCGACGCCCTGGCGTCCGGCCGAGTACATCACCGTGTCGGCGGCGATCCGCTTGCCGCTTTCCAGCACGGCGACCGCGCCCTTGGCGTGGCGCTGCACCGACGCCACCTCCTCGCCGAAGCGGAAGGTGACGGCCAGGTCACGCAGGTGGTACTTCAGTGCTTCCACGATCTCCAGGTCGCAGAACTCCAGCATCCGGTCGCGGCGTTCCACGACGGTGACCTCGGAGCCGAGCGCGGCGAACATCGAGGCGTACTCGATGCCGATGACACCGGCACCGACCACCAGCATCGACTGCGGTACGCGTTCGAGGTTGATGATGCCGTCCGAGTCGATGATCGTCTGCTCGTCGAAGTCGACGCTGGCCGGTCGGGCCGGTCGGGTCCCCGCCGCGATCACGATCTTCTCCGCGGTGACCTTGTTGCCGTGCCCCGACGGGTCCGTCACGACCACCGTGTGCGGATCGTCGAAGCGGGCCGTCCCGGTCATGATCCGCACCCGGTTGCGGGTCAGCTGGCTGCGGGTGACATCGATCTCCCGGCCGATGACGTGCTGGGTACGGGCCGCCAGGTCACTGACCGTGATGTCGTCCTTGACCCGGTAACTGCGGCCGTAGACCTCGCGCTGGTTGAGTCCGGTCAGGTAGAGCACCGCCTCGCGCAGCGTCTTGGACGGGATCGTCCCGGTGTTGATGCACACCCCACCGAGCATGTGCGCCCGTTCGACGACCATGACCCGCCGGTCGAGCTTTGCCGCGGCGATCGCCGCCTTCTGTCCGCTGGGGCCGGAACCGATCACGAGCACGTCGACGTCATACACCGCCCCAGTGTGCCAGCTCCGCGTTTCGGGGTGCTTACGCCCGCCCCACCCGTCCGGACCCACTACGGCGATGGATGGGTTGCCTTCCGCAGCGAAAAGCCTACTATGGGGCATCGTGCGGCATACGAACGTGACGTGTGTGAATATATGGCGTCACGGACGCTAATGTCCGCTATGCCGTACGAAGCTGCTTCCCTCGTCTCCCTTCGCCCAGTCAGACAAAGAGGCACCACCGTGAGCCAGCCACGCCCCGCTCCCACCGGCCACTCTGGATACAGGTCCCCCCGGCGGTCCCGACGCCGCTCCGTCTGGCTGTGGGTTCTCGCCCCGGTCGTGCTGGCCGTCGGGGTCATCGCCGTCGGTGCGCTGACCCGCGAGGAACAGTTGCAGGCGACCCCGCAGCCGCTGACCAGCGGCACCACCGCACAGCCGACCCCGCCGGCCGACACCGACGGTTGGCAGGCCTGCCAGGACCTGCGCGAGCTCAGCGCGGCCGAACTCGGTCACGACATCAACCGGGCGATCGCTCGGCAGGCACAGACCTCGACCGACGACACCATCGCCGCGCTGGGCAAGGAACTGGAACAGGCCACGGCACAGGCCGCCGACCAGGACCCCATCGAGGGCAACCTGGCGATCTCGGCCGCGCAGGTCAGCCTCCGGCAGGCCTGCGAACGGGTGTTCGGCTAGTCGCGCCAGGCGTCGAACGCGGTCCGGGCCACCTGCTCCACCACCGCGACACCGGCGTCGAAGGTGTCGTGGCGGTCGGACAGGATCGCCACCAGCCAGTCCCGGTCGCCCTCGGCGATCCGCCCGATGCTGTTCACCAGCCACCGGCCGTCGTGCTCGTCGACGGTGACCCAGCCGTTCTTCACCCAGACCCGCGAACCCGCCGACGACGCCCCGGCCGACACCCCCCACCGCTGCTCCGCTACGACGTCACCCATCAACTCCAGCACCAGCTCGCGTTCGGTCGAGCCCAGCGGTCCATCGTCGCCGGCCAGGGCCCGCATCAGCCGGATCTGGTCGGCGGCGGTGGTGGTCGTCGTCCCCCACGACGGCGTCGGCCGGGTCTCGGTCATCCCCAGCGCGGCGTTGGCGCGGTTCAACCCGGACACTCCACCCACCTGGGCGAACATGTCACTGGCCGCCGCGTTGTCGCTGACCGTGATCATCCGGGTGGCGGTCCGCCGCTGCGCGCCGGTGAGCCGACCCTGCTGGAGCAGCAACGCCGCCAGGATGTCCACCTTGACGATGCTCGCCGTCTGGAACCGCAGGCCGTCGCCGATCCGGAACCCGGTCCCCGTACCCTGGTCGACGACCGCGACACTGAGCTGCCCAGGCAGGTCGGCGGCGTACCGGCGGACCTGCTGCGCGGCGCGGACCGCACGCTCCCGTTGCTGAGCGACCGGGTCCGGGCGCGGTGGCGCCGTCGGTGCCGGCGCGTCGCCGAAGCGGGCCGCCACCCGGCTGCCGTTGGCCGAGGCCGGCAACCGGCCCGCCTCGTACCAGCCGTAGCCGGCGGCACCGGCCGCGAGCGTGCCGAGGACGCCCAGACCGAGCAGGGACCGCCGCGACGTCCCGCCGCGCCGCGTGTGCCGACCGCCGGTACGGACTCTTCTGCTCGCCACGTCTGCTCCACCACGTCGCCACCGGTTCCGTTGCCGCCCGGTGGTACGGACCGGACCGCCGGAGCGTTCAATGCCTGGCTGGACCAGATCGGCAGGGAGGGCGCACCAGACGCACGACGCCCAGGCGAGGGGGCATGTCCGGGCGTGGTCGGACCCACCGCTTAAGGTGGCAGCCATCCCTCCGATGACGAACAGGCGGACCGACGATGGCGGACACGGCTGCAGTTGGCGCACTCGGTGCCGGTGACCACGCCTGTCTGACCTTCTCCGACCAGGAGGAGCGGTTGGACCTGGTCGCAGCCTTCGTGCGGGGCGGCCTGCGCGCCGGGCAGAAGGTCGTCTGCTGGACCGACTCGGTGAGCCCGGACGAGCTCACCGGTGAGCTGCACGGCCGTTCGGTACGCCCCGGCTCGGCGTTGCGCCGAGGTCAACTGCGCATCGCCCCGGCCACCGGATCGCTGCTCGGTGACGTACCGGCCGACGCCGCCGGCATGGTCGACGCGCTGGCCCACGAGATGCACGTCGCCACCCGGGAGGGCTACCCCGGCCTGCGGGTCACCGCGGACATGTGCTGGGCGACCCGACCGTTCGCCGCCGCCGAACAGCTGCTCGAGTTCGAGACCCGGGTCGGCGAACTGTTGGCCCACGGCCAGCTCTGTCTGATCTGCCAGTACGACCGGGGCCGGTTCGACGCGGTCACGCTCGCCTTCGCCGCGCGGGCGCACCCCCGGACGGTGGCCGCCCAGGTCTACCTCGAGCATCCACTGCTGCGGATCTGTCGGCAGTACAGCCCGCCCGGGGTGCGGATCGCCGGTGAGCTCGACTACCGGCACAAGGACGTCCTGGAGCTGGCGTTGGCCGAATCCGTGCGCATCGACCGGCGGATGCACCTCAACCTGACCGCCCTCGACTACATCGACGGCGCCTGCGCCGGGATCGTCGTCGCGGCGGCCCGGGCACTGCCCCGGTCCCGGCGGATGACCATCTCCTGTCGTCGGCTGGTCGGCACGGTACTGTCCCTGGTCGGCGCGGATGACGTGGCCCAGCTACGGGTACAGAGACGCCATGAGTAGCCCGGATCCGCAGCCGACGGGCACCGGCGGCCGTCCCGAGGGCGTGGCGGCGACCGACGGCCGCCTCGAGCACCAGTTCGACGGTGACGGGCTGTACGGGCTGCGGGCGACGCTCAGCGCGCACGCCCCCCGGCTGGAGTTGTCCGCCGAGCAGACCGAACACCTGCTGATCGTCGCCGGCGAACTCGCCACCAACGCGATCCGCCACGGCGGTGGGGGCGGCCGGCTGCGGCTGTGGCGCGCGCAGGACAGCCTGTTCTGCCAGGTGAGCGACACCGGTCCGGGGATCGACGACCCGCAGGTGGGCAGCTTGCCGCCGGACCAGGAGCGCACCGGCGGCCGGGGCGTGTGGATCTGCCGGCAGCTGTGCGTCGCCCTGCTGATCGAGCGGGCCGTCCCGGCCCCGGGGGCGGTCGTCACCGCGGTCATCGACCTCAGGGCCGAGGGCTGAGGCCGTACCTGCCCGCCGGATGCACTCAGAAGGCCAGCACCGCGACCACCGCGAGATAGCCGACGAGCAGCAGGGTGCCTTCGAAGCCCAGCCGACCCCAACCCCGCACCTGGCGTACCAGCAGGCCACCGAGGAGCAGCGTCGTCATCAGCATCGCCGAGGTGGTGAGGAACAGTTCGTCGGTGCCCGCCTGGTGGTAGAGCGAACCGTCGCGGTAGAAGAGGTCGCCGACGACCAGGTTGAGCGCGTCGAGGCAGTTGCCGCCCAGGACCGCCGCGACGGCCAGGGTGACCGCGCCCCGGCGGACCGCGGCGATCGCCGTGATGGCCTCCGGCAACGCGTTGATCAGGCCCATCAGCACCCCGCCGACGAAGCCCGCACGCAGCCCGGTCGCGGCCACCAGGCTCTCCCCGGCCAGGGCGATGACCCAACCGCCGGCCGCGACGATCAGGCCGACCGCGACGAAGCGGACCCACAGTGCCGGCAACGGTGGACTGTCGAGCGGTCCGTGGCTCTGCGGCAGGTCCTGGCGGGTGTCGACGGTGTCGACCGCTTGCCAGTACGGCGTAACGTCGGTGGAGTGCACGATCATGACGCCGCCGACGTAACAGCCCACCATCACCACCGAGACCGGGTGGACGCCGGCCACCGTCGCGTCAGGGGTGTAGGTGCCGAGCAGGGCGAGCGCCAGCAGCGCCAGCAGCAGGCAGCCGAAGAGCACGTTGGACAGCGAGGCGCTCGCGTGTTCGAGGTTGACCCGGCGGTAGAACAGGTCGGCGACCGCGACCGCGGTGGTCTGCGCGGCGATGCCGCCGACGGCGTTGCTGTACGCCAGTTGCGGCGCGGCGCCGGCGGCCGTCACCGCGGTCATCACGATGCCCGACAGCGAGGTCGCCAGGCCGAAGAAGATCGCCCCGAACAGCGCCTCGCCCCAGCCGGTGCGGTCGGCGAGTGCGTCGCCGAGGGCCACCAGTCGGACACTGCCCACCACAGTGAGTCCGCCGGCGGCGACGAACGCCACGACCGACCAGGAGATCGGCCAGCTCGCCGCGAGCACCGCGTCAGTCACAGGGAGCATTCTCTACCATGAGCTGCACAAAACCCGGCAGATCACCGTATAGCGCCCCGGCGAGCTCACAGGAGTCGTTCAGAAACCGCTGATATCGTCTGATCCACGTCCATTATGGACGCCTTGCCTCCGGCACCCGATCCCGCACAACGGATACGACATCACCGAACGAGAGGAACGTACGTGGTCTTCAAGAAGATGTTGGGCGCCCTGGGCATCGGCGCCCCCAGCGTCGACACGGTGCTGCCCAACCCCAACATCCGCCCCGGCCTGGTCCTCAGCGGCCAGGTCAACCTGGTCGGCGGCAGCCACGAGACCCAGCTCGACCAGATCACCGTCAGCCTGGTCACCCGGGTGGAGGTGGAGGCCGGCGGCGAGGACCACAACGCGACGGCCGAGTTCCACCGGGTCGCGGTGGGTGGCGGATTCTCCCTACGGGAGGGCCAGCAGGTCTCGTTGCCCTTCCAGTTCGCCGTACCGTGGGAGACCCCGGTAACGGACGTGTACGGCCAGCGGCTGCACGGGATGACCATGGGGCTGCGCACCGAGGTGGCGATCCCGGGCGCGATCGACCGGGGCGACCTCGACGCGGTGCACGTGCACCCGCTACCGGTGCAGGAGCGCATCCTGGAGGCCTTCGCCCGGCTCGGTTTCGGCTTCAAGGGCGCCGATCTGGAGTACGGCCGGCTGCACGGCGTACCGCAGACCCTGCCGTTCTACCAGGAGATCGAGTACTTCGCCGCACCGCAGTACGCCGGCGGCATCCGGGAGGTCGAGCTGACCTTCGTCGCCAGCGAGTACGGCGTGGACGTCGTGTTGGAGTTCGACAAGCGCGGCGGGCTGTTCACCCCGGGCCACGACTCGTACGGCCGTTACCGGGTCAGCCACGCCGACGCCGACACCGTGGACTGGACGGCGCAGGTGGACGGCTGGGTCCGACAGGCACTTTCCCAGCGGCAGTCGTTCCTCGGCGGCGGCGGGTACGGCCAGCCGATGCACGGCGGGTACCCGCCGGCCCATCGGGGCGGGTCCGGCATGGGCGGCATGGTCGCGGGGGCGGTCGGCGGTGCCGCGCTCGGCTTCGCCGGCGGGATGGTCGCCGGCGAGGTGTTCGACAGCTTCGGCGACGACGGCGGCGGCGACGAGGACTTCGGCGAGGAGTGACCGACGTACGGTCGTGGGCGTCCGGGTGCGACGCGGGAGACGCGTCGCACAAATGCGGATGCCCACGACCATGTCGACCTCCGGCGACAATTGTCGCGCGCCTACCCACCTCCACTTCACCCGTACGAACGCCGTTTTTTGCCGTCACGGACGTCGGCGGCAGGCTGCCCGGAGTCGACAGGTGTCAACAAACCGTCCTATTACCAATGTCCCGGCAGTCCACGGCCGCGCATGGGCACCACCACCAATCAGCGCAACCTCCGGCGCCAATTCGTCCATGAGGGACATCAGGTGGCCACCAATGAAGGAATTCACTCTGATCATTCACAGCGGAGGATTGCACAGCCGCCGATGCTGATTTAGCGTGAGGCGAACCGACCGCCGAATACGGCCACCCCGTCCTGAGCGGCGGCACCAGCACGACCGGCGAGGGTGACGACGTTGCGTATCCAGATCCTCGGCCAGGTGCGCGCCTGGCGCGACGGTGAACAGCTGGATCTCGGACCGGCCGCGCAGCGGGCCGTGCTCGGCCTGCTCGCGCTGGCCTGTGGCCAGCCGGTGCGCACCGCCGAGATCTCCGCGGTCGTGTGGCCCGACCGTAGTCCGCCGCCGAGTGCGCGCAACGTCATCCAGACCCACGTCAAGCACCTGCGCCGTCGACTCGAGCCGGACCGTCCCCCGCGTGCGCCCAGCCAGGTGCTGCGACAGGTCGGGGACGGCTACGCCCTGCAGCTGCCGGACTCCGCCGTGGACGCCCTGCGCTTTCGCGACCTGCTGATCGCCGCCACCGGCCGGCAGCGCGCCGGCGACCTGCGCCGCGCCGCCGACGAGCTCGAGGAGGCGCTCGCCCTGTGGCACGGCCCACCGATGGCGGACATCCCGGACCTCACCACCCATCCCAGGGTGGTCGCCCTCGTGGAGGAACGGCACGCCGCGCTCGCCCGCTACGGCGAAGTCATGATCGCTTCGGGGCGGGCCGCCGAGGCGGTACCGGCGCTGGAGGAGGCCGCCGCCGCCCAGCCACTGGACGAGGCGGCCCAGGCCCGGCTCATCCGTGCCTACCAGGCCGCCGGCCAACGTGCCCGCGCCTTCCACACCTATCATCAGGTCAGGCACCGCCTCACCGACGAACTCGGTGTCGATCCCGGACCCGAGTTGTCGGCGGCGCACACCACGCTGCTGCACGACGAAGATCCGAACACTGCCGCCGCGGGGCCGGCCCCGACCGGCGCACAGCGGTCCGACCAACGGGACACCCGTACGGCCCCTGCCGCACCGGCCCAGCTGCCCGCCGACATCCCGGACTTCACCGGCCGGGGCACCGAACTGGCCCGGCTGGACAGTCTGCTCGACGCCACCGACCCGGGCGGTGGCACCGTGCCGGGCGTGACGCTCGTCGCGACCTCGGGGACCGCCGGCGTCGGTAAGACGGCGCTGGCCATCCGCTGGGCGCACCGCGTCCGGCACCGGTTCCCCGACGGCCAGCTCTACGTCGACCTGCAGGGTTACGACGCCGGCCAGCCGGTCTCCCCCGGTCACGCGCTCGCCGGTTTCCTGCGGGCGCTCGGTGTCACCGGGCCCGACCTGCCGCTTGATCTCGACGAACGAGCGGCCTGCTACCGGAGCCTGGTCGACGGCCGCAGACTGCTGGTGGTGCTGGACAACGCCGCCTCCGCCGAGCAGGTCCGGCCGCTGCTACCCGGCTCGCCGTCATGCTTCGTCCTGGTCACCAGCCGGGACTCCCTCGCCGGTCTGGTGGCCCGGCACGGGGCCCGGCGCATCGACCTCGACCCGCTGCCGTTGGACGAGGCCGTCGCCCTGATCCACCGGCTGATCGGTGCCCGGGTGACCGCCGAACACACCGCCGCCGCCGTGCTCGCCGCGCAGTGCGCCAGACTCCCGCTGGCGTTACGGGTGGCGGCGGAGATGGCCGCCACCCGCCCGGGCGCGCCACTGGTGGAACTGGTACGGGAACTGGCCGACCAGCACCGCCGGCTGGACCTGCTCGATGCCGGCGGCGACCTGCGTACCGGTGTGCGGGCCGTCTTCTCCTGGTCCTACCTGCATCTGCCGACGGACGCCGCCCGCGCGTTCCGGCTGCTGGGCCTGCATCCCGGTCCGGGACTGGAGCCGTACGCCGCCGCTGCGGTCATCGGTACGACAGTGGCCGACGCCCGCCGGCTGCTGGACCTGCTCGCCCGCGCCCACCTGCTCGAACGTGGTCCCCAGCACCGGTACGGCATGCACGACCTGCTCCGTGCCTACGCGGTGGACCTCGCCGAGGCGCAGGACGCGCCGGTCGACCGGCACCGGTCGATGACCGCGCTGTTCGACCACTACCTGCACACCGCGGCGACAGCGATGGACCTGCTGTATCCGGCCGAGCGCCACCGCCGACCGGCGGTCACCGGCCCGTTGGCGGCCGCCCGGCCACTGGCCGACCCCGCGAACGCCCGGTCCTGGCTGGAGCAGGAACGGGCGAACCTGGTCGCCATCATGGCGCACGCCGCCGGGCACGGCTGGCCCGAGCATGCCCGTCGGCTCGTGCTCACCGTCTTCCGCTACCTGGAAGGCGCCGGGCACTACCCGGACGCGGTGACCGCGCACCAGCACGGTCTGCTCGCCGCGGCGGCGATCGGCGACCGCGACTCACAGGCCCACATGATGACGAACATCGCGGTCGTCTACGGCATGCAGGGGCACCGGAAGCTGGTCGTCGACCATCTGCAACGCGCCCTGGTGCTGTACCGGCAGACCGGCGAACGCGCCGGTGAGGCACGGGCGCTGGGCAATCTCGGTGTCTTCCACGGCCAGCAGGGCCAGTACGACCAGGCCCGGGAACACCTGCAGGAGGCGCTCACGCTGCTGCGGGCCACCGGGGAGACCCACGGCGAGGCGATGGCGCTGGGCAACCTCGGCTGGATTCATGTCCTGCAGGGCCGCTACGCCGAGGCCAGCGAACACCTCGACCGGGCCATCGTCCTGTGCCGACGGATCGGCCACCGGGTCGGGATGGCGTTCGCGCTGGACTCCTTCGGCCAACTCCACGCCCGGCTCGGGCGGTTCCGGGACGCCGCCGACCACCACGGTCGGGCATTGCAGATCTACCGTGACACCAGGCAGCCGGTGGGTCAGGCCTCGGCGCTGGTCGGTCTGGCGGACGCGCTGATGGAGGTCGGGGACCCGGCAGCCGCCCGCGAGCACTACCGGCAGGCGTTGTCGATCGCCGCCCAGATCGGTGACCGGACGCAGCAGGCCCGGGCCCACGCCGGGCTGGCCCGGGCCGGGCAGCGGCTGGTCGACACCGACCGGGCGCCGGCAGCCGGGCCGGAACGCACCCCGGACGAGGTGTGGGACCACTGGTGCCACGCGCTGTCGCACTTCAGCGCCATCGGTGCCCCGGAGGCCGAGCAGATCCGCGCGCATCTGGCGGCGGTGGGCCGCCACCGCGACGAGGTCGGCGTCAGCGCGCCGGCACCGGGTCGCTGACCAGCGCACCGACACCCCGCTGTCGACGTCGGTGCAGATACTCGGCGAGCGCCAGTCCGCCGGCACCGACCGCGACGTCGCTGAGCACCGACACCACCCGGCTGGCCAACACGACGGTGCCGGCCAGGGGCAGTGGCATCACCGTGGCCAGTCCCACGACGAGCACCGCCTCCCGCACCCCGATGCCGTCCGGGGCGATCATCACCAGCAGCCCGGTGACCGTCGCCAACCCGAACCCGGCCACACACACGAGGTAGGAACGGCCGGGCGGCGCCCCGGCCACCACGGCCAGCACCCACAGGTGATGTCCGGAGACCCACCAGGACAGCGCCTGCGCGACGATCGCGCGGCGGACGCCACCCGGGGTGGCACCGAACTGCGGCTCCGGCCGCCGCAGCAGCCTCGCGGCGAACCGTACGGTCCGGTCGAGCAACTGCGGGCGGATCAGCAGGACCACCACCGGCAGGGCGGCCAGCAGCAGCCACCACACCCCGCCACCGACGACCGCCGGGCCGGCGGCGATGCCGATGGTCAGCCCGGTGAGCGCCACGATGCTCCAGCTGACCGCGAACACCGACGCCAGCCGGACCGGACCGACGTCGACCTGCCTACCCAGCCGCAGCAGCACCGGCACCGCGACGAACCGGCCCGGCACGAACTTCACCAGGAACCCGACGAAGAAGATCCGCAGTGCGGTCCAGGTGGGCACCTGGGCACCGAGATCGACGAAGACCGCGCGCCAGGACAGCACGCCGAGGGCCAGGCCGAGACAGTTGATCCCGATCGCGGCCGCCACCGCCAGGTAGCCGGTCACCGGATCCAGCGAAGCGGCCAGTTCGACGACCGGGGTCCAGTCCTGGGTACGCAGCACGGTCACCACGCCGACGACGAGCAGCACCACGAAGAGCACCACGAAGGCCCGGTTCAGTAGCCGCCACCAGCGACTCCAGCGGCCCGCCGGGCGCATCCCGCCGACCGCCGGTGGCATCCCGCCGCTCACCGGTCGGCCCGCCGCGAGCTGGCCGGTGCGCGCCATCTGCTCCGCAGCGCCGCAGCAGCGAACCCGGCGGCCATGCCGGCCAACTGGGTGGTGTGCATGACGAAGTGCATGCCGACGAAGTACACCAGGAAGCGGTTGCCCTTGCGTCGCCACACGAAGCGCAGCAGTCCACGGTCGACGACGAGGAAGGCCGCGCCGAACAACGCCGGTAGCACCAGTAGCCACTTGTCGAACAGCGCCAACGGGAGGGTGACCAACGCCGCCGTACAGCAGAACATGGCCACGGCCGCGGCGACGTCGAAGCCGCGCCCCGGTCGGTCCGTACCGTCGGACAGGCCCGACGTGTGCGGTCGGTGCGGCGACCGCCGCCGGGCGCCGACCAGGGTGCCGGCGAGCAGCGCGCCGTAGCTGACGGCGCGCCGGACGTGCTCGGCGAGAAACGGCCCCAGTCGGTCGACGTCGTCGTGGCGGCCGATCACCTGCGCGCTCATCCTGATCTGGTAACGCTGCGGCAGCCGGGTGCCGAACTCGACGTCCTCGGAGTCGCGCAGGCGCTCGTCGAATCCACCGACCGCGTCGAACGCCTCGCGACGGATCGCGGTGAGTGCGAACAGGGTCGAGTCCGCGACGCCCGCGCGCCGACGCCGCCAGTAGTGCTCGAACAGTGTCTTGTACACCTCCACCGGGCCGTCGGCGGCGAACGGCTCGGCGGCGTAGATGCCCTGCACCACACCGCACTCGGGGTGCGCGGCCAGCACCCGCAGCGCGTTGCCGATCGCGTCCGGCGCGAGCGCGATGTCGGAGTCGAGGAAGAAGAGCACCTCACCGGTGGCGAGGGCGGCACCGGCGTTGCGGGCCGCCGAGACGCCCCGGTTGGCAGGCAGGCAGACCAGTTGGCACGGCAGGCCGGCGGCGATCTCCCGGGACCCGTCGGTGCTGGCGTCGTCGACCACGACCACCTCCACCGGCTGGCAGGTCTGCCGGTACACCGACCGTACGCATTCGGCCAACGTCTTGGCCTTGTTGTACGTCGGAATGATCACCGACACCCTCGGCACCCCGGTCACCACGACACCCACATCGTCTGAGGCAGGTGGTCCGACATTCCCCGCGCGTCGCCGAACTCGTACCGGTGCACGGTCAGCGGATCCGAGACCAGTGCCCAGTCCAGCCGCCACGCCGACGGCTGCTCGGTCGGCCACGAGCCCGGGTAGAAGGACCTGCTGGCCGACACCGCGTCACGCAACCCCGAGGGCAGCCGGCGGGTGTCCCCCATCGCCGGCGTCGTGTTGAGGTCACCGGCCAGCAGCACCGGGTACGGGTTGGCCGCCACATCGGCGGCGAGCACCCGCCACTGTGCGAGGCGGCGCTGCCGCTGTTGGCGTACCGTGTCGTGGAACTGCCGGCTGAACACGCTCGGTCCGCCCACCCACAGCGGCACCGGCAGATGCGCGTTGTACGTCGAGAGCACCCGGTCGCCGACCTGCAGGTCGGTCCGGAGCACCTGGTAGTGCCAGAAGTCCACGAAGTCGTCCGGTGCCGGGGGCAGCCCGGCGGCCTCCAACGGCACCTGCTCGACGATCGGGAACCGCGACACGGTGACCAGTTCGCCGACGACCGCGACGTGGTAGCCGGGCAGCTCGCGGGCCAGCCGGTCCAGGTCGTCGATCGGCACGATCGCCCCGTCGACCTCGGCGATGTACTCCTGCAGCAGGTACACGTCGGCCCGCTGATCGCGCAGCAGCCGGTAGAAGTCCGCCGGCTGCTCACCGGAATGCCAGTAGCCGGTGTTCCAGGACACCACCCGTACCGCCTCCGCCGGCACCGGCTGCTCGCCACGCAGCGGACCCGGCAGGTTGATCCCGGACAGCCCGGCCCCGAGGATCAGGGCCGCCGCGCACAACAGCGCCGCGGGCCGCCGGGTCCGCCGGCACCCGGCGGCCGCCGCCGCGAACGTCAACGGTACGGCGACGAACAGCAGCGGCGGGGTCAGCTCGGCCAGCAGCCACCACCACACCCGCCCGCTGAGTGCCCGGTGGGCCAGCACGTACAGCAGCCACACCGCCGAGCCGGTCAGGAACAGCCGGCCCAGCCAGCGCCGCCACCACCGCCCCCAGGGCCCCGGCCCCGGTGCGGCGGCGACGGCCTCCACCGGGGCCGGCGCGATCTGCGGTGACGCGGTCACGCGGTCGCCTCCACCGGAAAGGTGCTGTCGTAGATCTGCCGGAACGGTCGCGACACCAGCCACTGCAGGGCACCGGCCGCCACCCCGGCGGTGATGGTCACGTTCACCAGGAAGTGCACCGCTACGAAGAACATCAGGAACACCGGGCCGCGCCGGCGGTAGGCCAGCGCATAAAGTTCGCGGTCGGCGGCGACCGACGCGGCGACCAGCGCGGCCGGGACGAGCAGCCACCACGGCCCGAACAGCACCGGCAGCGCCAACGCCGGCAGGGCGGCGGTCGCGATCAGGCTGCCCCAGGCTCGGGCGGCCGTCTCGAAGCCGGTGGCGAACCGGCGAGCCCGCGCGTACAGCGGGATCCGTAGCCGGGCCCGGTGGAACAGCTTGCGCAGCAGCGGCAGCAGCTCGTGGTCGTGGTCGTGCCGGCCGCGGACCCGGGAGGTCAGCCGCAACTGGTGCCGACGGGACAGCCGGTAGCCGTAGTCGACCTCCTCGGTCTGCTTGAGCGCCGGGTTGAACGGACCGATCTCCGCGTAGACGCGACGACGGATCGCGCACATCGCCGGAAACAGGAACGTCACGTTGCCTTCTCCGCTGGCCGACCAGTGGTGGTACTGCAGACCCCGGTAGCGGGCCACCAACGTGTCGTGCAGCAACGGCTCCGGGTCCTCGATCCCGCAGACCGCCCCGACCTGCGGTTCGGCCTCGAGCAGCGCCACCGCCTCGGCGACGGCGTCGGGTGCCATCGCCACGTCGGCATCGACGAAGAACAGGATCTCGCCGCTGGTGTTCGCCACGCCGACGTTGCGGGCCCGGCCGCAGCCGCCGTTGTCCGGCAGGGCGATCACCCGTACGCCGAGGGCCCGCGCGACCGCCACCGAGTCGTCGGTGCTGTGGTCGTCGACCACCAGCACCTCGATCTGCGGATAGGTCTGCGCGGCGATGGCCCGCAGGCACACGTGCAGGGAGGCGGCGTAGTTGTAGCTCGGCACGATCACCGAGACCTTCGGCAGCGTCATGTCACACCGCCTGCGCCGGCTTGTCGTAGAGCCGCCGGAACGCCCGCGAGGTCAGGTAGCTGGCGAAGCCGGTGGCCGCCGCGACCGCCATGACCACGTTGAGGAAGAAGTGCATGGCGACAAAGTAGGCGACGAACAGCGGGTTGCGGCGAGCCGCGACGAACCGGTACATCGGCCAGTCGCAGGTGACGAAGCCGGCGGCGGCGAGTACCGGCAGCACACTCCACCAGGGACCGAACACCAGCGGCGCGACGGCGGTCAGCACCACCAGCAGCGCGGCGACGCTGCTCCAGGCCCGGGGCCCACTGCGCAGCCCGCCGGGGAAGGTCGGATTCTGGGCGTACATCGGAATGTGCAACCTGGTGCGGGTGAAGACCTTGCGGATCATCACCCGCAGTTCGTGGTCGTGGTCGTGGACCCCCCGCACCGCCGGGGTCAGCCAGATCTCGTACCGGCTGGCCAGCCGGAAGCCGTAGTCGGCGTTCTCGGTCTCCCGCAGCCGGGGGTTGAACGGGCCGATCTCGGCGAACACCTCGGCCCGCATCGCCAGCAACGCGGTGTACATGGTGTAGATCCGGCCCTCGTCGGCGATCAGCCAGTAGGACTGCTGCATACAGCGGTACTCCTCGACCAGGCTGTCGCGGATCAGCGGCACCGGGTCGTAGTTGCCGCAGACCGCGCCGATCTGCGGCCGCTCGGTGAGCAGGGCCACCGCGTTGGCCACGGCGTCCGGCTTGGCCGCGACGTCGGAGTCGACGAAGAACAGGATCTCGCCGGTGGCGTGGGCGGCCCCGAGGTTGCGGGCCACCGACGGCCCGCCGTTGGCCGGGGTGCGCACCACCTGGACGCCGTACGACTCGGCCACCGCGACCGAGTCGTCGGTGCTGCAGTCGTCGACGACGATGATCTCCAGGCGAGGGTACGTCTGGGCTCGAAGGGCGGACAGGCACAGCCCGAGCGCCCGGGCGTAGTTGTAGTTCGGCACGATGACCGACACGAGCGGTTCAGACATGGACACACACACCGCTTTCACTGGTCACGAGGTTGCACTGTGGTGGGTTCGGGTGGCGCTGGGGTCAGGACGACGGGTAGTTGACGGCGAACAGGGCCGCGCCAACCACCACCGCCAGCAGGGCGGCGGTGGTCAGGATCAGCCGGTCGCGCAGCAGGGTCCGGACCGGGTCGCCGCCGCCTCGGCGGACCAGCACGGCCTGCAGGTACCGGGAGACCCCGAACAGGGTCAACGGAACGGCCGCCAGCAGCAGGGCGTCGCGGTGTGCGCCGACCGGCGCCTCGGAGTTGAGGTAGAGCAGGAACCCGAGGACCGCCACGGTCGCGTTCACGGTGATCAACTGGTCGGCCAGGCCGAGGTTGTAGCCGCGCAGCGCCGGGCGGTGCGCGGCACCGTCGACGGCGAGTTCCTGCCGACGTTTGCCGAGGATCAGCAGCAGGCAGGTGGCGAAGACCGTGGTCAGCAGCCAGGCGGACACCGGGCCGCCGGTCGCGGCGTAGCCGAGCAGGACGCGCAGCACGAATCCGGCGGCGACGACGCTGATGTCGATCAGCGGTACGTGTTTGAGCCACCGGCTGTACGCCAGGTTCAGCACCAGGTAGCCGGCCAGCGGCCACCAGGCGATGTCGGGTCCGACGACGACGGCCGTGCCGAGCAGCCCGGTCAGCACCGCAGCGATCGTCCAGGCCAACGTCGGCGAGATCCGGCCACTGGCCACCGGGCGGGACCGTTTGCCCGGGTGCCCCCGGTCCAAGTGCCGGTCGGCGACGTCGTTGACGACGTACACCAGCGACGACGCCAGGGTGAACAGCAGCACCGCCCACCCGACCCGGCCCACCGTCGCCGCGGTCCACGCCGGCGCGTCGAGCAGCGCCAGGGGCACCGCCAGCAGGTTCTTCGTCCACTGCTGCGGGCGCAGCAACGTGGTCAGGTCCGTGCCGGCGCGTACCGACCGGGCGATCCAGCCGGGCCGGACGTCGGCCGTCGGGCCGGCGGGGTCGCCCGCCACCGACCCGGGTGCCGGCATCGGCTCGGCTGCCACCTCCACAGCGGTCATCGCGCACCTCCTGTCAGAAGAAGACCTTGGCGGCGGCGAGGACGCCCTGGCGCCACGGATCCCGGCTGGTCCGGCCGCTGGCGGCAGGGCTGACGGCGGTGGCACGCTGCGCCTGCCACCAGCGGAACGTCTCCAGCACCGCGTCCTGGTTGCTGTACCGGGGGGTGAAGCCGAGTCGGTGCCGGGCGCGACCGATGTCGACGTACGAGTCGTCGCGCAGTTTGTGCAGCAGCCGCCCGTACACCGGGGAAAGCCCGGTGCGCTGCAGCAGGCCGAGCGCGGCGCGGGCCGGGCCGGCCGGCAGCGCCACGACCCGTTTGCCGTGCCCGGCCGCGTCGAGCACCGCCTGGAAGTCCTCGCGCAGGGTGCCGAACTCGGCGGCCCCGATGTTGTACGTGTCGTTGGCGACGGCGGCCGGTGCCCGCAGCACGGTGACGACGGCCTCGACCAGGTCGGCGACGTGCAGCATCTGGATCCGCACCCGGCCGTCACCGAGCACCGGGAAGTTGCGCCCTTCCTGGGCCCACTGGAACAGCATCGAGAACAGCCCCATCCGGCCGGGCCCCAGGAACGTCTTGGGCCGCAGCACCGGCAGCACCAGACCGGTGTCGCGGTAGCCGATCGCCAGCCGTTCGGCGTCGGCCTTGGCGGTGCTGTACGGATCCACCGGCGCGTACGGGTGTTCCTCCGGCGTGGGCACCTGGCGGGGCAGTCCGTAGACGGCGGTCGAGGAGATGTAGACCAGTCGGGCGACACCGGCCGTACGGGCGGCGTCGAGCACCGCGCGCGAGCCGTCGACCACGATGGAGCGGATCTGCGCCGCCGGGTAGCTCGGCAGCGCGGCGGCGCAGTGCACGACCGCGTCGACGCAGTCGAAGGCGACCCGCAGCACTGCCGGATCCCGCACGTCACCGACCAGGTGCCGGTACCCGCCGGTCGGACCGCCGGGTGCCGGCTCACGCAGGTCGACCCCGACGACCTCGGCACCGTCGGCGACGAGTCGGGCCACCACCGATGCGCCGAGCATCCCGGCGGCGCCGGTCACCGCGATCACCACAGCGAGCCCACCTTCTGCGCCACGAACCGGGTGAGCAGCCGGGTGAGGCCCTGGCCGAGCACGGTGTCGAGGCTGTCGAGGAAGTACTCGACGTCGTCGTCGGAGACGACCAGTGGCGGGCCGACCACCAACGGGCTGGCCCCGTTGAGGGTGTAGTAGGTGTAGATGTCGTGGTCGCGGTACAGCGCGTTGATCACCGCGCAGGTCACCACCTTGGTCCGCAGCCGGGGGTCGCGGGCCAGTCCGGCCGGGGCGAGCTTCGCCGCCAGGTCCAGTACCTTCGGTCCGCCGTCGATGAACACCCCCCACAGCGCTCCCGCGCCGGTCACGTCGGCTACCGAGTCGGGGTGCTGCTTGGCGATGCGGCGCAGCCCGGCGGCCAGCTGCTGTTCGATGTGTCGTGCCCGCGCCGGATAGTCGTCGTCGATGGCGACGTTGACCGCCTCGATGGCGGTGGCGCATTCCTCACCGAAGCCGTAGTAGGTGGTCGACGTCGAGTGCAGCAACGCGTCCATCGGATTGTCGTATGCCTTGCGGAAGATCGGCTCCCGCGCGACGTACGCCGAGATCGACGACTTGCCGCCACCGAAGGACTTGGAGGTGGTCAGTACGTCCGGCAGCAGACCCGGGTACCGCATGAAATAGAACAGACTGCCGGTCTTGCCCCACCCGGTGTAGATCTCGTCGAAGATGAGCACTATGCGGTGCGCGGTGCACAGTTCCCGCAGCCCGCGCAGGAACTCCTCGCTGCACCAGCGCATCGTCGAGGCACTGAACGGCTCGATCAGGATCGCGTACACGTCGTCAGGATGGGCGGCGACGGCGGCCCGTACCGATTCCAGGTCATCGTACTGAAACGTGACGACCCCGGAAATGCCGGGAAATTTGAAGTGGTTCTGCGCGCCGCCAGTCAAACTACCCGAACCGAGCAGTTTTCCGTGGAAACTGATGTCGGCGCGCAGGATCGTATGGCGTCGCCCCCCGTGGTACTTGTAGGCGAGCTTGACCGCGCCTTCGACCGCCTCCGCCCCGGAGTTCGGCAGGAACGACATGTTCAGGTCGCCGGGAAGCACCTCGGCCAGGTTGTGCGCCAGGCCGGCGACGTACGGCGAGAAGTAGGTCTTGTGCACCTCCATGCGGCGTCGCTCGGCGAATCGGCGCCGCACGGCCATCACCCGGGGGTGGTTGTGTCCGTGGTTGAGCACGCCGACGCCGCCGGTGAAGTCGAGGATGCGCCGGCCGTCGCGCAGGTAAAGGTAGGCGCCCTCGGCGTGGTCGACCAGCTCGCGGCCGAAGCCGAAGGACGTCATCAGCCCGACCTGGCTGCGGTTGACGTACTGACGGTAGAGGTCGTGCACTCGCTTGACCGGAAGCTCGTCGCAGTCATCGACGCTGAACAGAGCCACCACGCATCGGCCCTTTCTCCAGAGCAGGTGGAATTCTCCTGAAACCGGTGTCGGCGTCGGGCGTCCACCAGGAGTCGGCATGGATTTTTCCGGACCGCACTGAATGGCGACTGGAGCGCCACTGAATTGATGCTGGATCACGATTGGACGACCACAGGGACCAATTGACCAGGGACGCTGCCACGGATAGCCTTTCGCCCAGTCACGACGGCGGGGTGAACTTCCCCGGTCCCCGCACTCCGACAAGGTGGTGTCCGTGCCTACGCACGTATCGGTCGTCATTCCTGCCTACAACAACGAACGCACCCTGCACGCCTGCCTGTCCGCGGTGTACGCCCAGACGCATCCGCCGACCGAGGTGATCGTGGTCGACGACGCGAGTACCGACCGCACCCGGGAGATCGCCCGCCAGTTCCCGGTACGGCTGTTGCACACACCGGTCAACAGCGGCCCGGCCGCCGCCCGCAACCGGGGCATCCGGGCCAGCACCGGCGCGGTGATCCTGTTCGTGGACGCCGACTGCGCCCCGACCCCCACCGCGCTCACCACCGCGCTGGACATCCTCGCTCGGACACCGGGTATCGACTGCGTACACGGGATCTACCTGACCGAGCCGCTGTACGACGACGGCCCGGTCGAGGCGTACCGCCTGCTGCACGCGCACTACTGGCGGCTACGCAGCGTCGGCCGGGTCCGGACCGCGATCTTCGCACTCTGCGCGGTGCGCCGCGACGTCTTCGACGACGTCGGACTCTTCGACGAACGGTTGCGGGCCTCCGAGGACGTCGAACTCAGCGACCGGATGGCCGACCGGCACGGCATCTGGCTGTCCGCCGAGATGACCTGCCACCACGACGACGACAGCCGGCTGGGATCGCTGCTGCGCAAGCAGTTCGGCCGCTCGCAACTGCTGGTGCCGGTGGCGGTGCGCGAACGCGGGCCGGCCGGGCTGCGCGCCAACCGACCGGCCGGGGTGCTGGCCACCGCCGCGATGCTGGCCACCCTGCCCCTGGCGGCGCTGACCCCGACGCTGCTGGTGCTGCCGGGCGCGGCGCTGGTCTGGTTCGCCGCCGCCGACCCCGGCCTGGTCCGGTTCGTCCGGCGCCAGCGCGGCACTGCGTTCGTCGGCTTCTTCCTCGCCCTGCACCTGCTGGTGCATCTGGCGATCGTCGGCGGCGCCGCGGTCGGCGGCGTACGGTTCCTGCTCGACCGCGACTTCGGCCCGAGCCGGCAGCTGCGCCCGAGGCCGGGCCGGTGACCGGGCCGACCCCGCCGGCCGGCGGGCGGGGACGCGACGAGGAACGCCCCGGCGGGAGCCCACTGATCGGAGGTAGGTCCACCGACGGACGCCTGGCGCGGGCGCGGGGGCGGGCCTGGGAGGCGATGTTCCTCGGGGTACGGACCTACCACCGGCTACGCATCCGCCCGGCGCACCCCGGGCCGACCTGGCCGGTGTTCCGGATCGACGCCGACACGGTCGCGCTCACCGTCGACGACGGTCCCGATCCCCGCTGGACCCCGGCGCTGCTCGACCTGCTGGCCCGCTACGACGTGCCGGCGACGTTCTTCCTGATCGGTGAGCGGGCCACCGCGTATCCGGAGCTGGCCCGGCGGATCGCGGCCGCCGGGCACCGGATCGGCAACCACTCGTTGCGGCATCCGATGCCGTTCGCGGCGCTGCCGACGGCCGCGCTGCGCGCCGAGATCACCCAGGCGCAGCAGCGGATCCTCGACGCTACCGGGGTACGGGCCGAACTGTTCCGCGCCCCCAGCGGCGGCTGGTCCACCGAGGTGCTCGCGGCGACCGCCGACGCCGGGCTGGTCCCGGTCGACTGGAGCGTCAACTCCAGCGACTGGAGGGAACCCGGCGTCGACCGCATCACCCGGACCCTGTCCCGGGCCCGCCCCGGGCACATCCTGCTCTGCCACGACGGCGGCGGCGACCGGTCGCAGACCGTGGCCGCGCTCGACACCGTACTGCCCCGGCTGCTGCGACGCGGACTGCGGTTCGCGCCGGTGCCCGGCCGACCCACCACCACCGACCAGGAGGCATGAGATGGCACACCCGATCTTCCGACTGGCCGGACGGCTGCTGAACTGGCCGTTGACCGTGCTGGTCCGCCCGTACCCCCGGCTCAACGCCATCGCCTGGGACCTGCAGTACGCCCTCGGGCTGTGGCGCTACCTCGACCGGGGCCGCGACCCGGTGCCGTTGGCGCTCGCCCAGCGGGTCACCGACCGGCCCCGGATCCTGGACCTGGGCTGCGGTACGACGGTCAATCTGGCGCTGCCGGCCGACGGGTACCGGCACTACCACGGGGTGGACATCAGTCGTACGGCGATCCGCCGGGCCAGGTCGCTGCGTCGGCCGAACACCTCGTTCGAGGTCGCCGACCTGGTCACCTACCAGAGCACCGCCAGGTACGACGCGATCCTGCTGCGCGAGGTGATGTACTACCTCACCCCGCAGGAGGCGATCGCCGTGCTGCGCCGCGCGGCCGGGATGCTCGACCCGGGCGGCCGGGTCCTGATCTGGCTGTACGACGGCACCGCAGCGGTGGCGGCGGTGCTGCCCCGGCTGCGGGAGTGCGGGTTGACGGTCCACGCCGAACTGCCCGACGGCGACACCGGTGACGGTGTCGTGCTGGTGCTGGGTGCCGACGACCCGGCGCACAGCAGGCAGCCGTGACCGCACCGGTGGCCGGTACGACGCCGGACCGGCCGTTGGTCAGGACCTGGCTGTACGCCGTGGCGATCGCGACCGGCCTGGCTGGCGCGGCGGCGGCGGTGGTGCACCAGGTCACCGGACGGTTCTGGGGCGACCTCGGTGCCTACCGGGCCGGAGCGGTGGCCGCCGCCACCGGTGACGGCAACCTGTACCAGGCCAGCCACCTCACCCCCGACGGCATCGCCCTGGGTTTCACCTATCCACCCTTCGCCGCGCTGCTGATGCAGCCGCTGGCGGTGCTGAGCATGCCGGTCGCCGTCGCCACCTGGACCGTGGTCAGCGTCGTGGCGCTGGTCGCGGTGATCGGCCTGGTGCTGCACCAGGTCGGTACGCCGGACCGGCACCGGCCGGCCACGACGATCGGCGCGCTGGTCGCCGCGCTGCCGGTCTTCGCGGTCGCCGGGCACCTGCAGGTCGGGCAGGTCGGGCTGATCCTGATGTGGCTGGTGCTGGCGGATCTGGTCGGCGGCCGGCACCGCCGGTGGCACGGGCTCGGTGTGGGCATCGCCGCCGGGATCAAGCTCACCCCGTTGGTCTTCATCGGGCTGCTGGTGCTGACCGGCCGGTGGCGGGCCGCGGCCACCGCGCTCGGCGGCTTCGCCGCGACCGTCGCGGTCGGGTTCGCCTGGCGCCCGGCCGACTCGGCGTGGTTCTTCTCCGGCGGTCTGCTGGACACCGACCGGGTCACCGGTGACCCCCGTACCGTGCTCAACCAGTCGCTGGCCGGTGCGGTGACCCGGGTGGCGGACGACCCGACGCCGGGGTTCGTCTGGTGGGTGCTGGCCGCCGTGGCCGCCGTGGCCGGATTGGCAGTCGCCGTCGGTCAGCACCGCCGGGGCGACGTGCTGACCGCCGTCCTGGTCTGCGCCGCGACCGGCCTGCTGGTCTCCCCGGTCTCCTGGCACCACCACTGGGTGTGGTGGGTGCCGGCGCTGCTGCTGCTCGGCGGGCACGCCTGGCGGCACCGGCACCGGACGGCGACGGCCACCACCGTCGGCGTCTGGGTCGTGCTGGTCGCCAGCACCAGCTGGGTGCTGGCCGCCCCGGGCGGCTGGGACCTGCACTTCACCGGCCTCGGGCTGGTCTACAGCAACCTCTACGTACTGCTGGGCGTGGCCGGGATCGGCGTCGCCGGCTGGCGGCTGCGCCAGCCGACGGGGCCGCCTCGACCGGCGACCGTCGATACCCTGTCGGGCAGTCAACCGTGATCCGCGAAGGGACACGACCGTGCACATCAGACCATTCGGCACCACCGGGATGCAGGTCAGCGCGATCGGCCTCGGGGCCTGGCAGCTGGGCCGCTCGACACACTGGCCGGACGGCCCCGACGAGGCCGAGGCGGTGCGGATCGTGCACGCTGCGCTCGATGCCGGGGTCACCTTCATCGACACCGCACCGGGTTATGCCGACGGGGCCAGCGAGCTCAACATCGGCCGGGCGCTGACCGGCCGACGCCGCGACGAGGCGATCATCTGCACCAAGGTCGGCTACCTGCCCGACGGCAGCGAGAACTGGTCGGCCAGCGAGATCGAGGCCTCGGTGGCCCGCAGCGCCCACCGGATGAACGTCGACCACGTCGACATCGTGGTGCTGCACAACCCACCGCCGGAGATCCTCGACGGCAGCCGATCCGACCACTACGACGTCCTGCAACGGCTGCAGGACAAGGGCCACATCCGGGCGTACGGGGCGTCGGTCGACTGGAGCGCGGACCTGGACATGGCCGCGGACACCAGCGCCTCCACCGCGTTCGAGGTCCGGCTGTCCGCGCTCTACCAGGAGCCGTGGCCGGCGGTGGGCCGGGCCCGCGACCGGGGCGCCGGCATCATCGTCAAGGTGCCGTTGGAGTCCGGCTGGCTGTCCGGGCGGTACACCGCCGACAGCGTGTTCACCGACGTACGGGACCGCTGGTCACGCGCGGACGTGGCGGTGCGGGCCGGCCTGGTACGGGAGTTCGCGGCGCTGCTGCCCGCCGGGGTGAGTCTGCTCTCCGGTGCGCTGCGGTTCCTGCTCAGCTACGACGCGGTGTCGACGGTCATCCCCGGCACCAAGTCGGTGGCACAACTGCACAGCAGCGTCGCCGCCGCCGCCGACGGGCCGCTGCCAGCCGAGGTGGTCGGGGCCATCCGCGCCTGGTACGACCAGCGGCTGGCCGCCGCGCCGCTGGACTGGTGAAGCGCCGGTGGGTGCGCCCCGGCCACGGCGTGGTCCGTCAGGGCGCACCCATCGGTCAGCCGCGTTCCAGCAGGTGCCCGACGACCTGTGGGACCAGCATCACCGGGCTGCCCGAGCCGTCCCGGCGCGGGTCGACCGGCGGCAACGCCACCGACTCGCCGGACTGGGTGGAGCCGACCGGACGGGAACCGATCCAGGCCAGGTCGAGCGCTGTCTCGCCCTTGAGGAACCGCTGCGCCCGTACGCCGCCGGTCGCCCGGCCCTTCGCGGGGTAGGCGGCGAACGGCGTCAGCTTCACGCCACGCCCGGTGCAGGTCACCACCATCGGTTCGCCGTGCGCCGGGTCGTCGGTGCGTACCGCCGCGAAGAACAGCACCCGGGCGTCGGTGGCGAGACTGATCCCGGCCATCCCGCCGCCCTTGAGCCCCTGCGGGCGGACCAGCTTCGCGGGAAACCGCAGCAGGGCGGCGTCGGTGGTCACGAACGCGAGACTCTCGGTGCCGTCGGCGAGCCAACTGGCGCCGACCACCTCGTCACCGTCGCGCAGGCCGATGACCTCGAACTCGTCGGCGCGGACCGGCCACTCCGGCGCGCAGATCTTCACCACCCCCTGGCGGGTGCCCAGCGCCAGCCCGGGGGTGTCCCGCTGGGCCGCCGGGGCCAGGCCGACGACCCGCTCACCCGGGCCCAGCGCGGCGAGTTCGGTGGCGGGCATCCCGCCGGACAGCGACACCGTGCCGGCCCGCTGGGGCAGCACCGGCAGCGGCAGTACGTCGGTGCGGATCGCCCGACCCGCGCTGGTGATCAACAGCACCTGGCCCCGGGCGGTGGCCGGGACGACCGCCGCGACGGCGTCGTGGCGTTCCCGGCTGTTGCGGCGGGCGTCCTCGACGGATTCCTCGCTCTGCGCCACGGTCCGGGCGACCAGCCCGGTCGCCGACAGGATCACCTGGCAGGGGTCGTCGGCGACCTCCAGCGGCCCGGCCGGTACGGAGGCGGCCAGCACCTCCTTGAGGTCACCGTCGACCAGGGTGGTACGGCGGGGGGCGGCGAACTGCTTCGCCACCTGGGCCAGCTCGTCGGAGACCACCTTGCGTAGCACCGCCGGGTCGTCCAGGATGCGCGACAGCTCGGTGATCTCGCCGCGCAGCCGCTCCTGCTCGGTCTCCAGCTCCAGTCGGTCGAAGCGGGTGAGCCGCCGCAGCGGGGTGTCGAGAATGTAGCCGGCCTGCACGGTGCTCAGCCCGAACTCGGCCATCAGGGCGTCGCGGGCGGACTGCGCGTCGTCGCTGGCCCGGATCAGCCGGACCACCCGGTCGATGTCGAGCAGGGCGATGAGCAGCCCGTCGACGAGGTGCAGCCGCTCGGCGCGTTTGCGGCGGCGGAACTCGCTGCGTCGGGTCACCACCTCGTAGCGATGGGCGAGGAACGCTTCCAGCAGCTCTTTGAGGCCCAGCGTACGGGGTTGCCCGTCGACCAGGACCAGGTTGTTCACCCCGAACGACTGCTCCATCGGGGTCAACCGGTAGAGGTCGGCGAGCAGCGCCTGCGGGTTGACGCCGATCTTGCATTCGACGACCAGCCGGGTGCCGTTCTCCCGGTCGGTGAGATCCTTGACATCGGCGATGCCCTGCAGCCGTTTGGTCTTGGTGACCTCTTCGGTGATCTTTTCGATGATCCGTTCGGTGCCGACTCCGTACGGCAACTCGGTGACGGTGATCGCCTGCCGGCCACGGCTGCCCTCCAGCGGGCCGATCTGCACCTTGGCCCGCATCCGGACCACGCCCCGGCCGGTCTCGAAGGCCCGGCGCACCTCGTCGAGGCCGAGCAGCAGACCGCCGGTGGGCAGGTCCGGGCCGGGCACGAACTCCATCAGCTTGTCCAGCGTGGCGTCGGGGTGGCGGATCAGCCACCGGGTGGCGGCCACCACCTCCCCGAGGTTGTGCGGGATCATGTTGGTCGCCATCCCGACCGCGATCCCGGACGCCCCGTTGACCAGCAGGTTCGGAAACGCCGCCGGAAGCACCTTCGGCTCGGTCAGCGACCCGTCGTAGTTCGGCTTGACGTCGACGGTCTCCTCGTCGAGCTCACCGACAAGGAGCATCGCCGGGCGCGACATCCGCGCCTCGGTGTAGCGGCTGGCGGCCGGGCCGTCGTCGGGCGAGCCGAAGTTGCCGTGCCCGTCGATCAGCGGCACGTTGAGGGAGAAGTCCTGCGCCATCCGGACCATCGCGTCGTAGATGGCGGTGTCGCCGTGCGGGTGGAACTTGCCCATCACATCGCCCACCACCCGGGCCGACTTGACGTAGCCGCGGTCGGGACGATGGCCCTGCTCGCTCATCGAGTAGAGGATCCGCCGGTGCACCGGTTTGAGGCCGTCGCGCGCGTCGGGCAGGGCCCGCGCGTAGATGACCGAGTAGGCGTACTCCAGGTAGGAGTCCTGGATCTCGGTCTCCAGCGGGTTGTCCAGAATCCGGGCGCCGGCCTGGTCGAACGCGGACAGGTCCACCCGGGACTGCTTGCTCTTGCTGCGTGCCATCTACGTTTCCAACGCTTCCTCGATTGAGCGGGGCCTGCTCAGGCGTCGATGCTCTCCTGGTCGACCCGACCAGCGGAGTCGATCAACCAGTTGCGGCGGGGCTCGACCTTCTCCCCCATCAACAGCTCCAGGGTGCGGTCGGCGACCTCCGCGTCGGCCAGGGTGATCCGGCGCACGGAGCGGGTAGCCGGGTTCATGGTGGTCTCCCACAACTCGTCGGCGTCCATCTCACCGAGGCCCTTGAACCGGGGCACCGGGGTGACCACCTGCCGCCCGGACCGGGTCAGCCGCCGTACGGTCTGCTCCATCTCTGCCTCGGTGAAGGTGAAGATGGTCTCCGCGTTGCGCCCCTTGGTAGTGATCTTGTGCAGGGGCGGCATCGCCGCGTAGAGCCGACCCGCCTCGATCACCGGGCGCAGGTACTTGGCGAACAGGGTGATCAGCAGAGTACGGATGTGCGAGCCGTCGACGTCGGCGTCGGCCATCAGGATCACCCGGCCGTACCGCATGGCGGCCAGGTCGAAGGTGCGCCCGGTGCCGGCCCCGAGGACCTGGACGATCGCCGCGACCTCCGCGTTGCGCAACGTGTCGGCCAGGTTGGCCTTCTGCACGTTGAGGATCTTGCCCCGGATCGGCAGCAGCGCCTGGTACTCGGCGACCCGGGCCATCCGGGCCGAGCCGAGAGCGCTGTCGCCCTCCACGATGAACAGTTCGCTGCGCTGCAGCCCGGTCGACCGGCAGTCGACCAGCTTCGGCGGCATCGACGCGCCCTCCAGCGCCGTCTTGCGCCGGGCGGCGTCCTTCTGCTGTTTCTGGGTGAGCCGGACCCGGGCCGCGTCGACCACCTTCTGCAGCACGGTCCGAGCCTCGGTGCGCGTCTTGCGCTCCTCGACCCAGGTCTTGATGTGCCGCTCCACGATGCCCTGCACCACCCGGGTGATCCCGGCGGTGGAGAGTTCGTCCTTGGTCTGCGAGGTGAACTGCGGCTCCGGGATCCGCACGTGCACCACGGCGGTCATGCCTTCCAGCACGTCGTCGACGGTCGGTGCGTCCTCCTTGGGCTTGAGCAGCCCACGGGTGTTGCGTACGGCGTCGACGACGGCCCGGGTGACGCCGCGTTCGAAGCCGCGCCGGTGGGTGCCACCGTGCACGTTGCGGATCGTGTTGGTGAAGCACTCGACGATCCGCTCGTAGCCGGTGCCCCAGGAGAGAGCGACCTCGATCTCGGCCCGACGCTGCACGTCCGACTGCATCACGCCGTTGGCGTCGGCGGCGTTCTCCTTGTAGGTGCCGGAACCGGTGATCAGCAGGGTGCCGCAGACCGGCTTGTCCCCGCCGGGGGTCAGGAACTCCACCATCTCGACCAGCCCACGCGGATGGTGGTAGACCTCCTCGACCGGCTCCGTCCCGGTGGCGTCGCGAAGCACGTAGGTGACGCCGGGGACGAGGAACGAGGTGTTGCGCAGCCGGGTCCGGACGGCCTCGACGTCCAACGCGGCGCCGGCGTCGAAGTAGCGGGCGTCGTACCAGTACCGCACGCAGGTGCCGGTGGCCTCGCCCCGTTTCATCCGGCCGACCGCCCGCAGCCCCGACTCGGGGGTGAACGGGGCCGCGGGGCCGGGGCCGTCGAACACCCCCGGCACGCCCCGTTGGAACGACATCTCGCTGACCCGGCCGTCCCGCTTGACCCGTACGTCGAACCGTAGGGACAGGGCGTTGACCGCCGAGGCGCCGACACCGTGCAGTCCGCCGGAGGCCTTGTAGCCGGAGCCGCCGAACTTGCCGCCGGCGTGCAGCCGGGTGAGCACCAACTCGACGCCGGACAGCCCGGACCGGGTGTGCACGTCGGTGGGGATGCCCCGGCCGTCGTCGTCGATCTGCACCGAGCCGTCGGCGTGCAGGGTGACCTCGATCCGGCTGGCGTGCCCGGCGATCCCCTCGTCGGTGGCGTTGTCGAGGATCTCGTTGAGCAGGTGACCGACGCCCCGGCTGTCGGTCGAGCCGATGTACATGCCGGGCCGCTTACGGACGGCGTCCAGCCCTTCGAGGTGGGTGAGGTCGTCTGCTCCGTACAGCGTCTCAGGTTGTGCAGTCAACGCGTCGAACTCCCGGGTGCCGGCCAGCGCGCCCCTGTCCACGCCGGCACGGACGCCGACGGGCGGGACCCGGTGGCCTGCGGGCCACCGCCTGACGAGCGTAACCGCAGCCCCCGACAGGGCCGCGCCGGGCCGGAAAGCCGGGCCGGCGTGGCGGACACGTGCCGCCGGCCGGTGCACGAGGGTGTCATTCCTCGCGCACCGGCCGGCCAGGTGATCGGGTCGGTCAGCTGGAGCTACAGGTCGGTGTCATCCCGCTGCCGCTGCCGGTGCCCTGGAAACCGAACTCGGTCGACTGCCCGGCGCCGATCCGGCCGTTGTAGGACACGTTGGCGAACCGCACCGAGCCGGTACTGCCGCTGGCCTGGGCGTTCCAGGTGTTGGTGACCGCGGCCCCGGACGGGATCGTCATGGTCACCGCCCAACTGTTGGTGCCCGAGGAGCCGGCGGTGACCCGCACTGTCGCCACGAACCCACCCTGCCACTGGTTGAGCGAGACGGTGGCGGAGCAGTTGCCGGGCGGTGGTGGTGCCGTGGTCGGTGGCGCCGTGGTCGGCGGCGCGGTCGTCGGGGGTGCCGTGGTCGGCGGCGCGGTCGTCGGCGGCGCCGTGGTCGGCAGCGGGGTGCCGCTGTTCAGCGCGGCGAGAGTGGCGTCGTACGCCTGCTTCTTGTTGCCGTTGTTGTCGAACAGCAGCGGCGTGCCGTAGGACCGCCACGAGTCGCTGTCCCGGATGCCCCACACCGTGATCCCGGTGCATCGGGCGATCGCCAGACAGTCGTTGACCACACCCCGGTACGCGTTGGCCTGTGCCTGCCCCGAGCCTTCGATGTCGAGCTCGGTGATCTGCACGTCCACACCCAGCGCGGCGAAGCTCGACAGCGTGGTGCGGTAGTTCGACGGGTACGGCGACTGGGGGTTGAAGTGCGACTGCAGACCGACGCAGTCGATCGGCACACCCCGCTGCTTGAAGTCCCGCACCAGGTTGTACGCCGCCTGGGTCTTCGCCCACGACCAGTTGTCGATGTTGTAGTCGTTGTAACACAGCTTCGCACCCGGGTCGGCCGCCCGGGCGGCCCGGAACGCCGCCTCGATCCAGTCGTTACCGGTGCGCTGCAGGTTCGAGTTACGCCGGGCACCGGAGTTGCCGTCGTCGAACGCCTCGTTGACCACGTCCCAGGAGTGGATCTTGCCCCGGTAGTAGGACGCGACCCGGGTGACGTGGTTGAGCATCGCCTGCCGCAGCGCGGTGCCCTCCATCTGCTCCATCCAGGCCGGCTGCTGCGAGTGCCAGGCCAGGGTGTGACCGCGTACCGACATGCCCCGGGCCAGGGCGTGGTTGACGATCCGGTCCCCGTTGGTGAAGTTGAACTGGTTCGGCTGCGGCTCGGTCGCGTTGATCTTCATCTCGTTCTCGGCGGTGACGCTGTTGAACTCCCGGTTCAGGATGTTCACGTACGTCGAATCACCGAGCTTGTGGGCGGCGACGGCGGCACCGAAGTACCGGCCGGTCTGGGCGGCGGCCGCCCCGAGGGTGGACTCGGCGGCGTTGGCGGAGCTGGCGTACAGCAGGGCGGTGCCGGCCGCGAGGGCCACCACCGCGACCGAAGCCAGGGCGGCCCGCGGTCCCCTTCTCCTCGATCTGCTGGCGTGATGGTCTGTCATGTCGGTGATTGCCTCTCGGTACAGGATGTGGACGGCACAAACCTCGGCCACGCATCGACCATGGTCGAAGTTCTGCCCGGATGCTAACGGAAATATTCCGGAAACTCAATGTTGAACTCAGCCATGCCGCACCGGCCCCGATCGACATCGGCGCACGTCAAAGCGGCCAACCGTCGGCACACCACGATCGACAGCACCGAAAATCTTTCGGAACGGTGGCCATCGGGTGCAGCATCGGACAGTCGGCGGACCACCCTGGCCCCGACTCGACGCCCCGAACGGTTCCGGCCCACGCGCCGGTCAGCCGCGACCCACGACCACACCTGGGTCGCGGGCGCGACGTCAGCGGTACCTGTCGCGCTGCGGCGTCGAGGTGCCCGACCGCGCCCGGACATGCGGCATGGACACCCGCCGGTCAGCTGCGACTCGCCCGACCGCTGTATGAAACTGTGTCAGATCCTAGCTCCGGGAGGAAGCACCATGCCGCAGTTGTCGTCCGTCACCCTCGACGACGTCCGCGCCGCCGCCGCGCGGATCGCGGGAGTCGCGCACCGTACGCCGGTGCTGCGCTCACGCACGCTGGACGCACTGGTCGGTGCCGAGGTCTTCGTCAAGTGCGAGAACCTGCAACGGGTCGGTGCCTTCAAGTTCCGTGGCGCCTACCACGCGATCTCCCGCCTGTCCCCCGACGAACTGGCGCACGGAGTCGTCGCCTACTCCTCCGGCAACCACGCCCAGGCCGTCGCGCTGGCCGCGCGGGAACTGGGCACGACCGCGGTCATCGTCATGCCCACCGACACGCCCACGTCGAAGGTCGCCGCCGTCACCGGCTACGGCGCGCAGATCGTCACCTACGACCGGTACACCGGCGACCGGGTCGCCATCGGTGCGGCACTCGCCGCGGAACGTGGATCGGTGCTGATCCCTCCCTACGAACACCCGCATGTGATCGCCGGGCAGGGCACGGCCGCACTGGAACTGATCGAACAGGCGGGTCGGCTCGACGCCGTACTGGTGCCGGTCGGCGGGGGCGGGCTCGCCGCAGGCACCGCCGTCGCGGCCACCGGCGTCAGCCCGGGCATCCGGGTCGTCGGCGTCGAACCCGCCGCCGGGGACGACACCCGACGGTCCCTGGCGGCCGGCCACCGGGTCGCCATCGAGGTCCCCCGCACCATCGCCGACGGCCAGGCCGCCGAGATTCCCGGCGAACTGACCTTCGCCATCAACCGACGGCTGCTCGACAGCGTCGTCGTGGTCGACGACGCCGAGATCCGCGCGGCGATGCGGTTCGCGTTCGACCGGCTGAAGATGGCCGTCGAGCCCAGCGGTGCCACCGGTCTCGCCGCGTTGCTGACCCACCGGCTGGACCCGATGCCCGCCCGGGTCGGCGTCGTCATCTCCGGCGGCAACATCGACACCCGACGCTTCATTGACCTGCTCGGCACCGGCTGACAGCGGTCCGGCACGCCGGGGTCGGCCGGGTGCCCGGCCGACCCCGGCGTGCCGGACCGCCTGCGTGAGACGCAGGCGGTCCGGCCGCGTCACAACCAGCGCTTGTTCAGCAGCAGACTCGGCGTGCCGGCCAGGTTCCCGGAGACCGCACCAGGGACCCCGTTGGCCACGATCCAGTTGTGCACCGTCGACTGGGGCACGTCACCGTAGATCGACTTGTACAGCGCAGCGACCCCGGTCGCGTGCGGCGCAGCCATCGACGTACCGTTGACCGACCTGGTGGTCGACGTCGGATAGGTCGACACGATCGCCGATCCCGGGGCGTAGATGTCCACGCACGATCCCGTCGACGAGAAGCTGGCCCGGGCGTCGGTCCAGGTGGAGGCACCGACCACCAGCGTCGCCGCGAGATTGCGCGGCAACCGGTCACACGAGTCGGCCCCGGTGTTGCCGGCCGACGCGGCGAGGAACACACCGCTGTCCATCATCCGGGTCAGCGCGGTGGCCAGCGTCGCGCTGTAGGTGTAGTTCCAGGAGGCGTTCGCCACCGCCGGCTTGACCGCGTTGGCGGTCACCCAGTCCACCGCGGCGATCGCCGCCGACAACGTCCCACCCCCGGAACAGTCCAGCCACTTCACCCCGTACAGCCGGACGTTCTTGGCCACGCCGTGGGTCGCCGAACCGAGCGTCCCCGCCACATGGGTCCCGTGACCGTTGCAGTCGACGTCGTTGTCGTCGATCGTGTTGTGGACGAACTGGGCCCGCCCCTCGAAATCCGGATGATCGGCCTGGATGCCCGAGTCGATCACGTAGGCGTGCACCCCCGCTCCGGTCGCGGTGTAGCGGTAACTGGCCGACAACGGCAGTCCCACCTGGTCGATCCGGTCCAGACCCCAGGACGGCGGATCGGTCTGGACAGCATCGACGACGTCGCTCTGGAACACGTCCCGCTCGATCCGCAGCACGTTGCCGTTGTGAGCCAGTTCGGCGACCTGGGCAGCGGTCAGCCGGGCCGAGAATCCATTGAGTGCGGTACGGAAGTACCTGGTCGCGGTGGTTCGCAACGCGCGTACCGGTGCCGTCGCGTCGGTTCCGGGCCGCATCGTCACGACGTAGGCGTCAGCGACGACCGTGACGTCCGACGCCGCCCGCGGGGTGGTGACCGGCACCGCGACGGCGCGGTACGGGCCGCCGGCGGCCATCGCCGCCGATGGCGGTACGGCCAGAGTCGCCACGACGGTCGTCGCGATGATGCTGCCGGCGGCCACGGCGCGTCGCAGGCGCCGTAGACGTGCTGGTGACACAGAGCCTCCTCTAGGCGGACCATCCGATAGATGATCATTCGCGTTGACGGCAGGCTATATCGATCGGGCCGCCCGGTAGGAGATCCGTTGCTGCGGATTCGTCGACCGATCGGCCCTGCACCACTCACCCCGATCGCCGGGCCACCGGCTCACCCGGTCACCGGACCGCCCGCTGACCGGCTCACGGCGGGTGCGCATTCACCCGGACCGGGTGATGTGCGGCCGTCGTCGCCCGGCCTAGGTTCGCCAGGTGACGCTCTGAACGGGAGGGTGCGGCACCGTGGCCGATACGATCGAAGACGCGCTCGACCTGCTGGGACGCAACGACCCGGCGGTGGTGAACCGGCTGCCGCCCCGGATGCGCGGCACCGTACGACTGGACGTGCTCGACGACGGCCGCACCACGAGCTGGTTTGTCCTGCTCGACAGGGGGAAGGTGCAGGTGTCGTCGACCGGGTCCGAGCCGGACTCGATCATCCGCAGTGACCGGACCACCTTCGACCGACTGGCCCGGGGCGACGACCGGTTCATCCCCCTGCTGTTTCGCAACAGCCTCGTCGTCGAAGGGGATCTGGGGATCGCCGACCAGATCTCCCGGGCCCTGTTCGCCGACGCTCCGTCCGGACAGCATCCGAGGGACTTCGCCCGCAAGGGAGCCGCCGAGCATGAACGAGAAGACCGTCAGCATCCTGGACGGGAACACGTTCGTCGTCACTGACGAACGCGGAGACGTCACCCTCTCGCCGGACTTTCCCACCGGACTGTTCTCGTTCGACACCCGGTTCCTGTCGACCTGGCTGCTCCGGGTCGACGACGCGCCGCTGAACGTCCTCTCTCGCGACGACCTGCACTTCTTCGAGACCCGGTTCTTCCTGGTACCGGGCCGGCCCACCCACTACGTCGACGCCAAGGTCTCGGTGATCCGGGAACAGTCGATCGGCGCGACATTCGTCGAACGACTGACGGTGCTCAACCACGACGTCGTGGCCACCACCATCACCGTCCGGGTGGACATGGCCAGCGACTTCGCCGACCTGTTCGAGATCAAGGAGGTGCAGCGCAAGCGCGGCACCACCTCGGTGCAGGTGGACCGGGACGCCCTGCGCTACACCTACCAGCGCGACACGTTCCGCCGGGACACCATCGTGACCAGCACCGCGCCAGCGAACGTCGACGAGGGTGGGATGACCTTCGACATCCATCTGGAGCCACGCGGCCAGTGGCACACCGAACTGCAGGTCGAACCGATCCTCAACGGTGGGGACGCCGACTCCCCCACGGTGTGGGGAGCCTACCGGCGCCGGGCCCGACCACAGCTGCGCCAGGAGCTGGAACACTGGATCGACCGGGCCCCGCAACTGCACGCCGACAGCGAGCAGCTCAAGACCGCGTACGAGCGTAGCCTGGTGGACCTGGCCGCGATGCGGTACGCATCGTTGACCGCCACCGGTCCGATACCCACCGCCGGGCTGCCCTGGTTCATGACGCTGTTCGGTCGCGACAGCATCTTCATCAGCCTGCAGACGATGCCGTTCCTGCCCCGGCTGACCCCACCGGTGCTGCGGCTGCTCGGCTCGTTGCAGGGTGGCAGCCTCGACGACCTGCGCGAGGAGGAGCCCGGGAAGATCCTGCACGAGTTCCGCTACGGCGAGTCCGCAGCGTTCGAGGAGCAGCCGCACACGCCCTACTACGGGTCCGCCGACGCCACTCCGCTGTTCGTGATCCTGCTCGACGAGTACGAGCGCTGGAGTGGCGACGCCGACCTCGTACGCGGTCTGGAACGTCAGGCCCGCGCGGCGCTGCGCTGGATCGACGAGTACGGCGACCTGCTCGGCAACGGCTACCTCTCGTACTGGCGGCGCAACACCCGTAACGGTCTGGAAAATCAGTGCTGGAAGGACTCGTGGGACGCGATCTCGTACCGCGACGGCCGGCTGTCCGCGCTGCCGCGAGCGACCTGCGAACTACAGGGGTACGCCTACGACGCCAAGATCCGTGGCGCCCGCCTGGCCCGCGAGTTCTGGAACGACCCCGTGTACGCCGACCAGCTGCAACGGCAGGCCGCCGAGCTCAAGGCCCGGTTCAACCGGGACTTCTGGGTCGCCGACGGTGAGTACTACGCGCTCGCGCTGGACCCCGACGGCACCCCGGTCGACGCGCTCGCGTCGAACATGGGGCACCTGCTGTGGAGCGGCATCGTGGAGCCGTCGCGGGCCCGAAAGGTCGCCGACCACCTGCTCGGCCCGGCGATGTTCTCCGGCTGGGGGGTGCGTACCCTGGCCGAGACCGAGGCCCGCTACAACCCGGTCGGCTACCACGTCGGCACGGTCTGGCCGTTCGACAACTCGATCATCGCCTGGGGTCTGCGGCGGTACGGTTTCGCCGACGAGGCGGCACGCATCGCCGAGGGCATGATCGAGGCGTCGGAGTACTTCGACGGCCGGCTGCCGGAGGCGTTCGCGGGCTACCGGCGCGACCTGACCGGCTATCCGGTCGAGTACCCGACGGCGTGCAGTCCACAGGGCTGGTCGGCCGGGGCCGTACTGCTCCTGCTGCGCACCATGCTCGGCCTCACGCCGTACCACGACCATCTCGGGGTGGACCCGTGCCTGCCGTCGTCGATCGCCCGTATCGAACTGCTCGACGTACCGGGGCGGTGGGGGCGGGCCGACGCGCTCGGCCGGCGGGCCGAGCACCGCCGCCGCAACCACACCCGGTTGCTCGCCCGGTTGGGACACGGCGAGAACCGGTGACCCGGTGACCGGTGGTCCCGGGGCCACCGGTCAGATACCGGCCCGGTTCACTGGTCGGTGCGGGCCCGGTCGACGAGCCGCTCGCCGCGCCGGGCGGCGGCGTCCGCGTCGACGGCGAGGTCCGGATCCTGCGCTGGGACCGGTACGCACAGCAGCAGTGCCGCCGGCTGTACGGTGGCCCGCAACGTACGGTCGGGCTCGATCAGGTCGCCGTCGAGTTCACGGGGCTGCACCCGGTCGCTGACGACCGACACGGTCCGCCCCCGGTGCACCTGCATCCGGGGCACCCGCTGGCGCCGCCGCAGCACCGCCCAGCCCAGCGCCAGCCAGTGCCGAAGGGTCCGCGGGGTCAGTACGGCGACGTCGAGCTGCCCGTCGTCGGGTTCGGCGTCGGCCAGCAGGGTGACCCCGCCCTGCAGCCGACCGACGTTGGCCACGAGGACCGTCAGCGCCCGGGTGGCCACCGGCGGCCGGTCGTCGACCTGGACCCGTACCGACATCGGCCGGTCGCGCAGGTGCCGCAGCGCCCCCGCGACGTACGCCGGCCAGCCGATCCTCGCTTTCGCCTGCTCGGACGTCGCGCCGAGCATCTTCGCGTCGAACCCCATGCCGGCCATCACCACGAAGTAGCGGCCGTCGTCGAGCCGGCCCACGTCGAGTCGGCGGGTGGCCCGTTCCACCGCGACCTCGATGCCGGCGGTCAGGTCGGTGGAGAGTCCCAGGTTGGCCGCCAGCAGGTTGCCGGTGCCGGCCGGCAGGATGGCCAGCGCCACGTCGGAACCGACGAGGCCCGCCACGCAGGCCATCACGGTGCCGTCGCCGCCGCAGGCGAGCACCACCTCGACCCCGGCGTCGACGGCCTGGCGGGTCTGGGCCTCACCCGGCGAGTCGACCGTCGTCTCCAGCCACATCGGCGCGGCCCAGCCCGCCTCGGTCAGTGCGCCGTCGACCGTCGCCCGTAGCCCGTCGAGGTCGGTGACCTTCGCCGGGTTGACCACGACGGCGGACCGGACCGCCGATGTCTGCTCATCCACCGGGTCAGTCTGGCCGACGGGGCACCGGCTGGCCAGTCGACCGCTGCGCGGCGGTCGACTGGCCAGCCGGTCGGCGGTCGGTCACGGTGATCCGGTCACCGGTGATCAGCGCGCGTCGCGATGATCAACTCGTCACCCGGAAGGTCGCGTCGGCACGGCCTGCGGCGTCGGTGATCGGGTCGAGCCGCAACTGGTAGCCGTAGTGGCGGATGTGGCGCTGCGGATAGTTGTACGACTGGAACGACGACCAGCCGGCGTCGGCGAGGCCGGTCACCTGACGGAACGTCGCGTCCGCCGCGAACGTGGCGGTACCGTCGTTGGCGGCCAGGACGAAGTCGTAGCCGTAGTGCCGCAGGTAGTGACCCGGATAGTTGACCGACTCGAACGACACGTACCCGGAGTTGGCCGCCAGACCGGGCACGAGCCGGAACTGGGCGTCCTGAGCGGGGCTGACGGTGGCGTCGATGCGCACGTCGAAGTTGGCGTGCCGCACGTAGCGGTCGGGGTAGTTGTACGACTGGATTCGGTTGACCGGCACGGTGGAGCCCCAGCGGGCGAGCACCCGGGACTGCTCGGCGGCGGTCAGGTTGAGGATCGAGCCGTGGCGTTTACGGGTGCCGCCCATGCTCTGGTCCGACCGGACCTGGAAGTTGCGGGTGCTGCCCAGACTGGTCGAGGTGAGCGGCAGGTAGCCGCGCCCGGTGGCGTACTGGTCCAGCCAGAGCACCCACTCGTTACGTCCGTTGAACTGCGCCCACATCGGCCCCTCGACGACGTTGCCGCCGCCGGTGCCGTTGGAGATGCCCAGGTGGGACAGGTTACCCAGGGTCGTCCAGCCGCCTAGGATCGAGTTGCTCGCCTCGATCGTGATGTGCCCGTCGGCCGAGGCCCGGTAGTAGCGGTAGCCGCCGACGTTGTTCGGCACCTCGATGATCTGGGTGTCGATGATGCCCTGGCCGCTGCCCCGGTCGATGTAGAGCTGCGGGCTGGTGACGGTGCGGAAATCGCTGGTCCGTACGTACCAGATCCGGTGCTTGGTCACTCCGTCGCGCGACGAGTTGGTCGCCCAGTAGATGACGTAGTCGCCGGTCGCCGGGTTCCAGATGGCCTCGGGCGCCCAGGCGTTACCCGCACCGGCGATGCCGGCGGCGACGTTGAGCAGCCGGGGTGGCGACCAGTTGACCAGGTCGTTCGACTCCCAGACGACGATCGACGTGCTGCCCCGGTTGGCCGCGTCGTTCCACGACGTACCGCTGGCGATCCGCAGATCGGTGGCGATGATCCAGTACCGGTCGCCGGCCGGCGACCGGATGATCACCGGATCACGGACCCCCCGGGTACCGACCGTGGAGAGCAGGACCGGCCCGCCGTTGTTGAGGTCGGTCCAGCGCAGCCCGTCGGTGCTGTGGGCCAGGTGGATCTGCTCACCGTTGGCCGACTCGCCGGTGAAGTGGACCATGAGGTATCCGGTGAACGGGTCGAGGGCGGCGGCCCGCTGGGGGGTGACAGCGGTCCAGGAGGTGAACAGCAGGCAGGCGGCGAGGGCGATGGCGCCCAGCCGCGCGGCGGTTCGTGGCATCGGTGCTCCCAGGGGGTGGGCTCGGGTCGGACTTGGGTCTGGCTGGCTTGAGGTCCGGTCAGCGGCTGGGGGTGATCGGGCGGATGGTGCCGTCGGCGGCGAACTCGAGCGGGTCGATGACGATCTCCCGGTTGGTGCCGTTGCCCGCCGGTACGGCGAACCGGTGGTAGGCGATCCGCCAGGTGTCGGTGCCGGGAATCCGGATCACCGAGTGGTGTCCGGTGCCCTTGATTCCGTCGACGAGGCGTTTCTGCAGCACCACACCCCGGGCGGTCCACGGGCCGAGCGGTGACGGCCCGGTGGCGTACGCGACCTGGTAGTCCTCGCTGCGGGTGTCGTTCTCCGACCACATGAAGTAGTAGGTGCCGTTTCGCTTGAAGACGAACGGCGCCTCGTTGTAGCCAGCCGGGGTGATCAGGCGCACCTGCGCCGGATCGAACGAGACCATGTCGGTGCCGAGCGGGACGACCCGTGCGGCGCCCTGCCCCCAGTACAGGTAGGAACGGCCGTCGTCGTCGGTGAAGACCATCGGGTCGATGGCCTGACCGGAGTACTGGCCGCCCCGGATCAGCGGCCGGCCGAGCGCGTCGCGGAACGGTCCGGTCGGGGTGTCGGCGACGGCGACGCCCAGGTGCTTGACCGGGTCGCCGCTGGCCGCACCCCCGGAGAAGTAGAGGTAGTAGCGGCCGTCGCGGGCGGCGACCGCCGGCGCCCAGGCGGAGTCGTCGGCCCACGACACGTCGGGACCGTGGTCCAGGATCACCCCGTGGGCGGTCCAGTTGACCAGGTCCGGTGAGGAGAACGCCTGATAGTACGGGGCGGCCCAGCCGGCGTAGCCGTCGGTCGTCGGGTACAGGTAGTACCGGCCGTTGAAGATCGTCAGGTGCGGGTCGGCGAAGAGCCCGGGGATGGCCGGCCCCTGGTTGGTCGCCGGCGCGAGCGGCGGGGCGAGCCGGAACGAACTGTCCGCCCGGAAGCTGGCGGAGTCCTGGTACGCGTCGAGCCGGAGACCGAAGTCGCGGTGCCGGATCCGGTGCGTCGGATAGTTGTACGCCGCGAGCGCGACGGTGCCGGCGACCGACCCGTCGACCGGGCAGAAGGTGGCGTCGCGCCGGAAGGCGGCGTCGCCGGTGTTGACGTCGACCCGCAACAGCCAGTCGCGGTGTCGCAGAAACAGTCCGTCGCGGGTCTGCAGCGAGTAGCAGTCCGGGGTGGCCAGCCCGCTGACGATGGTGAAGGTGGCGTCGAGCCGGGCCTGTACCGGGCTGGCAGGCGTGACCGGTTCGAGCTGGACGGCCTGGTTCAGGTGGCGAACGTACCGCCCGGGGTAGTTCACCGATTCCAGGGAGTGCGTCCCGGTCGGCAGCGGCGCGGCGCCGGCCGGTGCACCGGTGCCGGCGATCACGGCGAGGCAGAGCATCGCCGCCAGGACCGGGCCAACGCGGTGTCGCATCCAGACACTCCTATGTTTGCGTTAACAATCACGATCGGCGGCAGTTACGACGAAATTGCCAGCTGAGATCGACAGTGTTAACTGGGACACGGAGTCCTGTCAATGGTGGCCCGCGATCGGCAGCTAGGCTGACGCATGCTCGCTGAACTCGTCGCGCACGCCCGTCGGCTCGTGCCGACCGAGGGCCGGCACGTGCTGGGCATCACCGGCTGCCCCGCCGCCGGCAAGTCGACCCTCGCGGCGGCGCTCGTCGACGAACTGACCCGCCACGGCGAGGCGGTCGCCGCCGTGCCGATGGACGGGTTCCACCTGTCCGACGCCGCACTGAGCCAACTCGGCCGCCGGGACCGCAAGGGCGCCATCGACACCTTCGACGCAGACGGTTACCTGGCGCTGCTGCGCCGCATCCGGGCCGACCACGACAGGACCATCTGGGCTCCCGGCTTCGCCCGCGACCTGGAACAGCCGATCGCCGGCACCATCCCGGTCGACCCACAGGTACGCCTGGTGGTTACCGAGGGCAACTACCTGCTCGCCGCGGAGCCGCCGTGGCCGCAGGTCCGCGCCGAGCTGGCCGAGGTGTGGTACTGCCACCTCGACGACGACCTTCGTCGCGACCGGCTCGTCCGCCGGCACGTCGAGTTCGGCAAGTCCGAACAGGCCGCCCGCGACTGGGTCCGAGCCGTCGACGACCCGAACGCCGCACTGATCAGCAGCAGCCGCGACCGAGCCGACCTGGACATCGACATGGCCAGGATCGGGCCGCTCGGCCCGACCACCGGGTGACCGTCAGGGCTTACGGGCCACCGCGCCGTAGGCGTCGATGTGGCCAGCGTCCGGGTCGTCCGACCGCCACCGGGTGATCGGCACCAGGCCCGGCTCCACCAGGGCCAGACCCTCGAAACACTCGGCGAGCTGCTCAGGACTGCGCAGGACGTAGGGCACTCCCCCGCTCTCCACCAGCTTCTCGGCACCCCGTACCACCGCAGGACTGGTGTCGGTGCCGTCCCACAACACGAGGAAGCTTCCCGACGCGACGGTGCCCATCAGGTGATCCACGATGGACTGGACAACGTCGAGATCGGGCTCGTACCCAAGGACCCCCATGAACAGCACCGCCGTCGGCTCCCGCAGGTCCAGCACCGACCTCGCCCCAGCGAGGATCCGCTCCGGGTCGTGATAGTCCGCGTCCACGTAGGTGACCGCTCCGCCAGCGCCCGAACTGGTCAGCAGGGCCCGGGCGTGCACCAGCGCCAACGGGTCGTTGTCGACATAGACGGTCCGCGACTGCGGCGCGACGCCCTGGGCCACCTCGTGGGTGTTCTGCATCGTCGGCAGCCCCGTCCCGACGTCGACGAACTGCCGGACACCAGCCTCGGCGGCCAGGAACCGCACGGCGCGGATGAGGAACCGCCGGGACTGCCGGGCCATCACCGCGATCTCCGGGTAGACGCTGGCCACGGCGTCACCGGCATCCCGGTCGGCCTGGAAGTTGTCCTTGCCGCCCATCCAGTAGTTCCACATCCGCGCGGCATGCGGCACGTCGACCTGGAGCTTCGAGGCGAGTTCGGGGTCGGTGTCGGACATGTCACGGCTCCTGGAGGGTGGGGTGTCCGGGGTCGGACCCGGCGACGCCTACCGCACCCCGGTACGGCTGGGCACGTGTCGACGACAGGACATCCTAACCACGCCACTGCGGAACCGCCCACTCTGGACCGAAAAACTTCGGTCATCCAGTGCTGAGAGTGGAACCGTTCACGCGGGCGACGATCGCGTCGGCGAAGCGGTCCAGAGCGGCGCTGTCGGCGTACCGGAATCCGAGACTGGGCTCGATCAACTCCACCTCCAGCACCAACGGGCCACCCGTGCCGCGTACCACGTCCACCCGCGCGTAGAGCAACTGCTCCGGCACCACCCCACCCCGGCGCGCGACCACCGCGAGTGCGCGCTCCGCCAACGCGCGCGTCGCCCTGTCCGGCGTCGTGGCGGCGAGGCGCTCGGCCAGGTAGAGCTCGCCCACGGTGTCGACGGCACCTCGGGCCAGCATCGGTCCCTTCCAGAACGCGTGCGAATACCGACCCTCGACGAAGACCAGGGCCTGCTCACCATCGGTGTCCACCGCCTGCTGGTAGGGCTGCACGAGGGCGGCGAGCCCCTGCTCGTGCAGTGACCGGATCAGGCTGCGGGCCTGGTCCGCCATTCCGGGCCCGAACCGCCCGGCACCCCGCGACCCCGCGCCGACCACCGGCTTCACGACGTACTCGGCACCACCTGCGATCGACTCCGGTGCGTCCGCCGCCGGGTCGCCGGGGTCGACGACGGTCGTCGGGATGGTCGCCACCCCCGCCGACTGGAGGTCGAGCAGGTACCGCTTGTCGGCGTTGTACCGCACCAGCTCAGCCGGATTCGCCAGCCGCGGCACCTCGGCGCACCACCGGAGGAAGGCGGCGGGCTGGTCCGGGTAGTCCCAGGTGGCGCGGAGCACGACCAGGGTCTGCGGGGCGACCGGACCACCCCACGGTCGCCACGCGGCGGCGACTCCCCGATGGCCGAGTGCGTCGACCAGTTCCGCCTCGTCGCCGTCGCCTTCCGGCAGCGCGGTACAGGAGGCGAGCAGGACCTGCGGGTCCGACAGGGGCATGACGGCGTCCCTTTCATGTTGTCGCGAACGATCCCGCTCCGGATCTTCAGGAACCATCCCGCTCCGGATCGGCACCGGCAGCAGGCACCGTGCCGTGGGCTACTCGCGCCAGCCGGCGACTTCGACCCCCTTGGCCAGCTCCACCCGGAAGCCCAGCGCTATCTCGCCGATCTCGCCCGGAGCGAGCGACAGCCGCCAGGTCAACTCACCGAGCTCCGTACGCTCGACCGACGGCGGTACGACCACCGTCTCCCGGACCACCACCGCCTCGTCACGCGCCACCGGAAGCTGATCGCGCACCTCCACGTTCGCGGGGCGGGTCGTGTGGTTGCCGACGATGATCCGGTACTCCACCTCACGCCGTCGGGTCGACCCGAGCGTTGCCTTGGTCTCGACACGCCGATGCAGTTTCCGCTCCACCCTGAGCCGGTCGTCCACCCCCAGCGCCAACTTGGTCTCCTCACCCGGCGCCCACATCGGCAGCCTGGCGGACGCGACGAAGTCGGCGTGGTGGAACACCGCTGCCGGCCCAGGCAACAGGGTGTGCTCCGAGGTGTTGCGTACCGTGGCCCGCAGATGTGCCTCAGCGGTGACCACCGGCGTCGTGACGTGGTCCAGCCTGGCGGGCAGCTCCAACACGGCGACGGTGGCCCGGTGTGTGCTGCCGTCGGCCGGCACCGCCACCGGCCGGGCCGGCCGGTACGTGGCCGCGCTGACCCCCTGGGCGACGTCGGCGACGCGCTCCCGCAGCCGTGGCCGGGCCGCTGCGGACCGGACCGGGCCGCTGGCCGCCGCCTCGCTCGGTGTCGGCATCCCGGCCAGCATGTCCGCCGACACCGCGAGCGGAGGTGCCGGCTGGAGCCGGTCGAGAAACCAGGGCGACAATTCGGTCACCCCCGTCGTCGCGGCCGGCCGGGCGGTGGAGAGCTGAAGTTCGCACTCCGGCCAGTCCTCGCCGGTGCTCTGGCTGACCACTGCGAACCAGGTGACCGTCACGGTGTCCTCGACCAGCCGTAGGTCGTAGGAGGACTGCCAACTGGCCCCCTCCACCAGGTAGGTCAACTCCAGTTCGACTTCGGCATCGTCGGCATCCACTGCCACGACCACTTCGACGGCCAACTGGTCCGGCTCACGCTTGCCCTGCGCGGCGGCGAGATCCCGCCCGACGGCGGCCAGTTCCTCGGTCAGTTCGGTACGCCGACGGGCCAGGCCACGGCGACGGGCCCGCGAGTCGGTGAGCTGAGTGGCCACCGCGTCGGTGAAGTCGGCCACGTCGCCCGGCGTCGCGTCGCCGGCGGCCAGCGCGCGGGCGTAGGTGCCCCCGGCCCGCTCGGCCAACTTCGCCAGGAACTCCCCACGCTGCTGCTCGATGCCGTCCGCGTCGTCGACCCCGGCCAACTCGTCGGCCAGCTCACGGCGACGCCGCTCCAGGCCGACGACCTGCGCGTCGCCGCTGCGGGCCTGTCGCCACGTGGTCACGTCGACGCCGAGCACGGTGGCCGGGCCCCGACCGCCGACCCGGACCGAGTCCCGGCGCAGGCCGAGCGGGAGCGGAGCCACCCGTACGCGGTGCCGACCAGCCGCCAGGCGGACCCCGCCGCGCCGGGTCACCCGGGCCCGGTCGGGATATGCGGTGACGCCGACGACGGGCGCCTCGACCTTGGTGGTGTCCACGGCGGCGAGAGTAGTCGAATCACGCTTGCGGCCGACCGGTCCCCGTGTCGCGCCGGGCCCCAGTGCGGTGTGACGGGTGCTCTCCCTGTCCTGGACGGGCCCGGACGGCCCGTCCAGGACAGGAGGCGTTCAGGCGGTACAGACCGGGGTCATACCGGTCGCTGTCCCGGTCCCTTGGAAGCCGAACTCGGTCGACTGGCCCGCGCCCACCGCGCCGTTGTAGCTGACGTTGCTGAACCGGACGGTGCCGCTGTTGCCGCTGCGGTTGGCGTTCCAGGCGTTGGTCACGGTGGCCCCGGACGGCAGGGTCAGTTGGACGCTCCACCCGTTGATCGACGAACTGCCGGCGGTGACCCGTACGGTGGCGACGAAGCCACCGGGCCAGGAGTTCAGCGAGACGGTGGCCGAGCAGCCGGACGGGTTCGGCGGCGGGGTCGTCGGCGGCGCGGTCGTCGGCGGCGGAGTGACGACGGTGCGGCCCTTGTTCAGCTCGTCGAGGACCGCATGGTAGGCGGCCTTCTTCTGGTAGTTGCCGTTACCGCCGGTGAAGAGCAGACCCCGCTCCGAGGAGCGCCACGACTCACTGTCGGAGATGCCCCAGACGGTGATGCCGGTGCACTTCTCGACGTTCAGACAGGCCCGGACGACCTTACGGTAGTTCTCCGCCTGACCCGCGCCGATGTCGTTGTTGCTCAGGTCGTCGTCGATGTCCACCTCGGATAGGTGCACCTCGACGCCGAGGTCGGCGAAGCGCTGGATGTTGGCCTGCAGGTCGTCGGTGATGATGCTGTTCGGGTTGTCGTTGAAGTGGGCCTGGAACCCGACGCAGTCGATGTACTGCCGGTAGTTACGGACGATCTCGTACAGCGCGTCGGACTTGCGGTTCGGGGTACCGCCCCGGACCGTCAGGCCCTCGACGTCGTAGTCGTTGATACAGAGCTTGGTGGACAGCCCGCCGGCCTGCACGACCTGCCTGGCCCGGATGAACGAGTCCCGGATGACGTCGGTGTCACCGGGGTCGAAGAAGTCACCGTCACCGTTGGCGTCCCGGTTCATGCTGTGCGGCCACTGAGCCTTTCCGGGTAAGGCTCTGATCACCGGGCGCGGTGTCCGGAACGGTCAAGATGTGTGGGAATCGCCCTGGTGAGCCGGGATGAACGATGAGGGCGCGGAACGCCGGTACGAAGTGTTCCTCTCACAGACCACGACCCCGGAGTCCCGCGCCGCTCATGAGTATCACCTATACCGCAACGCTGCCCGTACGCGACGAGACCGTGTTCCACCTCTCCGGACTGCTGCACGCCGAACGTCTCCGGCGCGGCACCCGCCGGGGACGGCGGGTGTTGACCTGCTTCCGCCAGGCCGTGCTGGTCCTGCGCTGGCTGCTCGACGGCACCCGGATGAGCCAGTTGGCCCGCGACAACACGATCAGCCTGTCCACCGGGTACGCCCACCTGCACGAGGCCATCACGGTCCTGACCGCCCAGGCACCCGGCCTACACGGCGCGCTGCCGGCGGCCAAGGCCGCCGGCTACGACCACGTCCTGCTCGACGGAACCCTGATCGAGACCGACCGGATCGCCACCCCGGGTCCCACCCCCGGCGTCGACCTGTGGTGGTCGGCCAAGCACAAGAACCACGGCGGCAACATCCAGGTCCTGACCGCCCCGGACGGCTGGCCGCTGTGGACCTCGCCGGTACGCCCCGGCCGGGAACACGACACCAGCTGCCTGCGCGCCCACCCCGGCCTGCTGACCACCCTCACCGAGATCCGCGAGAACATGCGGACCCTGGCCGACCTCGGCTACGAAGGCGAAGCCGACACCATCGCCGTCGCGTTCAAGAAGCCCAAAAACGGTGAGCTCACCGACCTGCAGCAGACGTTCAACCACGCCCACAACCGGCTCCGCGCGGTCGGTGAACGCGGGAACAGCCTGCTCAAGACGACGTTCAAGGCCTTACGTAACGTCAGCCTGTGCCCGTGGAAGATCGGGAACATCGTCGCTGCGGCACTGGTCATCCTCCACATCGAGCACAACCGAACCACCTGAGCCGAGTACCGGCACTACACCCAGTCGCGAACCGTTACTCGCAAAGGCTCACTGACATTGACCATCTCTGGCTTGCGCCCGGGACGTCACAATCCATTGTGGATCTTGTTACCTTTTCGAAGTCGGCATCAATCGAAGTATCTGAATCATGATGGTGCCGCACCCGTTCTTCGTCGAGAGGATCACGGATGTCCCGTCCTGCCCGCCTGACCCGGCGCGCCCTCGTCGCCGCCGTCACCGGCGCCCTCGTCGCCACCCTCACGCCCGGCACCCCGGTCTCGGCCGCCGACCGACCCTTCACCTACCAGGTGACCCCCGGCTCCGCGCAGTGGCGCGCGCTCGGCAGCCACCAGGAGATGGTCGACGCCGTACAGATGCCGGCCAAGACCGCCGCCGTCCTGCGGACCCCGCTGCTCGTCGACGCCGTCCTGGCGTACCCGCTGCTGCCCGACGCCCTGGCCTTCAACAGCGTCCAACACGGCTTCGAGACCGTCACCGCCCGCTTCACCGGACTACAGGAACTGCTCCGCCGCCCCGACGCCGGCCAGGAACTGCTCACGCGCTACCGGACCCTGAACGTCGCGGCCCGCGGCGGTGAGTCCCTCGCCGACGCCGGCGACCGGGCGCTGGCCGTGTGGAAACTGGAGACCGTCCTCGCCCAGCCGCAGGTGCTCGCCACCCTCACCGCCGCGCAGTCCGAGGAGTTGCTACGGCTCGGCCTCGCCGTACACCGCGCCAAGCAGACCGATGCCACGACGTACGGCCAGGCCGGCCTGGAACCGACCGCGGTGCTCCTCGGTCGCGCGCTCGCCACCCGGGAGAGCTGGGACTGGTCCCGCTCGGAGCTGCTGCGCGAAGCTGTGCAGCTGCGGCCGGGCGCGGTGGAAACCACCGTCGCGGCCGTACGGGCGCACCTGACCGACCCCAGCGTCGCCCACCCGGTCAGCGACGACGTCGGGACGCTGGACTACGCCAGCACCGTCTACACCCCCAACGGCTCGGCCGTCTCGGTGATCACCATGACGTCCGAGCTGACCAGCGCCCAGATCAGCAGCTACAACAGCTACGTGGCGACCAACTATCCGTCGGCGTCGCGGGAACGCAACGCCTCGCGCAAGTACAACTGCCACTCGTACGCCTGGTACAGCACCTCCAGCGCGAACGACCGGTGGATGAACACCCCCGGGGACGACCGCTACTGGCAGGACGGCAGCTATACCCGCTGGCAGATCCCGTACCAGTGGTTCTCCAACATGAAACTGTCGTACGCCAGTGACGACCACTCCGGCATCTGGGTCGGCACCGGCAACTACGTACGGTCCAAGTGGGGCCAGCTCGGCCTGATGTACCACTACTGGAACTACTCCCCGTACAACAGCTCCACCACCAACTCGTACTTCCGGCTCTGATCCACGGTCGGCCCGACTGACCCTGACGAAACGGCGACGTGCCTGGCGGGAGTTCCATCCCGCCAGGCACCTCGTGCGTCCGGTGGCCTACCTGCCAGCTGCGGCTACTCGTAGCGCAGCGAGTCGACCGGGTCGGCCCGGGCCGCCCGCGACGCGGGCAGCGTGCCGGCCAGGAACGCGATCGCCATCACCAGGCCGATGATCGCCGCGATGGAGACCGGCTCGAAGGCGATCAGCGTGAGCCCCGGCAGGTCCGCGAGGAAACTGCCGGCCAGTGCGCTGCTGATCGCGGTGCCCGCCGCGACCGCCAGCACCGCGCCGATGGCGCTGCCGAGGAAACCGATGAACGTGGCCTCCAGGCTGAACAGGCCGAACACCTTGCCCGAGCCCATGCCCATCGCCTTCATCAGGCCGATCTCACGGGTCCGCTCCTGCACCGACATGAACAGGGTGTTGACGATCCCGAAGCTTGCCGCCAGCAGCGCGATCACCGCGAAGGCGTTCAGCACCCAGACGATGCCGTCGATGACGGTACGGAACGCGCCGAGCTGATCGGCGACCGTGCTCCCGGTGTAGCCGGCGTCGGCCAGCCGGTCCTTCAGTGCGCTGATCTGCTCGTCGGTCGCGGCCGGGTCGAACCAGACGGCCGCCTGGGCGTACCGCTGCGCCTCGGCGGCCGGGACACCGGTGTTCTGCGCGTCGAACAGCGCATCGGTCAACGCGTCGTCGGGCATCCGCACGCCAGGTGACCTGGCGGGCCGGCGGTTGTCGTACCTGCCGGGCGGCATCAACCATGTGCTGTTCCCGACGTACGCGCAGCTGGCCGGTTTCGACCCCTCGGGTGTGCAGTGGGTGAGCAACCCGGTGCCGGCCCAGCACGCGGCGCTGCTCGCCGAAGGACGAGTCGACGCCATCTCGCAGTTCGTGCCGGCGGTGGAGTCGGTGCGGTCCGTCGCGAAGCAGGACCTGTCGGTGCTGCCGTTCGTCGACTGGATCGGTGACCTGCACGGGTCGGCGATGGCCGTCTCCACAGCGACCGCGACCAACCGTGCCGACGTGGTCCGCCGGTTCAACCGGGCGCTGCTACGCGGTCTGGTCTACTGCATGCAGGACCCCGAGCCGGCTGGCAAGGCGTACGCGGCACAGCCAGAGACGCAGGGCCAGCAGGCCCACCTCGCTACCGCCGAGCTGACCGCGCTGCGCGGCTACGTCACCCCGGCAGAAGGACGCCTCGGTCACTTCGACGAGGCGAGGGTGGCCCGCAACATCGCGATCCTGCACGGTGCCGGTGCCATACCCGCTGGGCTGACGCCGCCGGACATCATCGCCCCCGACCTCGTCGGATGAACCAGTCCACGCCGCCAACGCCTGGGCTCGCCTCGGCAGCCACCGCGCGGCTGTGGACGGTGGTCGCCGGAGTCTGCCCGCCGGTCCTCGGTGTGGCCGGGCTGGTCGCCGTCTGGTGGGCAGCCGTCGAGGTGTCCGGCGTCGCCGACTACATCGTGCCGCCGCCGTACGCGGTCGCCGCCGTGATCCGTGACCAGCCCGGCTACCTGCTCCACCACGCCGCCGTCACCCTCACCACGGCGATGGCCGGCTACACGCTCGCCGCCGTCACGGCGGTCATGCTCGGCACTGTCCTGGCGATGTCCCGGCCACTGGCGCGGGCACTCACCCCGACCCTGCTGGTCCTCAGCGTGCTACCGAAACCCGCCCTGGTGCCGGTGCTGATCATCGCCCTCGGCTTCGGCGCCGGCCCGAAGATCGTCCTGGTCTGGCTGATGTGCTTCCTCCCGATCGCCCTCGCGACAGCCACCGGCCTGACGGCCGCCCCGGCGGATCTGGTCGAGCTGGCCCGGTCCCTGACCGCGTCGCGCTGGCAGACGTTCGTCAAGGTCCGGCTACCGGCCGCGCTACCGCACCTGTGCTCCGGGCTGCGGATCGCGTTACCCCTCGCCCTGATCGGCGCCGTCGTCGCTGAACTGTTTGGCGGGCTCGCCGGGCTCGGCGTCGTCATCCAGAACGCCGGCACCCGCGCCGACATGGCCTTCGCCGCCATCACGGTCCTCGCCGCCATGAGCACCGCGATGTACGGGCTCCTCACCGCCGCCTGCACTCGGGCAGCGCCGTGGATCCGCCACACGACCGCCTGACCCCCGGGCAGGCGCGCATCCGAACCGCCGGGTCCAGGCCATGCCCGCTGACCCCTACTGTTTGAAGGAGACAGCTGTGACCACGTCCACCTACCTGTTCGGCGACGCCCCACCCGACACCCGCGACGACAACGCGGTCATGCTCGACGCCCTGGCCGGCATGCTCGACCCGTTCTCCCGCCGGCAGCTACGCCGGGTCGGAGTCCGCGCCGACGCCCGATGCCTCGTCGTCGCCGTCGGCGCCAGCTGCATCGCCGCGACCCTCGCCGAGATGGCCCCGCACGGCGACGTCACCGCCACCGACATCGACCTCACCCCGAGCCGCCGACGCCCCCGCGTCCGGCTGATCCGCCACAACATCGTCACCGACCCGTTGCCCGACGACGGCTACGACCTCATCCACGTCCGGCTCCTCCTCGCGCACCTGCCCGCCGACCAGCGCACCGCCGTACTCGGTCGGCTCGTCGACGCCCTCACCCCCGGCGGGCTGCTCATCGTCGAGGAGTTCGAACCCACCTGGCGCAGCTCCGTACTGTCCGCGCCTGACCCCGATGAGGCCGACCGGCTCTTCGCCGCCTACCACCGGGCGTTCGGCGCTGTACTCACCGGCTCCGGCAACGACCTGACGTGGGGTCGCCGCGCGCACCACGCGATGCGCGCCCTCGGCCTGCACGTCGACACGACCGGCCACACCGGCACCTGGACCGGCCGACAGGCCGGCTGTCTCCTGCCCTACGCCACCGCCGGGGTCATCCGCGACCGGCTCGTCGCCGCCGGCATGACTCCCGACGACATCGACGCCTTCCGTACGCTTCTGCTCCACACCGACCTGGTGGTCAAAGGCAACCTCGCCCTGTCCCACGTCGGCCGCGTCCCCACCGGCAGTTGACATGGCCGCCGAGTACCGCCTCTACACCACCGCCACCGCACCGGTCGCCATCGTCCTGAACCTGGTCGGAACCGTGCTGCACGCCGAACCGGTCGAGATCGGCGTCGCCCGCGACGGCATCACCGTCGAAGCCTGGCCCCTACACCCCGACGACGACGACAACCTCGCTGGCTCCTACGGCCAGCACAACGCCCGCCTCGAACTGCTCTACCGCCACCGGCCCCACCACACCAACGCCGACCAGGAAACCGCCGACATCATCAACAGCGTCGTCACCCTCCTGCGAGCGCATCCGGGCGACGCCACCCTCGTCCACCACGAACAGATCGTCCTGCGCCAACGCGACGGATGGACCACCATCAACACCGACTGGCCCGGCTGGCACGAGATTCCCACCCTCCGCTGGTACCGCCAGGCGATCCCCGGCCGAAGCATGCCCACCAGCCATACCTTCCGCGGCGACACCCTCAACCGCGAGCAGATCATCGCGCTCCTCGCCCGACGCCGCACCAACCCCGTCAGCGTCCGCCTTGGCGAGCACTACCTCGTCGGCGTCGTCAACGTCGACTACGACCCCCGACACCACGAGATCGTGCTCGACCTGGACCCCATCGCCCTGTCCGACATCCTCACCATCCTCACCACCGACCGCGCCCACCCACCCGCACCGAGGACAACCAGCACATGACCCCCTACCTCCGACTCACCACCGGCCGCCGCCGCCTCATCCTCCAGACACCGCTCAGCGCCTACCGCCACCCCGACAGCGGGCAACGAATCATCGTCGTCGCTACCCACCACTACGCCGAGCCCGCCTACTACCACCAGCTGCTGCACGACATCGACCGCTACCAACACGACGGATACGTCGTCCACTACGAGAACGCCCAGTACCAGACCCCCGGCGACAACCCCACCCAGGCAGAGCAGGCCGTCCTCGACGACCTCAACGCCCTCCGCGACCTCGAGACCGTCCGGATGGCTCCCCTCGGCTGGGTACGCCAACCCAGCCTGCTCCACCACCCCACCTGGCAACGCAAAGACCTCACCGACCTCGACGTCATCCGCCACGCCGGCACCGACGCCATGACCCACTACCTCACCACCCGCCGCGCCCTGTTCGACTGGCCCGACCACCAGGTCTGGCGACTCAGCCGCGTCTACGCCTACTTCGCAATCAGCACCCGCATGATCGCCGCCCTGGCCGCGAAGAACGCCGTACCCCGGCCCCACCGCGACCCCCGCCTGCGGGCCGTCACCCAGGTCCTCACCGACACCCGCACCGCACTCGCCCTCGACGCCGCCACGACGACCACCGACGACACCGTCATGATCTGGGGAGCGGCCCACCTCCCCGGCATCCACACCGGGCTCACCGCCGCCGGCCACCACCTCGACGGCGACCCACAGTGGCGCACCGCCGGCTACCTCCCCTCAGCCGCCGATTTCGCACTGCGCTACCTCCTCCGACAACCACCCGCCATACACCCCCACTACCACCACGCCACCCCGGCCGCACCCCTCGGCGGCAAGCCCACCACGTGACTTCCTCACGTACCGGCTCAGGCCACGGCCGGGCCGGCACCCGAGATCAACCAGGTACGAGACCAGTAACCTGATGTGGGCGGCGCGGAACCATGTCGATCTCCCGCAAGAATCGACCGCGCCGCCCATACAGGCCTCCATGTCAGCCAGGACGCTGTCGGTGACCCGGTTGATCAGCTGCCGGGACACGTCAGCGCCGTACACGTCGGTCAGGTGGGCGGCAATCTCCCCGGTCGTCAACCCCTTGGCGTACAGGTACAGGATGGCCTCGTTGAAGCCGTCGAGGCGGCGAGCGTGTTTGGGCACGATCCGCGGGGTGAACGACCCGGCCCGGTTCCGGGGGACCTGGATCCGCACCGGCCCGACCTCGGTCTGCGCCGTCGTGGCCCCGTGGCCGTTACGGATGTTGGTCCGCCGACCGGTCTCCTCGTCGACACCGGCGGTGTCGAGGTGGGCGTCCATCTCGGCGTCGAGCGGTGACTCGAGGACGGTGCGGGTGATCCCGGTGAGGAGCCCACCCGGTCCGACCAACGAGACTCCGTCGGCCTTGGCCCGCTCGATTAGTTGCTGGGCGAACTCCCGCTCCGCCGTCATCGGCTCCGCAAGCTGAACCGGGTTCTTCTTGTCTGCCATGACGTGGTCCTTCCTGGACAGGATCGACCTCCTGTCCAACGGACCACTCCCAGGTCAAACACGGAAATCTACGCAGTCCCGGCACCGGCCCGGACGGGACCATCGACGCAAAGGCCCTCGCGGCCTGGGCCGAGGAGGCAAGACGACGGTTGTCGGCCTCCGGCCGACTGCGCCTCGCCGACGGGAAGATCGGTGCTGTCCTCGCTTTCGCCGAGCCAGACGAGGACGGCTCGGTGCCACCTCTGGCCACCCCTGGGATACGAGCCTGCGACCGCAGCGCTAATTGATCATCACTCTCGGCGCGATGGCAGGGTAAGGCTCCTGAACTGGACGAGCACGACCGCTCCGGCGCAGGTCGTGCTGTCCCGACCCAGCCGTCCCTGCGGTCCGCACCAGTGACGTGACCGCGACCCAAACGGCCACGGCGACAACGGACCGCGACTCAACCGTGAGTCGCCACGACGCGCCTACGGGGCACCTGACGTCGGCGACGTTCCTGTCGCTGCCGGCCAGACTCACCCGGGGGTTCCTCTCCTCAGACTCGGTAGACCCCAGCCGTCGTCCCTCCCCTGGCACCCTAGGCTGCGCCCCCCCTTGCTGTTGCCCGACGAGCCACGCGCATGGATGCTGCGGGGTGTCGCCCGAATCTACCGACGGCCAGTGGTCCGGGTCGGTGGCGGAGGCCGGTCAACGCCCGTCGAGGTTCAGCCGCTGCCGGGCGCCCGCCGCCCTGGCCCGCACCGCGTCGCAGAACCCCGCGTCGATCGCGTCGTCCAGGTCGCCGTTCGACGTCTGCGTGTCGTCGTCCTCGTCGGTCGGGTCGCCCGGTATCTCGGCGTACTCCTGGTAGAGCAGCCAGCAGCCCCGGATTCCGGACAGCAGGTCTTCCAGCATGTCCCGGGCCGGCCTGCGGGGATTCAACGTGGTCAGCCGAATCTTCCGGAACCCGACCGTCGAATGCGGTTCGTCCTGTCCGTACCGTTCGGCGTCGTCCTCGGCTTCCTCGATCTTCTTCCGCAGCTCGTACACGTCAGGTGCCTCGCCCTCGGCCAGGGCCACGGCGTCGCCGATCAGGCTGGTGACCGCAGCCGTCGGTGACAGGCCGATCTCCATCAGCTCGAGGACGGCGGTGGGTGTCTCGTGCGGCAACGCCTCGATGTTGTCGGCCTCCGTCACCACGGCGGTCGCGGCGATCCCGGACAACTCCGCCGCCGCGTCCGCGGCGGCCTGCAGCCAGTGCGCCGCGGCGACACACGCCGACGTCGGGTCCAGCTCGAGGAACAGCTCGTCGCTGCCGAGCGGGTTGGTCGCGAGAACCTGGTCGGCGGCGGCGACCTGTACCGGGGAGGCGTCCTGCCGGGTCAGGCACGGCCTGCACCGCTCGGCCGGACAGGTCACCCAGCTCCGCGCGTTCCACAGCGGCCAGCTCCATCTCCACCTCAGCGATCACCACAGCGGACAGTTCCGCGTCGGCGGCGCGGTGCAGGCAGCGACCCACCCGGTGCGCTAGCTCCTCGACCGGGTCGTACGAGACCAGGAGGCTGTCGTGGTCGTCTGGAAGGTTCGGTCGGCGGATGTGGTCGGCCACGGACGCGAACCCGTTCCTGGTCTGCGCGCGCCGCCACCCCTCGGTGTTGACGTCCAGGTTGTCCGCAGCGCTGGCTGGGTGGGTGTAGCAGCGCCACAACGCCTCGGACAGGCCAGTCAGCTCGGCGGCCAACGCGCGGCGCTGCGGGGCGGGCAGGTCATCTCTTACCCTCCTTCGCAACGCCCGCGGCAGCTCACCCACCCGGACGGCACGGCGCGCAGGACCCGCCATCCTGTACGCGCCGCGCCGACCACCTACCTACACGCGTTCGCCGATACCGATGCGCTGCTGCGTCGCCATCGCCCGCTCGGCAGCGGCACTGGCCCCGTACCGGCGCGGCATGTCCTCCGACGCCCAGCCCAGCAGCAGCATCAGATCGCCGGTGTCCGCACCGGCCAGCTTCCACTCGTGCGCGAAGCTGTGCCGCCACCGGTGCGCGTGCAGATCCGGCACCCCGGCGGCGGCGCCGAGCCGCTTGAGCCGGATCTTGATGCCGTTCGGAGTCAAGGGCGCCGCGCCCCGGTCGGCCAGCCACAGGCTCGGCGACGCGGCGCCCTTGTGGTTGTCCCGCGCGCGCAGGTACCGCGACAGGGCCCGCGCGGTCTTCGGCCCGAACCGCACCCGCCGGTCCTTGGCGCCCTTGCCGTGGAAGTGCACCGACTCGGTGTTCATGTCCACGTCGGAGACCAGCAGCATGCCCACCTCCGACAGACGGGCGCCGGTGTTGGCGTACAACCGGACCAGCGCCTCGTCGCGCAGGCCGACGAACCCCTTGCCCCGACACGCCTGCAGCACCTTCGCCGTGTCCGCCTCACCCAGCACCGGCACCAGCTTGGTCGGCGTCTTCGGCGGCCGCAGCCGGTCCATCGGATTGCGGTCGATGACCTGCTCGTCGCCCTGCAACCAGCGGAAGAACTGCTGCAGACACTTGTACTTGTTCAGCGCCGTCGACGCCGAGCGGGTTTCCACCATCCACGCCTGGAACGCCTCGACGTGCGCCCTGGAGACCACACACGGGTCGGCTGCGCCGTCGTCGGCGTCCGGGTCCGGCGAGTGCTCCCCCAGGTACCGCGCCAGCTGCGCCGCCGCGAGGAGATAGTTGTACCGAGTCGTCTCCGGATAGTTCCCCGAACGCAGCGACCGGTCCCAGTCCCGCAGGAACCCGGCCCACGTCCGGGACAGTCCTCCGGTCAGCTTCTGAAGATCCAACAGTGCCATGGCAACCTGCCCGAGTTTTGTAATTCAACAGCGGCGTGCTAGACCGGGCATCCATGCCAAGCAATGAAAAGAGGGCTTCCGCAAGTCGTTGACCTGCGGAAACCCTCGCGCTGTCGGGACGGCCGGATTCGAACCGACGACCCCTTGACCCCCAGTCAAGTGCGCTACCAAGCTGCGCCACGTCCCGTTGCCGTCAAGCAGCACCTGCGGCAACCGGTACAGCGTAGCGCATGGCGGATCCGGACGACACGACCCCTACCCGGCGGGCCGAGCCTGCGGGTCAGCCGTGGGCCTTGCCGCGACCACCCGGCCCGACCTGCTTACGGGGGCGCACCGACACCTCGATCGGGGTGCCCTCGAAACCGAACTCCTCGCGCAGTTTCCGCTCGACGAACCGCTGGTAGCCGGCGTCGAGTGGGCCGGTGGTGAACAGGACGAACCGGGGCGGGGCGACGCCGGCCTGGGTGGCGAAGAGGATGCGCGGAGCCCGGCCGCCGCGTACCGGGTGGGGGGTGGCCTGGACCAGCGCGGTGATCCACTGGTTGAGCTGCCCGGTCGGGATCCGCGTCTCCCAGCTGGCCAGGGCGGTCCGCAACGCCGGGGCCAGCCGCTCCACGGACCGGCCGGTCCGGGCGGAGATGTTGACCCGGATGGCCCAGGGGATGCGACGCAGATCGCGTTCGATCTCCTTCTCGAGGTAGTAGCGCCGGTCGGCGTCGACCAGGTCCCACTTGTTGAAGGCGATCACCAACGCCCGACCGGCCTCGACGACCATCGACAGCACCCGCTGGTCCTGCTCGCTGAGGGTCTCGCTGGCGTCGAGCAGGACGACGGCCACCTCGGCGGCCTCGATCGCCCCGGCGGTGCGCAGGCTGGCGTAGTACTCCGTACCGCTGGCCCGGTTGGCGCGTTTACGCAGCCCGGCGGTATCAACGAACTGCCACGGTTCGCCGCCGATCTCCACGATGCTGTCGACCGGGTCGACGGTCGTTCCGGCGACCGAGTCGACGACCGCGCGTTCCTCCCGGGCGAGCCGGTTGAGCAGGCTGGACTTGCCGACGTTGGGCCGTCCGACGAGTGCCACCCGCCGAGGGCCACGCGGCCCGCCCGGCTCGGCCATCGGCGGCGGATCGGGCAGCGCGTCGAGGACCGCGTCGAGCAGGTCACCGGAGCCGCGCCCGTGCAGCGCGGAGACCGGGTACGGCTGGCCGAGACCGAGCGACCACAGGCTGGTCGCCTCCAGTTCGACGTTGGTGTTGTCCGCCTTGTTGGCCACCAGCAGGACGGGTTTGGCGCTGCGCCGCAGCATCTTGACGGCGGCCTCGTCGACGTCGGTCGAGCCGACCGTGGCGTCCACGACGAACAGCACCACGTCGGCGGTGGCGACGGCGGCCTCGGCCTGCGCCGCGATGGCGGCCGCCCGGTCGCGCGCGTCCGGTTCCCAGCCGCCGGTGTCGACGATGGTGAACTGCCGGCCGGACCAGTTGGCGTCGTAGGGCACCCGATCCCGGGTGACTCCCGGCACGTCCTCCACGACCGCCTGCCGACGACCGATGATCCGGTTGACCAGTGTGGACTTACCGACGTTGGGGCGGCCGACGACAGCGACCACCGGTACCGGCGCGGTCGGGTCGGTCAACTCCTGCGGTACCGCCTCGGCGTTCACCGGGCGGCCTGGGCGGCGAGCAGGTGGCGGAGCTGGTCGACGACCTCGTCGATGCCCAGCTCGGTGGTGTCGAGTACGACCGCGTCCGGGGCCTGCCGCAGCGGATCCACGGCCCGGTTGGAGTCGAACTGGTCGCGCCGGGCCAGCGCCTGGGCGGTGGCCGCCACGTCGGCGGCGGTCTCGGCGCTGCGGCGCATCGCCCGGGCCTCGGCGGACGCGGTCAGGTAGACCTTGAGGTCGGCGTCGGGGGCGACGACCGAGGCGATGTCCCGCCCTTCGACGACGATCGGCGCATGGGCGGCGATGAGGGACCGTTGTTCGGCGACCATCCGTTCCCGGACCGCCGCGACGGCGGCGACCGCGGAGACCGCGGAGGTCACCTCGGCGCTACGGATCTCGCGGTCGACCGAGACACCGTCGGCGCTGATGTGCGGGTCTGTCGGATCCGTGCCGACGGTCAGGGTGACGTCGGCGGCGACCTTGCCGACCCCGTCCGGATCGTGCGGATCGACGCCGGAACGCAGTACCGCCCAGGTGACGGCCCGGTACATCGCGCCGGTGTCCAGGTACCGGGCACCGGTCGCGCCGGCCAGGCGCCGGCAGACGGTCGACTTTCCCGATCCGGACGGGCCGTCCACCGCTACCACAAAGTGCCCGGTCCGTTCCTGCTCAGCCACCGTCGCTCCTCTCACCCGCACCACTGTCCCCGGCCGTCCCACCGAGGTACGTCGGCGCGCACCCTCACGGGTGCCCACCAACGGGCTCCATCATGCCTGGCTAGTCATTGACTGCTGCGAACAGGGCGGCGACCTCCGCGTTGTTGAGCCGCCGAGTCCGACCGGGCCGCAGGTCACCGAGCCGGATCGGTCCGATGGCGGTCCGGACCAGCCGGGAGACCGGGTGCCCGACCTCCTCGAAGAGCCGTCGGACGATGCGGTTGCGCCCCTCGTGCAGCACCACCTCGACCTGGGCGGTCCGACCGAGGGTGTCGAGCAGTGCGTATTTGTCCACTTTGGCCGGCCCGTCGTCGAGGTCGACGCCGGCGAGCAACCGGCGGCCCACCGCCCGGGGAACCGGTCCGGCGACCTCGCACAGGTAGGTCTTCGGCACACCGTACGAGGGGTGCATCAGGCGATGCGCCAACGTGCCGTCGTTGGTCAGCAGCAGCAGGCCCTCACTGTCGGCGTCCAGCCGGCCGACGTGGTAGACCCGCTGGTCGACCCGGTCGAGCAGATCCGACAGCGCGGTCCGGCCCTTTTCGTCCGCCATGGTCGACACGACGCCGCGGGGCTTGTTCATCGCCAGGTACGCCAGCCGGTGGTCGGTGACGATCCGTTCGCCGTCGACGTGGATCACCGCGTTGCGCGGGTCGACCTTGTCGCCCAGTTCGGCGACCCGCCCGTCGACGGTCACCCGCCGTCGGAAGATCAGGTCCTCACAGGCGCGGCGGGAGCCGACGCCGGCGGCGGCCAGCACCTTCTGCAGGCGCTGCACACCACTGTCGTCATCGTTGGGCATCGGCGATCTCTTCCACGTCGTCGGGCAGGAACGGCGCCAGCGAGGGTAGCTCCTCGACGCTGTTCAACCCCAATTTCTCCAGGAACAGGGTCGACGTACGGTAGAGGTAGGCGCCACTCTCCGGCTCGCTGCCGCATTCCTCGATCAGCCCCCGTGTCGTCAGGGTCCGGATGACCCCGTCGCAGTTGACCCCCCGGATGGCCGAGACCCGGCCCCGGGTGACCGGCTGCTTGTAGGCGACCACCGCCAGGGTTTCCAGCGCGGCCTGGGTCAGTCGCACCGACTGCCCGTCGAGCACGAACCGCTCCACATAGGGCGCGTACTCGGGGCGGGTGTAGAGCCGCCACCCACCGGCCGCCCGGCGCAGGTCGAACCCGTGCCCGGCGGCGGTGTAGCTGTCGGAGATCTCCCGCAGCATCGCGCCGACCCGCTCGGTCGGCTGCTCCAGCACCTGCGCGAGCACGTTCTCGGAAACGGGTTCGTCGACCACCAGCATGATCGCCTCGATCGCCGGTCTGAGTTCGGCGTCGTCGAGCAGCGCCAGTGCGGCGGGTGCCGCCGGCTCCGGTTCAGGTGCCGGCTGAGACCTGGCGGTCGGCGCCGGCGGTGCCTCGGGCTCCGGCTCAGCCGCCGGCTCCGGCTCGGGCTGCCCGTCGGACGCGGCGGGTGGCTCCGCCGCCGGGACCGGCTCGGGCGCGGGTGCGGGGGGCGGTGCCGGCTCCGGGGCGGCGGCGTTCTGCGACGGTACGCTGGCCCGCGCCCACGGGGGCACCCAGGCCGCGGCCTGCTCGGCAAGCGAGTCGGGCTGCTCGTCGCTGCTCACGAAGCCTCCTCCTGGCCGGCGTCCGACTGACCGGCGTGCGGCCCGCTGGGATCTGACGGCGCGGCGGGCGTCGCCGCGGTGTCGGTTTCCGCCGGCTGGCCGGCGTACTCGTCGACGGTGAGCTCCGCTCCCCCGTGCGCGCCGCCGGTCCAGCGTACGGTGAGGTCGCCCAGCGCCTGCTCCTGGCTGAAGCCCACCAGACCTTCGCGGTACAGCTCCAGCAGCGCCAGGAACCGGGCGACGATCTCCAGGGTGGACTCGCAGTCAAGGCAGAGCGTCTCGAAGGTGGCGGTGCCGACCCGGCGCAGCCGGTCGCGCAGCAGGGTGGCGTGCTCCCGTACGCTGACCCGCACCTGGTGCACGTGGTCGATGGTGACGACCGGCACCACCCGTGGCGTCATCGCCTTGATGGCCAGTTTGGCCAACCGGGCAGGGCCGACGCCGAGCACCAGTTCGGGCAGCGCCCGGGCGTAGCGCTCTTCCAGGGTGACCGCCCGCGGGTAGCGGCGGGCACCGGCGGTCTCCAACTCGGCGATGTGCGCCGCAGCCTCCTTGAACGCCTTGTACTGCAGCAGCCGGGCGAACAGCAGGTCCCGGGCCTCCAGCAGCGCCAGGTCCTCCTCGTCCTCGACCTGGGCGGCGGGCAGCAGGCGGGCGGCCTTGAGGTCGAGCAGGGTGGCCGCGATGACCAGGAACTCGCTGGCCTCGTCGAGGTCCCAGTCGTCGCCCATCGCCCGGATGTAGGCGATGAACTCGTCGGTGACCTGGTGCAGCGCCACCTCGGTGACGTCCAGCTTGTGTTTGCCGATGAGCTGCAGCAGCAGATCGAAGGGACCGGTGAAGTTCGCCAACCGCACGGTGAACCCGGTGCCCTCGGCGGGCGGGGCCGCACCGGCGTCGTCGGAGGCCCCGGTCGGCGGCAGGGCCGCCGGGTCGGTAGCCACGTCGGCGGCCGTCGGTGCGCTCACCAGTCGACCGTAGTCCACCCGCTGCGCGAGCCGCACCGCAGGTTAGCGCTCCGCGTGGTGCGCGATGACCTCGCGGGCGAGCTGGCGGTAGTTGCGGGCACCGGACGACGCCGGGTCGAGGCTGGTGATCGGCGCGCCGGCGACGGTCGACTCGGGGAACTTGACCGTCTTGGTGATCACCGTCTGGTAGACCTTGTCGCCGAACGCCTCGACGACCCGCTGCAGCACCTGCCGGCAGTGTGTGGTGCGGCTGTCGTACATGGTCGCCAGGATGCCTTCCAGCTCCAGGTCGAAGTTGAGCCGCTCGCGGACCTTGTCGATGGTGTCGAGCAGCAGCGCCACACCGCGCAGGCTGAAGAACTCGCATTCCAGGGGGATCAGCACCCCGTGCGCCACGGTCAACGCGTTGATGGCCAGCAGGCCGAGTGACGGCTGGCAGTCGATCAGGACGAAGTCGTACTCCTTGCGGATCGACTTGAGCACCCGGGCCAGGGCCATCTCCCGGGCGACCTCGTTGACCAGCTGGATCTCGGCGGCCGACAGGTCGATGTTGGCCGGCAGCAGATGCAGTCCGGCCACATCGGTCTTGATCAGCACGTCCTCGGCGGTCACGTCGTCCTGCATCAGCAGGTTGTAGACCGAAAGGTCCAGATTGTGCGGATTGACCCCGAGGCCGACCGACAACGCGCCCTGCGGGTCGAAGTCGACAAGCAGCACCTTGCGGCCGTACTCGGCCAGCGCGGCACCGAGGTTGATCGTCGTGGTGGTCTTGCCGACCCCGCCTTTCTGGTTGGCCATCGCGATGACCCGGGCCGGGCCGTGCCGGTCGGTCGGCATCGGCTCCGGGATCGGCTTGCGCGTGGTGTACGCGGTCGGATCGGCGGGGCCGAGCTCGGCGCTGAGATCGAGCCCGGCCTGCTGTTCGCGGAGCGTCGAGGTCCACGCCTCGGCACGGTCACTGTTGCCCGCCATGTCCTGTGCGCCCCCTCCCGACGACTGCCCGGCGCCGGAGCCGACCGGCGTCTGCAGCGGCGTCGCCGCTGCGGGGCCTTCGCCTGCCGCCGTACGAAAGCCGCGCCGTTGCCCGACTGTACGCCACCGGGCGGGGGCGTGGCGGGCACCTGCCCGGCGTGTCGACCCGGCACGCCCCGTCGCCTGCCTGCGGATCAACGCCGAGCACGGGGATGCGAGGTGGCGTAGACCTCTCGGAGCCGGTCGACGGTCACCAGGGTGTAGACCTGGGTGGTGGTCACCGACGCGTGGCCGAGCAGCTCCTGCACCACCCGGACGTCCGCGCCACCGTCGAGCAGGTGGGTGGCGTAGGAGTGCCGCAGGGTGTGCGGCGACACCGCGTGCGTCCCGTCGACCGGCAGCCCGGCCCGTTCGGCCGCCCGCCGCAGCACGATCCAGGCACTCTGCCGCGACAGCTGCCCGCCCCGGGCGTTGAGAAAGATCGCCGGGCTGCCCCGACCGGCGGCGGCGAGTGCGGGACGCACCCGGGTCAGGTATGCGCGCAGCGCGTCGGCGGCGTACCGGCCGACCGGCACCAGCCGTTGCCGGCCACCCTTGCCGCGCAGCAGCACCACCGCGGCGGTGAGGTCGAGGTCGTCGACGGCCGCGCCGACCGCTTCGGATATCCGCGCTCCGGTGCCATAGAGGAACTCCAGCAGCGCGCGGTCGCGGACGGCCAACGGCGCACCGGCAGGGTCGAGGCCTCCGGCAGCGGTCAGCAACCGCTCGACCTGGTCGACGTCGAGCGCGCGGGGCAGCCGGCGGGGCGGTAACGCCGGGCGGACGTCCCGGCTGGCGTCGACGCCGGCGTGCCCTTCCCGGGCGGCGAACCGGTGCAGGCCCCGGATGGCGCTGGCGGCCCGGGCGGTGGACGCCGCCGACAGCGGTGCCTGCCCGTCGCCGCCGGCCCGCAACGTGGCCAGGTGGGTCGTGATCCGCTCGGGTCGCACCTGGGCAAGGTCCCGGACGCCGGTCGAGGCAAGTGCCGCCCGGTAGCGTTCCAGGTCACGGCGGTAGGACAGCACCGTGTTGCGGGACAGCCCGCGTTCCACCGTCAAATGGTCCAGGTAGCCACGGACGACGCGGTGCAGCGCGTCGACGGGTCGCTCGGGCAGGACGTCGTCGTGGTCGATCAGCCAAGCACCTCCGTCAACGGCCGGCTGGTCATGCCGTGCGCCTCGGCGACCGGGCCGTAGGTGAGCTCGCCGTCGTACGTGTTGAGGCCGGCGGCGAGGGCCCGGTCCCGGCGCAGCGCGTCGCGCCAGCCGTGGTTGGCCAGTTCGAGGGCGTACGGCAGGGTGACGTTGGTCAGTGCGTACGTGCTGGTGTGCGGGACGGCGCCGGGCATGTTCGCCACGCAGTAGAAGACCGACTCGTGCACCCGGTAGACCGGATCGGCGTGGGTGGTGGGCCGGGAGTCCTCGAAGCACCCGCCCTGGTCGATCGAGATGTCGACGAGCACGCTGCCGGGCTTCATCCGGGACACCAACTCGTTGGAGATCAGCTTGGGTGCCTTCGCCCCGGGGACCAGCACCGCGCCGATCACCATGTCCGCGTCGCGCACGGCCCGCTCGACCTCGTAGGTGTTCGACGCGACGGTCTGCAGGTGACCCTGGTAGATCGCGTCGGCCTGCCGCAGTTTGTTGATGTTGCGGTCCAGCAGCAGCACCTCGGCCTGCATGCCGAGGGCGATCGCGGCGGCGTTCATGCCGGACACCCCGGCCCCGATGACCACCACCTTGGCGGCGTAGACACCGGAGACCCCGCCCATCAGCACTCCGCGACCGCCACCGGAGCGCATCAGATGGTACGCGCCGACCTGCGGGGCCAGCCGACCGGCGACCTCGGACATCGGCGCCAGCAACGGCAACGCGCCGTCGGCGGTCTCCACCGTCTCGTACGCGATCCCGGTGACGCCCTGCTGCAGCAGGGCGTCGGTGCACTCCTTGGAGGCCGCCAGGTGCAGGTAGGTGAACAGCACCTGGCCGCGTCGCATCCGGTGGTACTCCTCGGCGATCGGCTCCTTGACCTTGAGGACGAGCTCGCCGGCCGCCCACACGTCGTCCGCCGTCGCCACGATGGTCGCCCCGGCCGCGGCGAACTCGTCATCGGTGATCGCCGAGCCGGCACCGGCGCCGGCCTCGATCAGCACCTGGTGCCCGGCCCGGACGAACTCGTGGACGCCGGCCGGAGTGACCGCCACCCGGTACTCGTGGTTCTTGACCTCGCGGGGAATTCCCACCAACACGTCGCCGTCACCTCTTCCGCAGGCACCGCTGCCCGTCCGTACTCGGCGCAGTCTAGGGCCGTCGGGCAGCGCGCCCGGCCAACACCTTGGCAGCCGATGCCGTCCGGAGTTGACGATGTGTCAGTCGGGCGCTCCCCGGCGACCGGCGGTGCCGCCACCCGGTCGCCGGGTGGCGGCACCGTCGGTCAACACGGCACCGGGTCGGTGGCCGGACGCAACACCGCCCAGCCGGTTCGCCGGGCACGGTCGGCGGCCAGCAGCCCGGCCACCGCCGCCGCGTTGGTGACCTCCCCGGCCAGGACCATCCGCACCGCCTCGTCGAGATCGACGAGGCGGACCTGCATCTCGGCCTCCTCGTCACGACGGTCGTGGCGCTGCGGCCGCGGCACCACCGACAGGTCGCGGGCGAGGAAGATCCTGATCGTCTCGTCCGAACAGCCCGGCGAGGTGTGCAGGTCGACCAGCAGGTCGAGTCGCCCGGCCTGCAGGTCGGCCTCCTCGGCCAACTCGCGCAGGGCCGCCGCAGGCAGGTCCTCCCCGCTGACGTCGACCAGTCCCGCCGGCAGCTCCCACAGGTACCGGCCGACCGGGTGGCGGTACTGGCGGACCAGCACGACCCGGCCGTCGTCGTCGAGCGCCACCACCCCGACCGCGCCGACGTGGCGCACGTAGTCACGCCTCGCCACGCCACCGCCCGGCATCGTCACGTCGTCGCTGACGACCGAGAAGACCGCGCCGGTGAACCGGTCGGTGCGCTGCCGCACCTGGTAGACGTGATGGTCCGCCGCCGGATCGCGCGTCACGACTGACCGCCGGTGGATCCGAGGTCCACCGGCAACTGGTCGGCCTCGGAGTAGACGATGACCGCACCGACGAACGCATGGAACAACGGGTGCGGCCGGGTCGGGCGGCTCTTGAGCTCCGGGTGGGCCTGGGTCGCGACGAAGAACGGGTGTTCGGCGGGGTCCAGCTCGACGAACTCGACCAGCCGGCCGTCCGGTGAGGTGCCGGAGATCCGCAGACCGGCCTTCTCCAGCACCTCGCGGTAGGCGTTGTTCACCTCGTACCGGTGCCGGTGCCGCTCGCTGACCTCGGTGGTGCCGTACGCCCTGGCGACGATCGACCCCTCGGACAGCCGGGCCGGATAGGCACCGAGGCGCATCGTGCCACCCAGGTCGCCGCGGCCGGCGACGATCTGCTCCTGATCGGCCATGGTCGCGACGATCGGATGCTCGACGTCGTCGTCGAACTCGGCCGAGTTGGCGCCGACCAGGCCGGCACCGTTACGGGCCACCTCGATCACCATGCACTGCAGACCGAGGCAGAGGCCGAGCACCGGGATACCGTTCTCCCGACCGTACCGGGCGGCGCCGATCTTGCCCTCGATGCCCCGGACGCCGAACCCGCCGGGGATGACGATGCCGTCGACGCCGGCCAACGCGGCCGCGGCGCCGTTCGGGCTGACACACTCGTCGCTGGGCACCCAGCGGACCTGTACCCGGGCCCGGTGCCCGAACCCGGCCGCCCGGATCGCCTCGGACACCGACAGATACGCGTCGGGCAGGTCGACGTATTTGCCGACCAACGCCACGGTGACCGTGTGCCGGGGATGGTGCACCCGCTCCAGCAGGTCGTCCCAGCTGCTCCAGTCCACGTCCCGGAAGGACAGGCCGAGCCGGCGCACCACGTAGGCGTCGAGTCCCTCCCGGTGCAGGACCTTCGGGATGTCGTAGATGCTCGGCGCGTCCGGCGCGGCGATCACCGCTTCCCGGTCGACGTCGCAGTAGAGCGACAGTTTGTGCTTGAGCTTGTCGGGGATCTCCCGGTCGGAGCGGCAGACGATCGCGTCGGGCTGGATACCGATGCTGCGCAGGGCGGCCACCGAGTGCTGGGTCGGTTTCGTCTTCAACTCGCCGGAGGGCACCAGGTAGGGCACCAGCGACACGTGCAGGTAGAAGCAGCGGTCCCGGCCAACGTCGTGTCGTACCTGGCGGATCGCCTCCAGGAACGGCAACGACTCGATGTCGCCGACGGTGCCACCCACCTCGGTGATCACCACGTCCGGCACCAGGCCCTGCTCGTCCGGCTCGCCCATCGCCCGGATCCGTGCCTTGATCTCGTTCGTGATGTGCGGGATGACCTGCACCGTGTCGCCGAGGTACTCGCCCCGGCGTTCCTTGGCGATGACCGCGGAGTAGATCTGGCCGGTGGTGACGTTCGCCTTGCAGGACAGGTCACGGTCGAGAAACCGTTCGTAGTGCCCGACGTCGAGGTCGGTCTCGGCGCCGTCCTCGGTGACGAACACCTCGCCGTGCTGGAAGGGGTTCATCGTGCCGGGGTCGACGTTCAGGTACGGGTCGAGCTTCTGCATGACCACCCGCAGACCCCGGGCGGTGAGCAGGTTGCCCAGGCTGGACGCGGTCAGCCCTTTACCGAGTGAGGACGCGACGCCCCCGGTGACGAAAATGTGCCGTACCGTTTGTGTCGAAGGGGCCAAGGCGTGCTCCCGTGGGTCGTCTGACTGGTCGTGCAGACCGGCGCGTCACTGATGAAGCTGCTGGCGCGATCCACGGGACTCCACGGTAACACCTACCGAACCAGCGGATTCGTCGACCTCGGTGGCCACCGGCGGCGGGTCCGACCCGGGACCGTCCGACCCGGGACCGTCGGAACCGGAGCCCTGCGGGTCGGGGCCGATCGTCGGTCGGGTCCGGTCCGCCGAATGGCCCAGCACCCGCAGCGCCAGCAGAGTCGCCATCGGTACGGTGACCGCCGCCGCCGCGCCGGCGACGTCGAGCGCGGCACCGGCCAGCCCACCGCCGATCACCGACGACACGGCGATGCCCGCCATCGCCGCGCGCACCGCCGGATAGATACCGAACAGCCGCTTGAGCCCACCCCAGGACTGCAGCAGGCCGAACCAGACCAACGCCGCGCTGACCAGGGCCAGGATCGTCAACGGGCTACCCAGCAGGGTCGACATGTTCGCTGACGAGGAACGGTGCAGCGTCAACCCGCCGGTGCCGTCGGCGAGCGCCGTCAGGAACCGGCCCAGGCTGCCCCGTTCGGTCTCCGGTCGCTGCAGGTCGAGCAGCGCGAACCCGGCGGTCACCACCAGGCCGGCGATCGTCGCCCAGGCCACCCTGGGCAGGCTGAGCCAACCGCCGGTGCTGATCGCCGCCGCGATGCTCACCCCGGCGGTCAACGCGATCGCCCCGACCGGGTCGGCACCCAGGTACGGGCTGCCCACCAGGACGACCGCCGCACCGCCGATCGCCACCACCACCGTGACCCGCCAGGTACGGCGGACCCGCTGGGCCAGGCAGCCGGCGGCCAGCAACGTCCCGGCGATCAGCACACCCAGACCGATGGTGCCCAGCCCGGCGTAGCGCCCTCCTTCCGTCGCCGAGTACCCGGTGACGCCGTTGAGCTGCAGCCGGGAACCGGTCAGCACGTCGGCGGCCACCACCGCCGCCGCGATCGTCGCGACCGCAGCCATCGGCCCGAGCGTGCGGCGGTACGGACCGCTGATCCGTACCGCCGCCGTGGCGGTGGCGACCGCCACCAGCGTGATCCCGACCAGCAGCAGCCCCGGATGAGCGCTGCGCCACCAGGGCACCACGTCGGCCAGCAACGCCGCAGGGATCGCCAATGCGGCGGCGATCAGCAGCACCTCCAGCACCGCGCCCGCCCGACGGACCACCGGATCCGGCCCGGGTCGGCCGGCGGTGCGCCGGACCCGCCGCAGCAGCGGCACCACGGCGACTGCGAGCAGGCTCTGGAAGCCGGCGAGCAGCCCGAAGAACCAGTTCGACGCCTGCCGTTGGGCGCGCGCCGCACGGTCGGCGTCGGCCGGGGCCGCGATGGCCGTCGCCAGGTCGGCTGGCCTGCCCGGCACCGCGTTCGCCGGTTGGCCGATGAACAGCCCGTCGGGCTGCTCCCGGCCGAGCACCTGCAACGCGGTCGGCGCGAGGTCCACCAGCTGCAGGTACCCGTCGCGGCCGGTGGTCGGTGAGGTGATCCAGCCGTCCTGCCAGCCCGGTCCGTCGGCGGCCACGACGTGCAGCCGGTCGCTGGTGCCGGTGTCGGCGAGCCCGGCCACCAGCACCAGCGACCGGGCCGGCCGGGCCGCCAGCACCCGGGTCAGTTGCGCGTCTGCCTGGCGGGCCGACGCGGCCCGCTCGGCTGGGTCGGTGCCGGCGACCACCCCGGCGTCGACGATCGACAGTACGCATGAGGCGAGCAGGTCCCGCGAATCCTCGGGAAGTTCGGGCTCGTACCGGTCGACCCGGCCGAAGGGCCGCGCGGCGGCCAGCGCGGCACCCGGGCCCACCGCCACCGTGCAGCGCACCGACTCGGCCAGCGCGCCGGGTACCGCCCCCCAGGCCAGCCGTTCCTGGTTGAGCCGCACCGTCGCTGCCTGGGACGGCAGGTAACCACCAATCCCGTCGGGCTGTTCCACGGTCACCGGCTGCTCGACGCAGTCGCCGGCCGGATCGACCCCGCTGCCCTCGGCGGCGGCGTAGGTGCCGGCACCGAGGGTCACCCAGCCGTCGGCCGGGCAGGTCGGACGCTGGGCGCTGCGCACCGACAACGAGGCGATCGAGCCGCCCTCGGCGAGCCGCCACAGCGCCGGGGTGGTGGCCTGGTCGACGTCGTCCCAGCGCAGCCCGGGCACCCCGACGACGATCACGTAGTCGGCGGTGCGTCCGGACGTACCGACTGCGGGCCGGTCGGCCAGTGCCGCCGCCGCGACGGCGAGCAACACCGACATCAGCAGGAGCGGCACGAGCCGGTGACGCATCAGCCGGACCCCTCGCCCACCTGGTCGGCCCGTGCGCCACGGTCGGTACGGCTACTCGAGGTGGCCCGCCCTCCGGCGGGGCCGCACTCGCCGGCCAGTTCCCGGTAGACGGCCCGGACGCCGTCGACGGTGTCGGCCTCCGTCGGCCACGACCGGGCGCGCAGCGGCCCCCGGCCGGCCAGGTCCGCCCGCCGCTGATGGTCACGCAGCAGGTCCCGCACCGCCGTGTCGAGCGCGTCGACGTCGTCGGGTGCGACGAGCACCGCGGCGTCGCCGACGAGTTCGGGCACCCCACCGACCCCGGTGGCCACCAGTGGTACGCCGGCGCGCAGCGCCTCCTGAGCGAACAGTTGCCGGGCCTCCCAGTCGCTGCACACGACCGCCAGGTCGGCGCCGAGCAGCAGGTCGGCCACGTCGGTACGGTGCCCGAGCAGAGTGACCGGGGCCCGGACCGCCGAGATCTGCGCGGCCAGCGCCAGGTAACTCGGGCCGGAACCGGCGATCACCACCTGCGCCGGCGGATCCAGCTCCCGCCAGCGGGCTGCGGCGTCGACGAGCAGGTCGTAGCGTTTCTGCGGATGCAGTCGCCCCACCGAGAGCACCAGTGGCTGCCGGGGACCGACACCGAACTCGGCCCGTACGGCGGCGCGGCTGCGCGTCGGTGGTGGCATCTCGGGGGCGGCGACCGGGGCCAGCCGGGCGTCCGGTGCCCCCAGCCGCGTCGCCTGCGCCACCAGGTCCGGCGACGCGCCGAGGGTGACCCGGGCGGACCGGGCCACCCGGCGCTGCGCCCACCGCGACAGTCGACCGCGAAGCCCTCCGGCCATGACGGTGTTGTGCCAGGTGACGACGACCGGTACGGACGGGCGGGCCAGTACGGCCACCAGGCCGGCCCGCAGCCCGTGCGCGTGCACCACGTCGACCGGGTTCGCGGCGAGGACCCGTCGCAGGGTCCGGACCGCCGACGCGTCCGCCAGGGTCGGGCTGGCCGGGATCTCCACCGGGACGAAGGTCGCGCCGGTGGCGGTGAAGCCGAACTGTTCCTCGGTGGCCTGCGGGCCGCACACGACCACGCGGGCACCGCCGCCGACCAGTCCGGCGGTCAGCGACGTCAGGTGCTGTCCGACACCGCCGGTGCTCGAGCCGAGCAGCAGTAGCACCGTGCCGGCCCAGTCGGTCCGCGTCACGTCGCTCACGGTGACTCCGTCCCCTTCCCGCCCGGCCGGGCGCGGGCCGCGACCCGCCGGAGCGCCCTGGCGATCGTCGGGCGCAGATCGTGGCGATCCAGTGGCAGGCAGACCGCGAGGAAGACCACCACCGCGGTCGCTCCCGACAGCATGCCCTGCCAGACCGCACCGGCTGTCGTCGGGGGGGCCGTACCCGGCCCGGTCCCGACCGCGACGAGGCCGCCGGCGACCGCCGCCGCCGCCCCGGCGCCGAGGCCGATCGCGGTGGCCCGGCCGAGGCCGGCGAGCACCGGCCTGCCACCGACGCGCCGCAACGCCGCCACCAGCAGCACCCCCATCACTGACAGGCCGACGGCGTTGGCCATCGCCAACGCCAGCACCCGGTCGGTGTCGGGCAGGGTCGTGGCCAGCAGCACCGCGCTGAGGATCACCGCGCTCCAACCGGCGGCGACCGCGCCGGCGGCGGCGGCGGGTCGGCCGGCGGCGTACAGCGCCCGGGACCCGATGGCGAACAGTCCGTAGCCGATCAGCCCCGGCGCGAACCCGGCGATCCCCGCCGCCAGCGCGCCGGCCTGCTCCGGCGGGACGAGAAACGCCGCAGCCGGTACCCGGACGGCGACCAGCGCGGCGGCGCCGAAGCTGGCCAGGAGTACCACGAGGCGGGCCGCCGGCGCGAGGGCGGCGCGGTAGCCGTCGTGGTCACCGCTGCCGTGGGCGGCGACCATTGTCGGGTAGGCGGCGGTCGCCAACGGCACCGCCAGCACCGACCAGGGCAGCAGGAACACGGTCTGGGCCAGGGCGAACAGCACGACGGCACCGTCCGGCGCCCCCCAGTTCAGGCAGAGCCAGACCGCGGTGAGCAGGGCGACCTGCTGGGTGCCGACGGTGACCGCACCAGCCGTCGCCAACCCGCCGACGGCGGTGCGGGCCGCGCCCACGAAGCGCACCGCCGGCCGTAACCGCAGCCGCAGCCGGCGCAGTGGAATCATCAGGCTCAACGACAGAACCGCCACCCCGGCGGTGGTACCGACCGCGAGCAGGGTCTGTCCGGCGGCGCCGACCTGTGGCAGGTCGGCCAGTCGGCCCTCGGCGGCCACGAACGTCAGGTAGGTGCCGATCACGACGACGCTGGACAGCAAGGGTGCGAGGACCGGCCAGGCGAACCGGTGGTGGGCCTGCAGCACCCCGATGAGGACCACCGCGATGCCGTAGAGCGGCAGTTGCGGTGCGAACAGGCGCAGCATCAGCACCCCGGCGTCGATCTGGTCCGCGCCGCCGTCGTCGGCGAGCAGCCGGATGATCGGCCCGGCGGCCACCGCGAGCAGCACCGCCAACGGGACCAACAGGCTCAACGTCCAGGTGAGCAGGGCCGATGTGGTGGCCGAGACAGTGGCGCGGTCGTCGGCGGCGACCGCGCCGGCCAGCAGGGGCACCACCAGGCTCGCCAACGCGCCGCCGACGACGATCTCGAACACGATGTTCGGGATGGTGTTCGCCGCGTGGTAGATGTCGCCCAGCGTGGTCGGGCCGACCGACCAGGCGAAGACCGCGGTCCGCCCGAACCCGACCAGCCGGCTGGCCACCGTGAGCACCGCGATCACCGTGGCCGCACCGGCGACCCGGGTGGCGACCGCCCGACTGGTCATCGCCGGCGCCGGTCAGGGGGTCCGGCGACCCAGCGCGTCCAGCTCCCGGAGCCCGGGGGTGCGCTGGATGACCTGAGTGAAACTGACCCGCTCACTCGCCGCGGTCAGGGCGGCGATGACACCCAGTGCGGCGGCCCGACCGACCGGACCGCTGCGCTGGGCGAGGGCCACCCCGAGCAGGGCGCCGAGGGAGTTGGCACCGCAGTCGCCGAGCATCACCCGCTCGTCGAGGTCGTCGGGCAGCAGACCGAGGACCGCGCCGGCGGTGCCGGCGGCGGTCCCGGCCGACGGACCGGTCAGCAGCGGTCCGGCCACGAGCAGCCCGGCCTTCGCGGCCCGACCCGGCCGCAGGTCGAGCAGGTTGACCAGGTTGGCCATGCCGGCGATGACCCCGGCACCGAGCAGCAGGTCGGCACCGCGGACCGCCGGATGGCGGGTGGGTCGACGCCGGTCGGCGGAGAGCAGCGCAGCGGCGGCGACCCCGGTCGCCCCGACCCCGACGATCTTGACCAACCCGCTGGTCACCTGTCCGCGCCGCAGCGCCGCCAGGTGACCGGCGAACCCCTTGGCCGCCCGCTGGTCCGGGCGGGCGCCGACGATGTCGTCGTAGAGACCGACGGCACCAGCGCCGGCACCGGCGACCAGACTGGCGGCGGCGCCCGCCGGATGCCCGGCGCCCAGGGCGGCGGCCAGCGACGCGCCGACGGCCAACGCCGGACCGCCGGCCAGGCTCACGGTACGGCCACGGAAGTTGGTGCGGTCCAGGACGCCGCGCGGGGCCACCCGGCGGGTGGTACGCAGCGCCGCCCGGGCGGCGACCACCCCGACGGCGGCGGCCAGCGACAGGCCCAGCGGGCCACGGGTCAACATCAGGGTCTGCTCCGGGGTGCTATTCGGGGCGCTTGGGCATCAGGCTGGTGGCACCGGCGCCAAGCCCGTAGTGCCCGGCCTGCCCGAGGGTGAACTGCTCGGCGGTGGCGAGAGCGGTGACGGCCTGCCCGGCCGTGGTGTTGCCGTTGTCGACGGTGGAGATCGACTGGGTGAGGGTCGGATCGCCGCGTACCGCCGAGATCAGGTTGCCGTCGCTGGACCCGGTGCCGGCCACCACCACCTGGCTGTTGCGGTCGAACTGCACGACCATGGTCACCACGGCGGCGTCCTTCTTGGCCGCCTGTCGGTCGACGTACGGCTGACCGCTGACCACGACGACGGCCTCCGCGGGGCCGGTGACCGGCGTCTCCACCGTGATGTAACCGGCGTCGCCGTACGCGTCGAGCACTGCGGCGAGATCCGCCGGGTCGACCGCCGGCTGCTCGGCGCGGTCCAGCAACGCACTGGCCAGCAGCGCACTGGAGGTTTCGACACCGTCGCTGTTGCCGGGCAGTCCGGTGGTGGGAACTGTGGGTCGGGCCGCAGCGGTGGCGAGTTCGAGCAGGTTGACGCCGTTGTCCGGATCGACGAACTTGTCCTGTACGTCGATCCGACCGGTCACCGTCGCCCCGGCCATGTCCAGCGCCGCGACCACCCCCTCGGCGTGGTCCCGGCCGCTGGGCAGGCAGATGACCAGCAGTCGCCGGCCGGCCAGCTTGTCGGCCAGCAGGATCGGCGCGGCTTCGGCGACGAAGTCCTCCTCGCGGTCGACCTCCTCGCGCAGGCTGTTGACGGTCTCCCGCAACTGGGTATTGTCTTTACGTAGAGCATTCACGTTGTCGCTCAACGAATCGGCGACCGGGCCGTTCAACGCGGCGGTACCCACGACGAGGCCGATCGCCAGGGCGAGGAAGACCGCTGTGAGCGACACCACGTGGTAACGGAAGTTGATCACTCTTGCCGCCTTCTCCGATCCGTCTGCGCGTGACCGGTTGCTCCGTCCACGCTCTTACCAGGCCTTTCTCCGCTGGCGGAGCCGCCCCGTCCGTCAGAAGAGCTGCCCCACCTGGAAGACGAAATTGTCCCACCACTCGGAAGCCACTCCGAGATAGGCCTGACCGACCGTGGAAACAGCGACGGCCGACGCCATCGCGGCGATTGCGGAGAGCACGAGCAGCAGCAGCGACGATCCGGAGATGCTCTGTCGGTAGAGGCGGCTGACGCCCTTGGCGTCGACCAGTTTACCGCCCACCTTGAGGCGGGTCAGAAACGTGGAGGCCATCCCGCCCCGGCCCTTGTCGAGGAATTCCACCAGGGTGGCGTGCGTACCGACCGCCACGATCAGGGTGGCACCCTTCTCGTCGGCCAGCAGCATCGCCAGGTCCTCGCTGGTCGCGGCCGCAGGGAAGGTCACCGCCTCCACGCCGAGCTCACGAACCCGGTCCATGCCGGGAGCCCGGCCGTCCGGGTAGGCGTGTACGACGACCTCCGCACCGCAGCGCAGCACGTCGTCGGTCACCGAGTCCATGTCACCGATGATCATGTCCGGGGTGTAGCCGGCCTCGACGAGGGCGTCCGCGCCGCCGTCCACCCCGATCAGCACCGGCTTGAACTCACGGATGTACGGCCTCAGCACATCGAGATCGGCCTTGTAGTCGTAGCCACGGACCACGATCAGACAGTGCCGGCGAGCGATGCGGGTCTCGATCTCCGGCACGCCGACACCGTCGAGAAGCAGATCCCGCTCCTGTTTGAGGTACTCCATCGTGTTGGCGGCGAACGCCTCCAACTGGACCGACAGGCCCTCCCTGGCATCGCTCATCGACCGGGCCACCGAGTCGGCGTCCTGCCGCACCCCGGAGGCCACCTGCGCGTCACCGACCAGGACCGTGGCACCGTCGATCCGGACCGTGTCGCCGTCACGGACCTTGTCGAACACGTCCTCGCCGAGATCGTCCACCAGCGGGATCCCCGCCTGGATCAGCACCTCCGGGCCGAGATTGGGGTACCGACCGGACACCGACGGCTTGGCGTTGAGCACCGCGGCCACCCCGACCGCGACCAACGAGTCTGCGGCGACCCGGTCCAGATCGACGTGGTCGATGACCGCGATGTCGCCCGGACGCAGCCGCCCGACCAGCCGTTTCGTCCGGCGGTCGAGCCGCGCGGTGCCGGAGATCGTCCCGGGCTCGGCGGTCCGGGCCCGGCGCAAGGTGGGTAGACGCATCCTTACCATCCTGGCATGGGGGGCAGCGGAATCCGGCGCGACATGCCCGCCGCGTCACGGCCGGCAGGAGCGGCCAGCCGCCCGGTCCGGCACGCCCCTGTTCTAGCGAACCACATCGCCGCCCGTCTGTCGGCACCGCAGCGCACACCGGGACGGCCCCGACCGTCGACACCCTGCTCACCGCACCGACGCACCGACCGGTCAGGGGTCAGCCGCGCCGCTCCCGCGCGGCAACCGCGAGCAACTCCTCCGCGTGCGCGATACCCAGGTCCGAGTCCGGCAAACCGGCAAGCATCCGGGCCAGCTCCCGGGCCCGGTCGGTGTCCTCGACCACCCGGACGCCGCTGGTGGTGACCGCTCCCCCAGTGTCCTTCGCGACCACCAGATGCCGGTCCGCGAACGCCGCCACCTGCGGCAGGTGCGTCACCACCAGCACCTGATGGCTACGGGCCAGCCGGGCGAGGCGTCGACCGATCTCCACCGCCGCCTGACCGCCGACTCCGGCGTCGACCTCGTCGAAGACGAGCGTCGGTGGCCCGCCGGCACCGGCGAACACCACCTCGATCGCCAGCATCACCCGGGACAGCTCACCCCCGCTCGCCCCCCGCTGCAGCGGCAACGCCGGAGCGCCCGGATGCGCCAACAACCGCAACTCCACCTCGTCGGCACCGTCCGGTCCGACACCGGCCTCGACGCCGTCGACGGTCAACGCCGGTTCACCCCGGCCCGGCGGGCGGGCCAGGACCACCACCTCGACCCGGGCGTGCGGCATCGCCAACCCGGCCAGCTCCACGCTGACCTGCTCGGCGAAGCGCACCGCCGCCGACCGGCGGGCGGCCGACACCCGGCTGGCCAGCTCCGCCACCTCCTCGGCGAGCCGGGCCCGCTCCCGGTCGAGTTCGTCGAGCAGCTCGTCGGAGGTGTCCAGGTCAGCCAGCCGCTCCCGGGCCCGCTGCGCCCAGGCGATCACCCCGTCGACGTCGTCGGCGTACTTGCGGGTCAGCCCACGCAACGCCATCCGCCGCTCGTAGACCGCCTGCAGCCGTTGCGGGTCGGCGTCGAGCGCCGTCAGGTAGCCGGACAGCTCCGCAGCGACGTCACCGACCAGGGTCGCCGCCTCGGTCACCCGGGCCGCGAGGTCGCCGAGGATCCGGTCCACCCCCGCCTGGGCCTCCAACGCCCGACGGGCCGCCCCGAGCAGACCGGTGGCGTCGGGCGTGTCGTCGGCCGTGTCGCCCCCACCGGCGAGCGCCAGCACCGCCACCTGCGCGGCGGCCCGCAGCCCTTCGGCGTGCTCCAGTCGCTGCGCCTCGGCCTTGAGCTCGGCCTCCTCGCCCGGCTGCGGATCGACCCGGGTGATCTCGTCCAGACCCAGGCGCAGCAGGTCGGCCTCCTGGTTGCGCTCCCGCGCGTTGCGCCGCCGATCGGCCAGATCGTCGCTGACCTGCCGCCACCGGCCGTGCACCTCGCGCATGGTGTCGAGCAGCTTCTCGTGCTCGGCGCCGGCGAACCGGTCGAGCGCGGCCCGCTGTTCAGCCGGGCGCAGCAGCCGCAGCTGGTCGGACTGCCCGTGTACGGCGACCACCTGGTCGCCGATCTCGCCGAGTACGGAGACCGGCATGCTGCGGCCACCGACGTGGGCACGGGACCGCCCTTCAGCGGTGACCGTCCTGGTCAGCAACAGAACACCGTCGTCGTCGGGTTCCGCCCCGGCGTCGACGATCCGCCCGTGCACGACCGCACCGGTCGCGCCGACCAGCCGCAGCCGGCCCTCCACGATGGCCCGGCCAGGGTCGGCGCGGACCCGCCCGGCGTCGGCCCGGCCGCCGAACAGCAACCCGAGACCGGTCACCACCATGGTCTTACCGGCACCCGTCTCGCCGGTTATCACGTTCATGCCACGGGTCAGCGGCAGCGTGGTGTCCTCGATGACGCCCAGCCCGGTGATGCGCAGCTCTTCCAGCACAGCCACCGACAGTAGTAGCGGGAGCCGACGTTGACCACCCGGGGCCCGCTCAGCGACGGTTTCCCCGCCAGCCGTTCACCGGCAGGTCGAACTTGGCGACCAGCCGGTCACTGAACGGCCGAGGGTGCAGCCGGACCACCCGTACCGGCAGGTCGCCCCGGCGGACCGTCACCCGCGCTCCGGGCGGCAGGTCGTAGACCCGCCGCCCGTCGCAGCACAGCACCGCGAACGTGGTGTACGGATCCACGGTGATCACGAACGTCGAGCTCGGCGCGGTCACCAGCGGGCGACTGAACAGGGCGTGCGCACTGATCGGCACCAACAGCAGGGCCTCGACCTCCGGCCACACGACCGGCCCGCCCGCAGAGAACGCGTACGCCGTGGAGCCGGTCGGGGTGGCACACACCACACCGTCAGCGCCATAGCGCGACAGCGGCCGACCGTCCACGTCGACCATCAACTCCAGCATCTGGGCGCGCTGCCCCTTTTCGACGCTGATCTCGTTGAGCGCCCACGAGTCGATGACCACCCCGTGCTCCAGCTCGGCCCGCACGTCCAGGGTCAACCGCTCATCCACCGTGTACTCGCGGGCGACGACCTGCCGTACCGCCCGGTCGAGGTCACCGATCTCGGCCTCGGCGAGGAAGCCCACCTTGCCGAGATTGATGCCGAGCAGCGGGGCCTTCGCCGGACGGGCCAGCTCGGCGGCCCGCAGGAAGGTGCCGTCGCCGCCGAGCGCAAAGACGATCTCCACTCCGACGGCGGCGTCCGGCCCGTCGACCGGTGACACACCCGGCAGGTCCAGGTCGTCGGCCTCCTCGGCGATCACCCGGACCCCGAACCCGGCCTCGATCAGGTCGGCGGCGACGGTACGGGCGTGGTCGGTACTGCGCTGGCGCCCCGTATGGGTCACCAGCAGCGCCGACCGGACGCTCGACGGTGCCACCTGGGCACCGCCGGTCGGAACTGTCGCGTTCACCGCGTTCCACCTTCCTCCGTCGCCGGACCGGCGTCGACGATAGCCCGGATCTGCCGTGCGTCGGCGGGCGGTGCGCCGACGCGGAACCAGACGAAGAACTCGACGTTGCCCCGGGGGCCGGGCAACGGGCTGGCCACGACCGCCGCCACACCGAGGCCGAGCGACTCGCCCGCCAGGGCAACGTCGTGCACCGCCTCGGCGCGCAGCGCTGGATCACGGACCACCCCGCCGCTGCCGACCCGGTCGCGGCCCACCTCGAACTGTGGTTTGACCATGAGCAGCAGATCGCCGTCGGGTGCCGTGCACGCCCACAGCGCCGGCAACACCAGACGCAGGGAGATGAACGACAGGTCCGCGACCGTCAGGTCGACCGCACCGCCGATCTGGTCGGTGGTGAGGTTGCGGACGTTGGTCCGTTCGTGCACCCATACCCGCTCGTCGCCGCGCAGCGACCAGGCCAGCTGGCCGTAACCGACATCGACCGCGACGACCTCGGCCGCCCCGCGCCGCAGCAGTACGTCGGTGAACCCTCCGGTGGAGGCACCGGCGTCGAGACACCGCCGGCCCACGACCGGTACGCCGGTGCCGTCCAACGCACCGATGAGCTTGTGGGCGCCACGCGAGACGTACCCCTGGGCCGGGTCGTCGCCGCGGACCCGGACCGCGTCGGCGGGGTCGACCATCGCGGCCGCCTTTGCGGCGGCGACACCGCGGACCTCGACCCTGCCGGCGGTGATCAACTCTGCAGCCTGTTCCCGGGACCGGGCCAGACCCCGACGGACCAGTTCGACGTCGAGACGGTTACGGCGTGCCATGGATCTCCGGCGTCGTGTCCATGCTCAGCCCTGGTCGATCGTGGCGAGCGTCTCCTGCAGGGTGCCGTGTGCCGCCTCGTACTGCGCGATCTGGTCGGCGGGCGGCAGCCCGGCGGCGTTGCGGATCGCCTGGACCGCCGCGTCCACCGCCGGGTGACCGGTCTGCTGTGCCGCCGGGTCGCCGGGAACCGGGTCGGTCGTGGTCGCGTCCGGGCCCGCCACCGCAGCGGTTGCCCGGTCGCCGGGCGGCGGCATCGGACGAAACGGCCCTGTGCTGGTCACTGCCCACCCACCGGGCCGACACCGGGTTCCTGCACGACAGCCTTCTTCGCCACCGCCTTCTTCGCGACGGCCTTCTTCGCGACGGCCTTCTTCGCGACGGCCTTCTTCGCGACGGCCTTCTTCGCCACCGCCTTGCCTGCCGCCGGAGCGGGTGACGCGGCGGCGCCCGGCTCCGCAGCCGGCAAGGACGCCTCAGCGGTCGCCGCGGCGGCGGTCGCGGCGGCGGTACGCGCCCGTGCCTGTTCCATGTCGCCCTCCAGCCGGCGGATCCGCTCCCGAAGGGCGGCCACCTCGTCGGCCTTGGCCAGCCCGACCGCGTCCAGCGCCCGGTCGACCTCGAGGCGGACCAGACGGGTCAACGACTCCCGATTGGCGGTCCCGGCCGTGAACAGGTCCTCGGCCATCGCCTGCAGCTGCGCGGCCGTGGCCCCGCCCTTGCCCACCAGCGACCGCGCGGTCTGCTCCGCCTTCTTCCGAGACGCCTCGGTCAGCCCGAGGGCCACTTCAAGGTACGCTCGCCAGGCGTCACGCATGTCCCACTCCTTCACCGCGAAGAATGTTCGATCGCCACGCTACCGGGACACGCCGGCACAGTGCGGTACGGTGCCAGTACCAGCGCCCGGCGTGCCGCCCACGCACGGTCGCGGGACGATCCACGACCCACCTGACCGGGAGGTGCGATGGCCAGCGTCGACGAGTGCCGCCAGGCGCTGCACGAGCTCGCCGCCAGGCTCGCGGACAACGCCGACGAAGTCCGCGACCGGGTCAACCTGGACCGCACCCTGGCCTGCCGAATCACCGACCTCGACGCCGCGTTCCACGCACGGCTGGCCGACGGGCGGCTCGTCGACATCGCCGACGGCGACGACCCCAGGGCGAAGATCGCCCTGAACATCGGCAGTGACGATCTGCTTGCCCTCGTCCGGGGCGATCTGGACGCCGGCCGTGCCCTTGCCAGTCGTCGGCTGTCGGTCAGCGCCAGCCCGTTCGACCTGCTCAAGCTACGCAAGCTGCTCTGAAAGGCCGGCGGCTACCGGCCACAGTGGCGCACCCGGCCGCTCACCCCAGGCCGAGTTCCCGCAACGCGGAACCGGCCGCGTCCGATCCGGCCCGGATCGGCCCCGGCGGCCCTCCGTCGCGCCACACCGCCCGGCACAACAGCCGAAGCGCCGCCACCGCACCGTCGAATCCATCGGCGGGCCCGTCGGCGGATCCGTCGAGGATCAGACCGACGCCGTCAGCATCGCCGCGTACCCGCCATCCCGCCTCGGCTGTCGGGTCGTCCGAACCAACACCGTCGCCAGCGATCGGCCGCGCCGCCGCCGGGTCGAACAAGCCGCGCAGGTCAGCCGAGACGTACGTGGGGCGGCGGGCCGGTGGCGCACCGAGCAGTTCCTGGGCATCGCTGATCCCGGTCAGCACCAGGAGGCTGGCCATTCCGGCCCGGTTCGCCCCTTCGATGTCGGTGTCCAACCGGTCACCCACCACCAGTGGACGCTGCGCACCGACGCGCCGCGCCGCAGCGAGGAAAAGTCCCGGCTCCGGTTTGCCGACGACCTGGTCAGGGTCCCGGTCCAGCGCGGTGCGCAGCGCCGCGACCAGCGACCCGTTGCCGGGCAGCGGGCCACGGCCGCTGGGCAGCGTACGGTCGGTGTTGGTGGCGACCCAGTCGGCACCGCCCCGGATCGCCACCGACGCTTCGGCCAGGTCGGCCCAGCCGACCTCGGGACCGTATCCCTGGACCACCACCGTCGGCTGGTCGTCGGCCGCCGCCGCCAGCACCAGCCCGGCGGCGAGTATCTCCTGACGCAGCGCGTCGGCACCCACCACCAGTGCCTTCGTGCCCGGCCCGTAGCGCTGCGCGAGCACCGAGGCGGTCGCGCCGGCCGAGGTGAGCACCTGCGTCTCGGTCGCCGGCACACCCATCCCGGACAGCAGCCCGGCAACATCGGCTGGGCGCCGGGAGGCGTTGTTCGTGGCGTACGCCACCGGCAATCCCATACCGCGCAGGCGGTCCACGGCATCCACCGCGCCCGGGATCGGCCGGTCGATCAGGTAGATCACGCCATCCAGGTCGAAGATGACCAGGTCACAGTCAGCGGACAGGCCTGACTGGTGCCCGGCGACGGTACCGGCCCCCGTCACCGCGTCGTGTCCTCGGCCGACGGCCCGGCCTCCGACGACTCAGCCTCGGGCGAAGGCTGAGCCTCCAACGACGGCTCGGCCTCCGACGACGGCTCAGCCCCGGCAGCCGGCTCCGGTCGCTCTGGCTGGTCGGCCCGCTGCTGCGTCCCGGTGTCCGTACCAGGGGCGGCGGCGGCATCGGTGCCGACCGCGTCGTCGTCGGACCCGTCGTCGTCGCCGGTCAGTACCACTCCGTCGAGCTCCAGCAGCCGCTCGGCCGCGTCGGTGGAGCCGTCCACGTCCGCCTCGGTCGCCCGGGCGAACCACTCCCGGGCCTCGTCCTTGCGACCGGCCTGCAGCAGCGCGTCGGCGTAGGCGTACCGCAACCGGCCGGACCACGCCTGGTCCGAATCGGCAGTCAACTCCCGGACCTGCAGCATCGCCACTGCGGCCTCGGACTGGCCCAGATCGCCACGGGCACCGGCGGCGACCATCAGCAACTCGATGGCCGATTCGTGGTCCAACGCCGCACGGTCGGCACCCCGGAAGATGTCAATCGCACGCTCCGGGCGGCCCAGCGCCCGTTCACAGTCTGCAAGCACCGCAAGATGCGTCTGCCGGCCCGACATCCGATGGTACGTACGCAACTCCGCCACGGCGGTCGTCCAGTCGCCGGCGCGGTAGGCGGAAAGTCCCACCGCTTCGCGTACCGCCGCGATCCGGGACGCCAGACGCCGGGCAGCCAGGGCGTGGGCCAGGGCCAGATCAGGGTCCTCGTCGATCGACCGGCCGGCCGCGACAAGGTGCCGGGCGACCGTCTCCGCCACCGGACGGGCAAGGCCCAGCAGCTCGGCCCGCACCTCGCCGTGCAGATCGGTGGCGACGATGTCCTCGGTCAACTCCGGCGCCGCCGCACGCTCGCCGCCCGAGCGCGGCGTGTCGTCATCGAGGGGTCGTGAGCGGGGCGCGGCCGAGGTGTCGGCTCGCGCCGCAGAACGGGGCCGCTGCGTCCGGTCACCGTCGAACCGCCGGCGGTCGCCCGCGCGGTTGTCCCGGTCGCCGCCGGACGGGCGGCGGTCGCCGTAGCTGGGTCGGGCCGCCCGCTCGCCACGGGCGTCAGGACGGCCCTGCTCGCCCTGTCGACCGGCACCGCCACGATCCGACCACCGTTGGCCCTCGGGCCGAGACGGGCGTCCGCTGTCACCATGGCCACCGGTACGTCGGTCGCCACCGCGTCGGTCCTCGTGCCGACGGTCCTCGTGACGCGGCGCGCGGTCGCTGCGGCTGGTGTCGCTGCCGCGCTGGCGGGCTCCGGCCGACGAGGACCAGTTGCCGCCACGCCGGTCACCGGCACCCTCGTCGCGCCGGAACGCAGGTCGGTCGGCGGGCCGGTAGCCACGGGAATCGCCACCGCGCTCGGTCTGCCCCTCTCGCCTGTCGCCCCGAGGCTGGTCACGCCAGTTGCCTGCGCGGGACTCGTCGCGCCGGTCGCCGTCACGGCGAACCGGACGGCGGCTGTCACGGTCGTCGCCCCGGTCCGCCCATGGACGCGAGCCCCGCTGGTCACGGTCGTCGCCCCGGTACGGTGCCCGGCGGTCACCCGACGGTGTCGCCGGACGGTCGGTCCGTGCCCGCCAGGTGCCGTCGCGCGACGGACGGCCGTCAGTGGATCCGGTCGAGCCGGTCGCGCGGCCGTCCCGCGTGCCGCTGCCGTACGTTGGTCTTCCACCGGCGTCGTCCCGACGGTAGGAACCACCGTCACGGCGTGCCGGACGAGGCTGCTGCGAGTACCCACCGGTGCGGTCACGGCCACCGCTGTAGCCGGAACGGTCGCCACCTCTCGCGCGATCGCCGTCACCGACCGTGGGGCGGCTGCCACCGTCCCGATGCTGGTAGCCGCCGTCGCCGCGGCGGCCGCCGGCTGGCGAGTCTCTACGGTCCGAACGGAACCGGTCCGGGCGGGCAGCGTCGCCATGGTCGCGACCCCGGGCGTCGTTGTCGCGCCAGGATCCCTCCCGACGCGCGCCCCGGTCATCGTCACGACGGGGACCTCTGTCGTCGCGCGACGGCCGGCCATCACCGCCTCCGGCACGGCCGCCAGCGCGACCAGCGCCACCGCTACGGCTTCCTCCGGCACGGCCGGCACCACCGGTCCTGCTGCCGCGGTCATCGGCACGGCGAGGTCGGTCGCCATCCTGCCCAGTTGGGTTCACGACTCTATCCTCCCTGATGCCGCCGGACCGACGCACGGCGGGCGCACACAGTTAAGGGCCGCTCCCCGCAGGGAGCGGCCCTTAAACTGTAAAGATGTCCGGCGGTGACCTACTCTCCCACACCCTCACGAGTGCAGTACCATCGGCGCTGGAGAGCTTAGCTACCGGGTTCGGAATGTAACCGGGCGTTTCCCCTCCGCCATAACCGCCGTAACCCTAACAACAAACCAAACACACCCACAGGAATGTTCGTTTGCCCAGAATCACACAGTGGACGCGTACACCTTCGAAGTCAAGTCCTCGGCCTATTAGTACCGGTCAACTGAACCAGTTACCTGGCTTACATCTCCGGCCTATCAACCCAGTCATCTACTGGGAGCCTTACCCCATCAAGTGGGTGGGACACCTCATCTTGAAGCGAGCTTCCCGCTTAGATGCTTTCAGCGGTTATCCCTTCCGAACGTAGCCAACCAGCCGTGCCCCTGGCGGGACAACTGGCACACCAGAGGTTCGTCCGTCCCGGTCCTCTCGTACTAGGGACAGCCCTTCTCAAGTATCCTACGCGCGCGGCGGATAGGGACCGAACTGTCTCACGACGTTCTAAACCCAGCTCGCGTACCGCTTTAATGGGCGAACAGCCCAACCCTTGGGACCTGCTACAGCCCCAGGATGCGACGAGCCGACATCGAGGTGCCAAACCATCCCGTCGATATGGACTCTTGGGGAAGATCAGCCTGTTATCCCCGGGGTACCTTTTATCCGTTGAGCGACACCGCTTCCACACGCAAGTGCCGGATCACTAGTCCCGACTTTCGTCCCTGCTCGACCTGTCAGTCTCACAGTCAAGCTCCCTTGTGCACTTACACTCAACACCTGATTGCCAACCAGGATGAGGGAACCTTTGGGCGCCTCCGTTACTCTTTAGGAGGCAACCGCCCCAGTTAAACTACCCACCAGACACTGTCCCTGAACCGGATCACGGTCCGAAGTTAGAAACCCAAATCAACCAGAGTGGTATTTCAACAATGACTCCACCGATACTGGCGTACCAGCTTCACAGTCTCCCACCTATCCTACACAAGCTAATTCGAGTGCCAATGTCAAGCTATAGTAAAGGTCCCGGGGTCTTTCCGTCCTGCCGCGCGTAACGAGCATCTTTACTCGTACTGCAATTTCGCCGGGCCTGTGGTTGAGACAGTAGGAAAGTCGTTACGCCATTCGTGCAGGTCGGAACTTACCCGACAAGGAATTTCGCTACCTTAGGATGGTTATAGTTACCACCGCCGTTTACTGGCGCTTAAGTTCTCAGCTTCGCCCCGAAGAGCTAACCGGTCCCCTTAACGTTCCAGCACCGGGCAGGCGTCAGTCCATATACATCGAATTACTTCTTCGCATGGACCTGTGTTTTTAGTAAACAGTCGCTTTCCCCTGGTCTCTGCGGCCATACAACGCTCCACCCGCAAGGGGCTTCACGTCTCCGGCCCCCCTTCTCCCTAAGTTACGGGGGCAATTTGCCGAGTTCCTTAACCACAGTTCGCCCGATCGCCTCGGTATTCTCTACCTGACCACCTGTGTCGGTTTGGGGTACGGGCCGCTAGAAGCTCGCTAGAGGCTTTTCTCGGCAGCATAGGATCACTGACTTCACCTGAATCGGCTCGGCATCACGTCTCAGCCTCATGCACCACGGATTTACCTATGGTACGGCCTACACGCTTACCCCGGCACAACCACCGGCCGGGATCAGCTACCTTCCTGCGTCACCCCATCGCTTGACTACTACCCGCCAGGTTCCCGCGCTCCCTCAGATCAGTCCGAAAACCTCACCAAGTTCGGGCAGTTAGCACAACGAGGTTCATCATGGGCGCTCCTTCGCGGGTACGGGAATATCAACCCGTTGTCCATCGACTACGCCTCTCGGCCTCGCCTTAGGTCCCGACTCACCCAGGGCGGATTAGCCTGGCCCTGGAACCCTTGGTCATCCGGCGGAAGGGTTTCTCACCCTTCTTTCGCTACTCATGCCTGCATTCTCACTCGTGCCGCGTCCACAGCTGGGTCACCCCGCTGCTTCACCCCCGGCACGACGCTCCCCTACCCATCCACACACCTGCACCAACCCTCCGAAGAGAATCAGCGAAGTACACGCGTGAATGCCACAGCTTCGGCGGTGTGCTTGAGCCCCGCTACATTGTCGGCGCGGAACCACTTGACCAGTGAGCTATTACGCACTCTTTAAAGGGTGGCTGCTTCTAAGCCAACCTCCTGGTTGTCTAAGCGACCCCACATCCTTTTCCACTTAGCACACGCTTAGGGGCCTTAGCTGGCGATCTGGGCTGTTTCCCTCTCGACTACGAAGCTTATCCCCCGCAGTCTCACTGCCGCGCTCTCACTTACCGGCATTCGGAGTTTAGCTGATTTCGGTAAGCTTGTAGGCCCCCTAGACCATCCAGTGCTCTACCTCCGGCAAGAAACACGCGACGCTGCACCTAAATGCATTTCGGGGAGAACCAGCTATCACGGAGTTTGATTGGCCTTTCACCCCTAACCACAGGTCATCCCCCAACTTTTCAACGTTGGTGGGTTCGGCCCTCCACGCGGTCTTACCCGCGCTTCAGCCTGCCCATGGCTAGATCACTCCGCTTCGGGTCTAGAACATGCGACTCAACGCCCTATTAAGACTCGCTTTCGCTACGGCTACCCCACACGGGTTAACCTCGCCACATGCCACTAACTCGCAGGCTCATTCTTCAAAAGGCACGCCGTCACCCCTAAAGGCTCCGACGGATTGTAGGCGAACGGTTTCAGGTACTATTTCACTCCCCTCCCGGGGTACTTTTCACCATTCCCTCACGGTACTCGTCCGCTATCGGTCACTAGGAAGTATTTAGGCTTACCAGGTGGTCCTGGCAGATTCACGGCAGATTTCAGGGGTCCGCCGCTACTCGGGAACATCCACAGAAGACCAGCCACTTTCACCTACCGGACTATCACCGCCTACGGTTGGCTTTTCCACACCATTCGGCTAGCAACTGGCTTTGTAACTTCTCGACCGGATGTCAGTCCGATCAGCAGAGTCCCACAACCCCGACCACGCAACCCCTGACAGGTATCACACGCAGCCGGTTTAGCCTCATCCGCTTTCGCTCGCCACTACTCACGGAATCACTGTTGTTTTCTCTTCCTGCGGGTACTGAGATGTTTCACTTCCCCGCGTTCCCTCCACACACCCTATGAGTTCAGGTGCAGGTGACACCACATGACTGATGCCAGGTTTCCCCATTCGGACACCCTGGGATCACAGCTTGGTTGACAGCTCCCCCAGGCCTATCGCGGCCTCCCACGTCCTTCATCGGCTCCTAGTGCCAAGGCATCCACCGTTCGCCCTTGACAACTTGACCACAAAGATGCTCGCGTCCACTGTGTAATTCTCAACAAACGACCAACCCACAACCCCAAGCCCCACACCAGCACCACCAACCGGCAGCCGGTATGCGAGACCAGGCCATGCCTGGCACACCAAGACAACAACCCACACGTGGCTTGTTCCCTCAGGACCCAACAGGATGCTCTACATTCACACCAGCCGCACCAACACCACTCTCCACACCCCCACCCGAAAGCAGAAGCAGTACCAGCAGCATCAGCCGTTGCCGACACGAACTCACCAGTGTCTCCGCCAAATGAGCACCCCCACCCCACACTCGGAGGCGGCAGGCTCCCTACCCGACCTTCGCCGGGAGAGCGCTCCTTAGAAAGGAGGTGATCCAGCCGCACCTTCCGGTACGGCTACCTTGTTACGACTTCGTCCCAATCGCCAGCCCCACCTTCGACAGCTCCCTCCCACAAGGGGTTGGGCCACCGGCTTCGGGTGTTGCCGACTTTCGTGACGTGACGGGCGGTGTGTACAAGGCCCGGGAACGTATTCACCGCAGCGTTGCTGATCTGCGATTACTAGCGACTCCGACTTCACGGGGTCGAGTTGCAGACCCCGATCCGAACTGAGACCGGCTTTTTGGGATTCGCTCCACCTCACGGTATCGCAGCCCATTGTACCGGCCATTGTAGCATGCGTGAAGCCCTGGACATAAGGGGCATGATGACTTGACGTCATCCCCACCTTCCTCCGAGTTGACCCCGGCAGTCTTCGATGAGTCCCCGCCATAACGCGCTGGCAACATCGAACGAGGGTTGCGCTCGTTGCGGGACTTAACCCAACATCTCACGACACGAGCTGACGACAGCCATGCACCACCTGTGACCGCCCCCGAAGGACCCCACATCTCTGCAGGTTTTGCGGCCATGTCAAACCCAGGTAAGGTTCTTCGCGTTGCATCGAATTAATCCGCATGCTCCGCCGCTTGTGCGGGCCCCCGTCAATTCCTTTGAGTTTTAGCCTTGCGGCCGTACTCCCCAGGCGGGGCGCTTAATGCGTTAGCTGCGGCACAGAGAACCGGAGAGGCCCCCCACACCTAGCGCCCAACGTTTACAGCGTGGACTACCAGGGTATCTAATCCTGTTCGCTCCCCACGCTTTCGCTCCTCAGCGTCAGTATCGGCCCAGAGACCCGCCTTCGCCACCGGTGTTCCTCCTGATATCTGCGCATTTCACCGCTACACCAGGAATTCCAGTCTCCCCTACCGAACTCTAGCCTGCCCGTATCGACTGCAAGCCCACAGTTGAGCTGTGGGTTTTCACAGTCGACGCGACAAGCCGCCTACGAGCTCTTTACGCCCAATAAATCCGGACAACGCTCGCGCCCTACGTCTTACCGCGGCTGCTGGCACGTAGTTGGCCGGCGCTTCTTCTGCAGGTACCGTCACTTGCGCTTCGTCCCTGCTGAAAGAGGTTTACAACCCGAAGGCCGTCATCCCTCACGCGGCGTCGCTGCATCAGGCTTCCGCCCATTGTGCAATATTCCCCACTGCTGCCTCCCGTAGGAGTCTGGGCCGTGTCTCAGTCCCAGTGTGGCCGGTCGCCCTCTCAGGCCGGCTACCCGTCGTCGCCTTGGTAGGCCATTACCCCACCAACAAGCTGATAGGCCGCGAGCCCATCCCAAGCCGAAAAACTTTCCACACACCACCATGCGGCAGCATGTAATATTCGGTATTAGCCCCGGTTTCCCGGGGTTATCCCAAAGCCTGGGGCAGATTGCTCACGTGTTACTCACCCGTTCGCCGCTCGAGTACCCCGAAGGGCCTTTCCGCTCGACTTGCATGTGTTAAGCACGCCGCCAGCGTTCGTCCTGAGCCAGGATCAAACTCTCCAACAAAAATTTAGAGAATCAAACCCGGCATATAAAATGCCAAGGAATCACCAACCAGAAAACCACCACCAAAGCAGCAGTCAACCAGCCGGGAACCAAACAAACTTTGGCACTGGCTTATCAAGCACCCTGTTGAGTTCTCAAAGAACAAACACACACCAGCAGAACCACCCACACCAAGCAGGCAACCCCACCAGGGCCATCCGTCCCACCCGACTTCCGCCGGGCACTTTTACTACCTTACTCCGACTCTTTCGCCCCGTCAACCCGGGTTTTTCCGGATCGTGGTGCTTAGTGCCGTTTTGACCTGACCGGTTCCAGGCAGCATCGTACCGCTGCTCCGTACCCGGGTCTTGCAGGCCGGCCGCGACGTCTCCGTCGGCTGCCCGGTACCCTGCGGTCGTCAACCTTACTCGGTCGGCCTCGCCGCGCCAAATCGGCCCCGGCCTTGCCGGTGCGACCTCAGCGGCCCCGCCCGACCAGCTCCGTTCGGTGTCAGAACACCCGGACCTGGAAGGTCGTCCCGCAGTTCTGGCCTCTCGCTCCGGCTTTCGCCTCGGCGTTTCCGTCCGTTCCCCTGCGGGCAGAGAGAAAGTTACGCGCCCGCCCGATCACACGTCAAATCGAGCGGACGCGTCCCACGTCACACCATCGCTGGCGGACTATCTTGCCAGCTCAACGCCAGCAAAAGTGCGCTTGCCCCGGCGCAGGACCAGGAAGCGCCCGTGCAACAGCGCCTCGGTCGGCACCGCCGCGTCGACGTCGACCACCCGCTGGTTGTTGACGTATGCGCCACCTTCGGCGATCGCTCGACGTGCCTCGTTGAGGCTGCCGACCAGACCCGACTCCTTGAGCAGTACCGCCACCGCAGGCACCTCGCCACGCACCGTCACCAGGCCCGCTTCCCGCAGCGCGGCCTGCAACGTCTCCGGGGACAACTCCTCGAGCGAACCGCGGCCGAACAACGCCTGACTTGCCGCCATCGCCTGGGCCGCCTCCGGTGCACCGTGCACCAGGGTGGTGAGCTCCTGCGCCAACGCCCGCTGCGCCGCACGCGCCGCCGGCCGGGCGGCGGACTCCTGCTCCAGGGACTCGATCTCGTCACGGTCACGGAAGCTGAAGTACCGCAGGTAGCGGCCGATGTCGCGGTCGTCGACGTTGACCCAGAACTGGTAGAAGGCGTACGGGCTGGTCAACGCAGCGTCGAGCCAGACCGCACCGCCCTCGGTCTTGCCGAACTTGGTGCCGTCCGCGCGGGTGACCAGAGGAGTCGTGAAGGCGTGCACCGGCCCGGCACCCCGGCGACGGACGTAGTCCACCCCTGCGGTGATGTTGCCCCACTGGTCGGAGCCGCCGAACTGCAGCGCGCAACCGTACCGGCGGTGCAACTCGAAGAAGTCGTTGGCCTGCAGCAGCTGGTAACTGAACTCGGTGAAGCTGATGCCGCTGTCCAGCCGGGCGCGCACCACCTCACGGGCCAGCATCCGATTGACCGGAAAGTGCTTGCCCACGTCCCGGAGGAACTCGACCACCGACATCGGGCTCGTCCAGTCTAGGTTGTTCACCGCCAGCGCCGCGGCGGGGCCGTCGAACGAGACGAACGGGGCCAGCTGGCCCCTGATCCGGTCCACCCAGCTGGCGACGACCTCGGGTGGATTGAGGTTACGCTCGCCACCTTCCTTCGGGTCGCCGATCTGCCCCGTGGCGCCACCGACCAGCAGCAGCGGCCGGTGTCCCGCCTGCTGCAGCCGGCGGGCGGTGACCACCTGCACCAGATGCCCGACGTGCAGGCTCGGTGCGGTCGGGTCGAAGCCGACATAGAAGGTCGTCGGGCGGGTCAGCTGTGCGCCCAGCTCCACCGCGTCCGTGGTGTCCTGGATCAGGCCACGCCAGCGCAGCTCATCCAGCACCGTCGGCGTACCCGTGGGGTCTCGTTGGTCCGTCACCGCGCGATTGTCTCTCATCGCCGGGTTGCGGCGACATCCGGTTTCCCACCTGCGGCGCAGGTGGTGACCGGCACACCAGTGCATCGAAACTTGTCGTTCATCTAGTCGGACACTTCCGGCAACACGTCGCTCACATGATCGATCCCTGCCGATCAGATCCGAGGCTGTGGATGTCGATGTGACCGAGCCGTCCCCCGGCGTCAGCCGACGCCACTTTCTGCACCAGGTCGGCGTCAGCGGTGGCGCTGGCGCCCTGTTCGCCACCATGGGCGCGCTCGGCCTGGCACCGAGTGCGGCAACCGCGACACCGCCGTACACGCCGCCCCGTGCCGGGGACCTGCGGGTGACCGGACGTAGCGCCGGCCGGGTGGTGATCCTCGGCGGCGGCGTCGCGGGCCTGGCCACCGCGTACGAGCTGGGCAAGGCCGGCTACCGGTGCACCATCCTCGAGGCGCGCGACATCGTCGGTGGCCGCAGTCTGACGATCCGCCGGGGCAGCACCGAGACGGATCTGGACGGACACGTGCAGCGGGCCGCCTACCATGCCGGCACGTACTTCAACGCCGGACCAGCCCGCATCGCGCAGTGGATGGTGACGATGGACTACTGCCGGGAGCTGGGCGTCCCGGTGGAGGTCTTCACCAACGCCAACGCCAACGCGATGATCTACAACGAGTCGAACGCGGCGCCGACCGCGAACCCGGTACGGTACCGGACCGCGAAGGCCGACATGTACGGCTACGTAGCCGAACTGCTCGCCAAGGCCACCGACCAGGGGGCTCTGGACGGGCAGCTCACCGCCGACGACAAGGACCGGCTGCTGTCGTTCCTGCAGAGCTTCGGAGCGATCGGCGGGCGCAGCGCCGGCTGGGCGTACACCGGGACGACCCGGCGCGGATACGCGACCGACCCGGGAGCGGGCAACGACGTCGGTACGCCGCTGGGCGCGCCACCGCCGCTGTCCGAGGTGCTGGCCAGCAACGTCGGGCGCTACTTCAGCTTCGAGCTCGGCTACGACCAGGCGATGCTGATGTTCCAGCCGGTCGGCGGGATGGACCGCATCGTCGAGGCGTTCGTCCGCGCCGTCGGTCCCGGCGTGGTCCGTACCGGCACCGAGGTGGTCGACGTGGTCGACGGGCCGGACACGGTGACCGTCACCTACCGGCAAGGTGGCCGCCTCCGACGGCTGACCGCCGAGTTCTGTGTGGCGACCCTCCCACCGCACCTGATGGCCCGGGTGCCACACAACCTCGGCGCACCGGTGCAGTCGGCGCTGGCCAGCTTCCCGCCCGCACCGGCGGGGAAGATCGGCATCGAGTACCGCAGCCGCTGGTGGGAACAGGAGTTGCGGATCTACGGCGGGATCACCGAAACGGATCTGGACCTGGCCCACGTCTGGTACCCCTCGCACGATTTCCACGCCGATCGGGGCCTGATCGTCGGCTACTACAACACCGGGTCCGCCGCCCGTTCGTACGGACTCTTGACGCCCGCCGAGCGCCACGAACGGGCGATCGCCCAGGGCGTCAAGATCCACGGTGAGCGGTACCGCACCGAGGCGGCCACCTCGTTCTCGGTCGCCTGGCACCGGGTCCGCCACATCGAGGGCGCGTGGGTGTCGGCGCCGTACGGATCACCGGCGTACGACCTGCTGCTGCGCCCGGCCGGGCGGGTCTACTTCGCCGGCGACTGGTTGAGCCGCACGCCTGCCTGGCAGCACGGGGCGCTGCTGTCCGCCCGGGCCGTCGTCGGCGCGCTGCACTCCCGGGTGCTGGCCGGCTGAGCCGGCTGGACTCCCCGTGCTGGCCGGCTGAGCCGGCTGGACTCTCCCGTACCGGCCGAGCGGGTTGGCCGGGTGGGGCGGACGTCCCGGACGCTCGGGTCGCACGACCGGGCCGGGTCAGGGTCGTACGGCACTGACCCGGCCGCTCGCCAACTGGTGTGCTGAAGGTGGCCGGCAGAGCAGGATCGGTCACCGGCGGAAGGAGCACCACGATGAACACCATGGTCACCGAACGGGTGCCGCAGGTCCGGCACGATCCGACCGGAGCCGGGCTGACCGTGCGTCACGTCGACGGTGAACGGTACGCGGTGCAGGTCCGGGGTCACCAGGTGTTCGTCGACCAGCCGGCGACCAACGGCGGCGACGACGGCGCACCGACCCCGGTCGAACTGTTCGTGGCCTCGCTCGCCTCCTGCGTCGCCTTCTACGCCGGCCGCTACCTCCAGCGGCACGGACTGTCCAGGGAAGGTCTCGCCGTCTCCGCCCGGTACGTGATGGCCACCGACCGGCCGGCGCGGGTCAGCGCCATCCGGATCGAGGTCACCGCACCGGCCGATCTGCCGGCGGGACGGCGGGCGGCGCTGCGGGCGGTCGCGGCCCACTGCACGGTGCACAACAGCCTCGTCGACGTACCCCGGGTGGAGATCGAGTTGGATCCGGCCTGACCGGTCCGGTCGGGGCACAGTCCCGGCGAGCGCGGTGTCGCGACGGCGGCGCTGTGCTTGCCGGGTGTACCGCCGGCTGCCAAGGTTGACCCATGGAGCAGACCCTGGTCGAGCCGGGTGGCACCGGTGTGCCCTGCTGCGCGCCGTTGATGAGCGCCGCCGTTCCCGCCGAGCACGCCGGTGAACTGGCGCGCGCGTTCAAGGCACTGGCCGACCCGGTCCGGCTGCGGCTGCTGTCCATGATCGCCTCCGCTGGGGCGGAGGTCTGCGTATGCGACCTTTCGGCGGCGTTCGCGTTGACCGGACCGACGATCTCGCACCATCTGCGGGTGCTGCGGGAAGCCGGGCTGGTCGACTGCGAACGACGCGGTACCTGGGTCTACTACTGGCCCCGCCCTGCGGCCATCCGCCGTCTGTCGGTGCTGCTGTCTGCTCCGGAAGGGTGATCCGTTCGCTGCGGCCCGGTCCGGGGGGCCCGATGTCGGGCGGCCCGGGCCATCACCACGCCGCGCCCGAACGGGACCGCTGTGGCAGGGTGGCACCGTGGCGATGACTCCCGTGAGCCCGGCTGCTCGTGGTGCCCAGCGGGCCGTGCGGCTGGAGGATGCCATCCACGCCCTGTTCGAACGACGCCTGCGTCGGCGCGGCTGGGACGTGACGCTGATCCCGTACACCGGCTACGGCGCTCCGGGCTGGGTGCGGGTGATGGCGCGGGTGCTGCTGGGGCGCCCGGATCCGCACCCCCGACGTCCGCACAAGGTCCGGGGCTGGCGCAGCTTCGCGACCCTGCCGGTCAAGCACGCGCCGGTGGTCATCGAGGCCGGCGGCCGCAAACACCAGGTGCAGGCCGACCGGGGCGGCTTCGTGGACACCGTCGTGCCGGCCGACCTTTCGCCGGGTTGGGCCTCGGTCCGGCTGTACAGCGGCGACGCCGAACCGGTGGAGGCCCCGGTACGGATCGTGGATCCGCAGGTGCGTTTCGGCATCATCTCCGACATCGACGACACGGTGATGGTGACCGCGCTGCCCAGGCCGATGCTGGCCGCGTGGAACACGTTCGTCCTCGACGAACACGCGCGCGCCTCGGTGGCCGGGATGGCCGTGTTGTACGAGCGTCTGGTCACCGCACATCCCGGCGCGCCGGTGCTCTACCTGTCGACGGGGGCCTGGAATGTCGCGCCGACGTTGCGCAGGTTCCTGTCCCGGCATCTGTACCCGGCGGGTCCGCTGCTGCTCACCGACTGGGGGCCGACGGCGGAACGGTGGTTCCGCAGCGGCCGGGAGCACAAGCGCGCCAGCCTGGCCCGGTTGGCTGACGAGTTTCCGCAGGTGCGGTGGCTGCTCGTCGGCGACGACGGCCAGCACGACCAGGAGATCTACGCCGAATTCGCCGCCGAGCATCCCGACAGCGTCGCGGCTGTCGCGATCCGCCGGCTCTCCCCCACCCAGGCGGTGCTGGCCGGTAACCTGCCGGCGCCGGCGGGCGAGACGTCGCGTACCGCCGGACCTGGTGGGCGTCGCTGGCTGTCCGCGCCGGACGGCGCCGGCCTGGCGCATCTGCTGCGCCAGGCGGAGCTGCTGTGACCGTACGGTCAGCTGGTCGCGTCCGCGTCCGCGTCCGCAGACGCGGCGGCCGGTCCGGCCTCGGCCAGTCGCTGCCGCAACCGGCCACGGACCTCCTCCGGCGTGTAGGCCCGGCGGCGCCGTTCGGCCCGGACGATCACCGCACCGGTCGCCGCGACGCCGACGAACGCGGCCAGGCCCGTTACCTTCCACCAACGCATCCGCCTAGGGTAGTCGGATGACCGGCGGCCCACTTACCCTCGACGCTGCGGTGGAGCTGACCCGCACCGGTGACCTGTGGCTGTTCCGCGGGCGCACAGTGCCCGACCGCGCCATCCAGCTGACCACGAACAGCCCGGTGAACCACGTGGGCATGGCCGTGGTGATCGACGACCTTCCGCCGCTGCTGTGGCACGCCGAGCTCGGTCGCTCGTTGCCGGACATGTGGTCGGGCACCCATCATCGTGGCGTGCAGCTGCACGATCTGCGTGACGCGGTCACCGTCTGGGCCCGCCGGTACGGTCAACGGGGCTGGTTGCGGCAGTTGGATCCACCGGCGGACCCGGCCATGGAGGACGCCGTACTGCGGACGGTCGCACGGCTGGACGGCACGCCGTTCCCGTCGACCGCGCAACTGGCCTGGCGCTGGCTGCGCGGGCGGGTGCCCGCCCCGGCGATGCGCCAGCGCACGGCCGGGCAGTGGGAGAGCGTCTACTGCGCCGAGGTGGTGGCGGTCACGTACGAGGCGATGGGACTGCTGCCAACGGGCCGGCGCAGCAACTGGTACGACCCGGGCCGGTTCTGGAGCGGCGACGACCTGCGTCTGCAGGGTGGTGCCCGGCTCGGTCGGGAGATTCCGGTGTCGGTGCCGTCGGCGGGCGAAGCTGAGCGGGCCAGCGACCAGACGTCATGACCGGCGGGCCGACCGAGGACCGCAGCGCCCGGTGGGAGCGGCGGCTCGCGGTGCCGGTGCTGGTCGCGGCGCTGGCGTCGGTGCCGGCGGTGTTCCTGACGCTGGCCGGTGGGACGTTGGCCATGTTCGGCGAGGTGCTGCACTGGGTCAGCGGGGCGGTCCTGGTGGCGGAGAGCGTCGTGCTGCTGGCGCTGTCCAGTGACCGGCTCGGCTGGTTACGGCGCAACCGTGGCCTGGTGGGGTTCACTCTGGTGGTGGTCCCGGTGACGGTGCTGGCACTCGGCCCGTTGCAGGTGCTGCGGCTGCTGTACACGGTGGGTACGTTGCGGTTGGTGCGGGCCCGGCGAATCGTCCGGGCGACGATGGTGCTGCACCGGCGTTTCGGACCGGAGGGTCCGTGGGCGAGCTCGTTCGCGCTGGGGGCCGGGACACTGGCCGCCGTCTTCGTCGCGATCACCCTGGTGGACCCGTCGTCGCGGTCGCGGCTGCTGCTGGAGCAGTGGCTGGGCTGGACCGGCAACGGCCGGACGGTCGCGGTCTGTGTGGCCGGCGCGGTGGTGTTCGGTGCCACCTGGGTGGCGTTGCGCAACCGGGGCCCGGCGTCGCCGGCCGACGACGCGGACTGACCCCGGGCACACCGGTCGCCGACGCGGATCAGGTCGGGGGACAATGGTGCGGTGAGACCTTGGCTCCACCTGTCCGCCGCGGATCTGGCCGCGCAGTTGCCCGACGGTGAGGACCAGGAGGTGCATTTCCCGGAGTCGTTGGTCGAGGCGGTGCTCGCCGAGTACAGCGTCCCCGGTGCCACAGTGCTCGACCCGTTCGCCGGGTTCGGCACCACACTGGTCACCGCGCAGCGGATGGGCCGGCAGGCGGTCGGGATCGAGCTGCTACCGGAGCGGGTCGAGCTGATCCGCAGCCGGCTGGCTGCCGGCGCAGGGTCCGGGTCCGGGTCCGGCAGCGTGGAGGTGCTCAACGGGGACGCGCGCAAGCTGCGCACGCTGGTGCCCGGCCCAGTCGACCTCTGCCTCACCTCCCCGCCGTACATGGACGCGGTGAACCACCCGGAGAATCCGCTCAACGCCTACGAGACCCTCGACGGCCACTACCCGACCTACCTGGAGGAGATCGGTGACATCTTCGCGCAGGTGGCCCAGGTCCTGCGGCCCGGCGGGTACGCGGTGGTCAACGTGGCGAACATGCGGATCGACGGTCGGGTCACCACCCTGGCCTGGGACGTCGGACGGGTCGTCGGGGCGCACCTGACGCTGTGCCAGGAGGTGTTCCTCTGCTGGGACGCGCCGCCGGCCTGGCTGACCGGTGACTACTGCCTGGTGTTCCAGCGCCCGCCGGTCTGACCGGGTCTGACCAGCCCTTGACCGGGTCCGACCCGCGCGCGGCCGCGCTGGTCGACCATGTCGGCGCAGGGTCAGCGCGGCTCGGTCGAACCGTTCGTGACCGGGTCTGCGGCCACGGCGGCGTCGGTGCTGTCGGCGGCGGCGTCCCGGTCCGGCGCCCGGCACAGCCGTACGGCGGAGATGGCATGGTGGTCGACGGCGGCCACGGTCAGCGTCCAGCCGTCGATGGCGACCGACTCGCCGCTGCTGGTCGGGATGTGACCGAGCCTGGCCAGCAGCAGACCGGCGACCGTGGTGTAGTCCCCGGCGGGGCGGGCCGGCAGCTCCACCCCGATGTCGGGCAGGTCGTGGATCGGGAAGGTGCCGGGCACCAGCAACGTACCGTCGCTCTCGGTGCGGACCGCGCGGACGTCCCGGTCGGTCTCGTCGTAGATCTCGCCGACGATCTCCTCGAGCACGTCTTCCAGGGTGACGATGCCGTCGACGGCGCCACGTTCGTCGACCACCAGGGCGATGTGCTGGCGCTCGGCCTTGAACTGCCGCAGAGCGTCGACGACCGGCAGCGACTCCGGCAGCAGCATCGGCGGGCGGGCGGCGGCGTCGACCGGCCGGTCGTCCGGTACGCCGACCAGGTCACGCAGGTGGACGACGCCGACGGTGTCGTCGAGCATCCCGTTGCGGACCACCGGAGCCCGGGAGTGTCCGGAGGCGGCCAGCACGATCCGGGCGGCCTCGGCGGAGGTGCCGCTGTCCAGGCAGAACACCTCCAGCCGGGGCACCAGCACGGCCCGCAGCCGACGGTCGGCGATCTCCAGTGCCCCCGAGATGATGGTCTGCTGTTCGACGGTGAAGGCCCGGTGCCCGGCGACGATGTCACGAAGTTCGTCCGGGCTGATCTCTTCCCGGGCGGCCTTGGGGTCGCCACCGGTGAGCCGTACCACCAGGTCGCTGGTGGCGCCGAGGGCCCATACCGCCGGTCGGGCCAGGCTGGCCAGGACATCCAGCGGCCGGGCCACCGCCAGCGCCCACTGCTCGGCCCGCTGCATCGCGATCCGTTTGGGGGCCAGCTCACCGAAGACCAGGGTGACGAAGGTCAGCACCAGGGTGATCAGCACGACCGCGACCGGTTCGGCGGCACCGCCGAGCGCCTCCAGCAGTGGCACCAGGGGTCGGGCCAGCGACACCGCCGCCGTCGCCGAGGCCAGGAAGCCGGCGAGGGTGATGCCGATCTGGATGGTGGCGAGGAAGCGGTTCGGGTCCTTGGCGAGCTTCGCCAGCACCCGGCCGGTGCGCCGGGACCGTTCGAGCCGTTGCAGCTGACTCTCCCGCAACGACACGAGGGCGATCTCGCTGCCGGCGAAAACGGCGTTGATCACCACCAGGACCCCGACGAGTGCGAGTTGCGTCCCGTACCCCTGCACGTGTGCACCTTCCGTCGTCGCCACCGCGCCGCAGCGGACCCGTCCGGGTCGCGCGTGGAGCGCCCGTCCGGGTCGCGGACGAGCGCCCGTCCGGGTCGCCCAGCAATGCCCAGCCGGGACGACTGCGAATCCTGCCACTCCCGGCGGCACCGGCGGTGTCCGGCCCGTCGCGCTCCTCGTCCCGGCCGGGCCCACCGATGCCCGATGGCGGCTACCCCTAGCATTTTCCCAGCTAGGGTTCCTAAGGTCGGACCGTATGAGCTGGAAGCACCACCTCGCCGTACGCATCGCGCGGTCGACCGGGGTGCAGATTTCTCGACGGGGCGGCCGGGGGCTGCTCGTCCGTCGGCCGCAGCGGCTGTTGCGGCAGCCGGTCTTCGTCCTGTCGTCGGTACGGTCCGGGTCGACGCTGCTGCGCATGATGCTGGACAGCCACTCGGCCATCTACGCCCCCCACGAACTGCACCTGAGCAAGCTGCGGGTGCAGTTGGGTGACCACTACATCACCAACAGCATGGCCGAACTGGGCCTGGACGCCCAGGAGGTCACCCACCTGCTGTGGGACCGGGTGCTGGACACCGCTCTGCAACGCAGCGGCAAGCGGATCCTGGCCGAGAAGACCCCGCACAACGTGTTCATGTGGTCGCGGATCGCCCGGGTCTGGCCGGATGCCCGGTTCCTGTTCCTGCTGCGCCATCCGGCGGCGATCCTCGACTCCTGGTCGCGGGCCCGCCCGCAGCAGACCCCGCAGGAGGCGGCCGACAGCGTCGGGCGGTACCTGTCCAGCCTGGCCGAGGCACGGCGGGCGCTGCCTGGTCACACGGTCCGCTACGAGGACCTGACGGCCGACCCGGCGGCCGCGACCCGGCGGATCTGCGCCTTCCTCGGGCTGGAGTGGGAACCGGCGATGCTGGAGTACGGCCGGTTCGACCACGGCACGATCAAGGCCGGCCTGGGCGACTGGACCGGCCGGATCCGGACCGGCACGGTGCAGCCACCGCGTGAGGTGCCGGACCTGGCGCTGCCGGACCCGCTGTACGACCTCGCAACGGGGTGGGGTTATCCGGCCCGACGGGCCGGCTGAGCGGTCTGCGGCAGCGGCCGGCCCAACGCGACGGCGGCGGTGGCCTGGCGGAACGCCTCGACCGCGCCCACCGGGTCGCCGGTGTCCGCCAGCATGTCGCCGAGTTCGGCCCAGGCCCTGGCCGCCTGCCGGGAGGCGTGCAGCCCGGCGAGGGTCCGGGCCGCCTCGGCGAACGTTTCCCGGGACTGCTCCACCTCGTCGGTGGCGGCCAGCGCGGCGGCGAGCGCGGTCTGCGCCCGGGCCCGTTCCAGGTGGGCCTGGCCGCCGAGTTCGGTCAGTGACCGGCGGGCGGTGTCGGCGGCGGCGGCCGCGTCGCCCTGCAACAGCAGGGTGCGGGACAGTTCGGTCAGTACGTAGCCGCGGTCGATACCGCCGCCGATCTCGGTCAGCTCCCGCAGCGCCCGCTCGAAGGTCGTCCGCGCCTCGTCCAGGCGGGGCGGGCTGTGGCTGAGCAGGATGCAGCCGTACGCGGTGAGCAGTCGGGCGGCGCTGCGCCGGTCCCGGTCCTGCCGGAAGAAGGTCAGCGCCTCCCCGGCCAGCTCCAGCGCCTCCCGATAGCTGCCCTGCTCACAGGCGACCTGGCTGGCGTTCCACAGCAGCGCCGCGCGGGCGCGCGGTGAGCCGATCCGTTCGGCGCGTTTCATCCCCTCACGCAGCAGACGTTCGGCCTGGCGCAGGTCGCCGAGCTCGGAGTGGGCGGCGGCGACGGTCGCCAGCAGGCGGACGGCGTCCTCGGACTCCCAGGCGCCGAGCCGGTCGACGCGCTCCAGGGTGCCCATGCCGACCTCGACGACCCGTTGCAGTTCGCCGAGTTCGTACAGGCACCGGATCCAGCTGATCACCATGCCCAGGGAGGCGACGAAGGCCGGCCCGTCGGGGTTGTCGCGCAGCAGCGATTCGTACTGCGCGGCGGCTTCGGTGAGCCGGCCCTGCTCGGCCAGCGCCCGGGCGAGCCCGAGTTGCGCCTCGGATCGGGTGACCGGGTCGGGCGGGTCCGTGGTCAGCACGGCGGTGAACTGCCGTTCCGCCTCGGTCGGGTCGCCGGCTTCGATGGCGAGATGGCCGTAGGACAGGGTGAGCGCCGCCGGGCGGGTGGCCTCGGCGTCGGCGTCACCGGCCAGCTCGGCCACCGAGCAGCCCAGGGTGGCCGCCAGCTCGCGCAGCACCTCCGGTTTGGGCGAGCGCCGGCCGGACTCGAGCAGCGAGATGTAACTGACCGACAGACTTCCCCGGGCAAGTTCGCGCTGCGTCATGTTGCGCGCGGTCCGCAGGGCGCGGAGCCGACGAGGGAAGTCCGGGTGAACTTGTTGACTCACGTCCGGCCCCCTTATTTACTGCGTGCAGGTTAACTCACCTCAAGGAGGAGCGATGAAGCTTGTACGCGTGGCGTTGCTCGCCGCGCTGGTCGGGGTACTCGCCCTGGTAGCGACCGGTCTGACCGGAGCCTCGGGCGGCGGGCAACACGAGTCGAATCTGTGGGGCTGGCCGTCCTGTTGTGGACTGCCCGACTAATCACAGTCAACTCGTTGACTCGTTGGGAGTCAACTGCCTAACCTTCCGGAGTCACCGCGCTCCGGGAGGCCATCGTGTCCACATCCTCGCGCCACCGCACCCCACGACTGTCGCCGCAGGAGACAGCCGTCCTCGTCGCCTACCTGTCCGGACTGACCATGGACGCGTCGGCCCGACGCGTCGGCGTCGGCGTCGGCACCGCCAAGCAGTACCTGGAGCGGGTCAAGCGCAAGTACGCCGCCGCAGGACGACCCGCCCACACCAAGCTCGACCTTGCCCGCTGCGCCGTCGAGGACGGCCTGTTGACCTGGGCCGAGCGGCCGACCCCGCAGGTCCGCTAGCCGGTCCACCGCAGGTCCGCTGGCCGGCTCACCGCCGGGCCGTTGGTGGTTCACCGCCGGGCCGTGCGCTGGCGGGGCGCGGCACGACGGTACGCGCTGACCGTCGGCTCGTCGGCCAGCCAGAACCGCCACGGGGTCTGCTGGGCCGAACCCACCCCGACCCGGGGCCCGCTGCGGACCGCCGCGACCTCCACCGGGTCAGCCGGTGCCGTCAACGACGCCGGACCGCAGCCGTCGAGCACCGACGTGTCGGTGGCCGCACCGTCCAGACCGAGTGCGACCATCAGCCGGGCCGGCCCCCGCGCCAGATCCCGGTCCGGCACCCGTACGCCGCGCCGACGCCGGGCGGTCCCGTGGCCGGCCACGACCGCCCCGGCCCGCAGCAGCACCGCCGCCGCCTCGCCGGGTGGGCCGGTCACCACGTTGCCGCACCAGTGCATGCCGTAGCTGAAGTACACGTAGAGGCGTCCGGGTGGGCCGAACATCGCCGCGTTGCGCGGCGTACGGCCCCGGTGGGCGTGCGAGGCCGGATCCGCGCCGACCCCGGCGTACGCCTCGACCTCGGTGAGCCGGACCGCGACGTCACCGGCGGTGACCACGCAGCCCAGCAACGCGCGGGCGGCCACGTCGACCGGCCCGGCGAGCACCGCCGCCAGGTCGCCGGCCGGTACGGGTGATCTCATGGCACCAGCACACCACACCCCGGGAGCGACCGATGAACCCCGCACAGACCCCGTCCCCGCCGTACCACCTGGTGGTTTTCACCTCCCGGCTCAGCCACGACGACCCGCAGGGGTACGCCGAGACCGCACGTCGGATGCTGGAGCTCGCCGCCGCCGCGCCGGGGTTCCTCGGCGTCGACACCGCCCGCGGCGGCGACGGCCTCGGCATCACCGTCTCCTACTGGCGTGACGAGGCCTCGATCGCCGCCTGGCACCGGCAGGTGGAGCACCAGGCGGCCCAGGACGCCGGCCGGGCCCGGTGGTACGCCAGCTTCACCGTGCACGTCGCCCGGGTCGACCGCGCCTACCGGTTCCCGCCGGCCGGCACCGGCACCACGTGACCGCACGGTCGCCGGTTGACCCCACGACCGGCTGCCCCTGCGGGTCGACAACCTCAGCGGGGCACGACCGACGCCGCCGCCCAGGCCCGCCACTGGTCGAGCTGCTCCACCACCGAGGCCAACTGGTCGGCCACCGGCCCGGGGCCGGTGGAACCCGGCGTGGTCCGCGCCGCCAGCGCCGAACGCACCGACAGCACGTCGCGCACGCTGGCGTCCAGGTGCTCGCTGACCAGCCGCAGGTCGTCGTCGGAGACCTCGTCGAGGGCACATTCCCGGGCCGCGCAGAGCGCCACCAGCTTGCCGGTGATCTCGTGCGCGTCGCGGAACGGCACCCCCTTGCGGACCAGCCAGTCCGCCACCTCGGTGGCCAGGGTGAAACCGACCGGCGCGGCGGCGGCGAGCCGGTCCACCCGTACCGTCATGGTGGAGATCATCCCCGCGAGGGCCGGCAGCAGCAGCGCGAGGGTGTCCACCGCGTCGAACGCCGGCTCCTTGTCCTCCTGCATGTCCCGGTCGTAGGTCAGCGGCAGGCCCTTGAGCATCGTCAGCACCGCGACCAGCCCACCGACGAGACGACCGGACTTGCCCCGGGCCAGCTCGGCGATGTCGGCGTTCTTCTTCTGCGGCATGATCGACGACCCGGTGGCGAAGGCGTCGTCCAGCTCGACCCAGCCGAACTCCTGCGAGGTCCAGAGCACCACCTCCTCGCCGAGGCGGGACAGGTGCACGCCGATCATCGCGGTCACGAACAGGAACTCGGCGGCGAAGTCCCGGTCGGCGACGGCGTCCATCGAGTTGGCGAACGAGGTCTCGAAGCCCAGCTCCTTGGCGACCACACCAGGGTCCAGCGGCAGCCCGGAGCCGGCCAGCGCGCCGGCGCCCAACGGCGACACCGAGGTACGCGCGTCCCAGTCCCGCAGCCGGTCCAGGTCACGCAGCAGCGGATGGACGTGGGCCAGCAGCCAGTGACCGAACGTCACCGGCTGGGCGTGCTGCACATGCGTCATCCCCGGCGCCGGGGTGTCCAGGTGCCGCTCCGCCTGCTCCACCAGCGCCCCGGCCAGCTCGACCAGCTGGGCGGCCAGCCCACGGGCGTGATCACGCAGGTACAGCCGCAGGTCGGTGGCGACCTGGTCGTTGCGTGACCGCCCGGCGCGCAGCTTGCCGCCGAGCGAACCCAGCCGTTCCAGCAGGCCACGCTCCAGCGCGGTGTGCACGTCCTCGTCGTCGACGGTCGGGCGGAACGTCCCGGCGGCGCAGGCCGCCTCCAGGTCGTCCAGGGCGGCCAGCATGCGGCCCAGTTCGTCGGGGTCCAGCAGACCGGCGGCGGCCAGGACCCGGGCATGCGCCCGGGAACCGGCGATGTCGTACGGCGCCAACCGCCAGTCGAACTGGACGCTGACCGACAACCGGGCCAGGGCCTCGGCGGGGCCGCCGGCGAAGCGGCCACCCCACAGACTGGTGCGGTTCGGGCTGGCGGTGTTCGCGGTCAGGTTCTTGTCGTCCACGGCGACCATTGTGCTGATCAGCTCCCGGTGCCCGACAGCCGGGCGTCGCTGGGTGGGGTAGCGGCCCAGGCGGACAGCTTCTCGGCCAGCTCGGCGCCGCCGGCCGGGTCCCGGGCGACGACCAGGATGGTGTCGTCGCCGGCGATCGTGCCGACCACGTCCGGCAGGCCGGACCGGTCCAGCGCGCTGGCCAGGAACTGCGCCGCGCCCGGCGGGGTCCGCAGCACACAGATGTTGGCGCTGGCGTCGACCCCGGTGAGTAGTTCGTGCAGCAGCCGGACCAGTCGCGCCGGGGCCTGCTCGGACGGGCGCAGCGTCGGATTGCCGTCCTCGGGGATCAGGTAGACCGCCGGCCCGCCGTCGCGCCCGCGCACCTTGACGGCACCGAGCTCCTCCAGGTCACGCGACAGCGTCGCCTGGGTGACCTGCATCCCGTCACCGGCGAGCAGCTCGGCCAGCTCGGTCTGGGAGCGGATCGCCTTGGCCCGGATCAGCTCGATGATCCGGGCGTGCCGGGCGGTGCGGGTCCCCGGCCCGGTCACCGGTGCCCCCCGGCAGGTCCGTCGTCGCCGGCACCCACACCGCCACCGGCACCGGCACGCACATCGTCACCGGTCTGGGCGACCAGCCAGGCCAGCAGCGCCTTCTGCGCGTGCAACCGGTTCTCCGCCTGGTCGAACACGGCGCTGTGGCCGCCGTCGAGCACGTCGTCGGTGATCTCCTCACCCCGGTGCGCCGGCAGGCAGTGCAGCACGATCGCGTCGCGTGCGGCGAGCGCCAGCAGTTCCTTGTTGACCTGGTACGGCCAGAACGGCGTCCGCCGGTCCCGGCCGTCGGCCTCCTGCCCCATCGACGTCCAGGTGTCGGTGGCCATCACGTCGGCACCGTCGACGGCTTCCCGGGGGTCCCGGATCAGCTGCACCGATCCGCCGGTCCAGGCGGCGATCTCGGCGGCCCGGGCGACGACCGCCGCCGCCGGGTCGTGGCCGGCCGGCCCGGACACCCGTACGTGCATGCCGGCGGTCGCCCCGGCCAGCAGGTACGAGTTCGCCATGTTGTTCGCCGCGTCGCCGACGTAGGTCAGGGTCCGCCCGGCCGTACCGCCGCAGTGTTCCCGCACGGTCAGCAGGTCGGCCAGCAGCTGACACGGGTGGAACCCGTCGGTGAGCGCGTTGACGACCGGCACGCCCGACCCCGAGGCGACCTCGGCGAGCCGGTCGTCGCCGTAGGTACGCATCACGATCGCCGCGACGTAGCGCGACAGCACCCGACCGGCGTCGGCCAGGGTCTCGCCGCGACCGAAATGGGTGGCCTGAGTGTCGACCACGATCGGGTTGCCGCCCAGCTCGGCGATGCCGACGTCGAACGACAACCGGGTCCGCAGGCTCTGCTTGTCGAACAGCACCGCCACCGAACGGGGGCCGGCCAGCGGCCGGTGGCCGTACCGGTCGGCCTTCATCGCGGCGGCCAGGTCCAGCACCGCCGACTGCTCGGCGGGGCTGAGGTCGTCGTCGCGCAGCAGGTGCCGGGTCACGAGCCTTCTCCTGTGGTGGTGGCGGCGTCCAACGCGGCAGGCAACGCGGCGAGGAACCCGTCGGCCTGCTCGGCGGTGAGAATCAGCGGCGGGGCCAGCCGGATCACTTCCGGCTGCGCCGGGTTGACCAGGAATCCGGCGTCACGCAGGGCCACGGCGACCGCCGGCGCGACGGGCGCGGTGAGCACGATCCCGAGCAGCAGGCCGGCGCCGCGTACCGAGGCGACGAGCGGATGGCCGAGCGCCTCGACGCCCCGGCGCAACTGCTCGCCGACCCGTTTGACGTGGTCGAGCAGACCGTCGGCGGCGATGGTCCGCAGTACGGCGAGCGCGGCCGCGCAGCAGACCGGGTTGCCGCCGAAGGTGCTGCCGTGACTGCCCGGGGTGAGCAGCGCGCCCGGAGTGAGTGGTGCGGCCGGGTCCCCGACCTGGGTGTCGGCGAAGGCGATGCAGGCGCCGATCGGCAGCCCGCCGCCGAGACCCTTCGCCAGGGTGACGACGTCCGGGGTGATCCCGTCGGCCTGGTGGGCGAACCAGTGGCCGGTCCGCCCGACCCCGGTCTGCACCTCGTCGAGGGTGAGCAGGGCTCCGTGCCGGGTGGTGATCTCCCGGGCGGCGGCCAGGTAGCCCGGCGGCGGCACCACGACACCGGCCTCACCCTGGATCGGCTCCAGGATCACCATGGCGGTGCGGTCGGTGACGGCGGCGGCGAGCGCGTCGGCGTCGCCGTACGGCACGTGGGTGACCTCGCCGGGCAGCGGCCGGAACGGGTCGGCCTTGGCCGGCTGCCCGGTCAACGCCAGCGCACCCATGGTCCGGCCGTGGAAGCCGTCGTGGGTGGCGACCACGTGGGTGCGCCCGGTCCGGCGGGACAGCTTGAACGCCGCCTCGACCGCCTCGGCACCGGAGTTGCCGAAGAACACCGCGCCGGGGCGACCGGTCAGCGCCAGCAGCAGTTCGGCCAGGGCGACCGGCGGCTCGGCGACGTACAGGTTGGAGACGTGGCCGAGGGAGCCGATCTGGCGGGTGACCGCCTCGACGATCGCCGGGTGGGCGTGGCCGAGCGCGTTGACCGCGATCCCGCCGAGCAGGTCGAGGTAGCGGCGGCCGTCCTCGGCGACGACGGTGGCACCCTCACCGCGTACCAGCGCCAGCGGCGGCGTGCCGTAGTTGTCCATCAACGATGCGGACCAGCGGTCCCGCAGCGAGGTCATTCAGGACTCCCCGTCGTTCGTCGGATCGGTGACCATGGTGCCGAAGCCTTCGGAGGTGAAGACTTCCAGCAGGGTGGAGTGGGCGACCCGGCCGTCGACCACGTGCGCGGCGGGCACCCCGCCGCGTACCGCCCGCAGGCAGGCCTCCATCTTCGGCACCATGCCGGCGGCGAGGGTGGGCAGCAGGCCGGCCAGGTCGTCGGCGGTGATCCGGCTGATCAGGCTGGCGGTGTCGGGCCAGTCGGCGTACAGGCCGGGCACGTCGGTGAGGACGACCAGTTTGCGGGCCTCCAGCGCGATGGCCAGCGCGGCGGCGGCGGTGTCGGCGTTGAGGTTGTGCAGGACGCCGTCGACGTCGGGGGCGACCGTGGAGATCACCGGAATCCGGCCGGCGGCGATGATGTCGGCGACCGCCGACGGGTTGACCGTGTCGACGTCGCCGACCTGGCCGACGTCGACCGGTTCGCCGTCGACGTACGCGGGGCGGCGCACGGCGGTGAACAGGTGGGCGTCCTCACCGGACAGACCGACCGCGTACGGCCCGTGCTCGTTGATCAGGCCGACGAGTTCCCGGCCGACCTGGCCGACGAGCACCATCCGGACGACGTCCATCGCTTCCGGGGTGGTGACCCGCAGGCCGCCCTTGAACTCGCTGGCGATGCCGAGCCGGCGCAGCATGCTGGAGATCTGCGGCCCGCCGCCGTGCACCACGACCGGCCGGATGCCGGCGTAACGCAGAAAGACCATGTCCGCGGCGAACGCCCGCTGCAGCTGCGGGTCGATCATGGCGTTGCCGCCGTACTTGACCACGATCGTCTCGCCGTGGAAACGGGCCAGCCAGGGCAGCGCCTCGATCAGGGTGGCCGCTTTGGCCTGGGCGGCACTGAGGTCCCGGCTGAGCTGGGTGTGCGGGTCGATCATGTCGAGTACGCCGAGTTCTCGTGCACGTACGCGTGGGACAGGTCGTTGGTCCAGATGGTCGCGGTGTCGGTCCCGGCGTGCAGGTCGACGCGGATGTGCACCTGCCGGCCGGTTAGGTCGACCTGGTCGCGGGGCGCGGCGGCGGCCCCGTCCCGGCAGATCCACACGTCGTTGATCGCCACGTCGAGCTGGTCGGGGTCGAACGCGGCGCTGGTGGTACCGACCGCCGCGAGGATCCGCCCCCAGTTGGGGTCGTTGCCGAACAGCGCGGTCTTGACCAGGTTGTTGCGGGCCACTGCCCGGCCGACCTGCACCGCGTCGGCCTCACTGGCCGCGCCGAGCACCTCGATGGCGATCTCCTTGCTGGCCCCTTCGGCGTCGGCGATCAGCTGCCGGGCCAGGTCGGCGCAGGCGGCGGTGACCGCGGCGGTCAGCTCCTCGACCGACGGGGTGACCCCGGAGGCGCCACTGGCCAGCAGCAGCACCGTGTCGTTGGTGGATAGGCAGCCGTCGGAGTCGATGCGGTCGAAGCTGGTCCGGCAGGCCGCATGCAGCGCGGCGTCGAGATCGGCGGCGTCGGCGAGCGCGTCGGTGGTCAGTACGCAGAGCATCGTCGCCATGGCCGGGGAGAGCATCCCCGCGCCCTTGGCCATCCCGCCGACCCGCCAACCCGCGCCGTCGATCACCACCGTCTTCGACCGGGTGTCGGTTGTCATGATCGCCTCGGCGGCGGCCGGTCCGGCGTCGGCGGACAACGCCGCCACCGCGGCATCGACCCCGGCGAGCAGCTTGTCCATCGGCAGCCGCTCCCCGATCAGCCCGGTCGAGCAGACCGCGACCTCACCTGCCCCGACGCCCGTACCGCCTGCTTTGGTGAGCGTCGCGGCGACGTGTTCGGCGGTGGCGTGGGTGTCCTGGAAGCCGGCCGGCCCGGTGCAGGCGTTGGCCCCGCCGGAGTTGAGCACCACCGCCCGCAGCGCACCGACGCGCAGCACCTGCCGGCTCCACCGCACCGGTGCGGCCTGCACCCGGTTGGCGGTGAAGACCCCGGCGGCGGCAGTGGCCGGCCCGTCGTTGACGACCAACGCCACGTCGGCCGCACCGCTGGCCTTCAGCCCGGCGACCACCCCGGCCGCCCGGAACCCTTTCGGTGCCGTGACGCTCACCTGAGCCACCCTTCGTTCGCGACTGCGGGACTCCGCTGCGCTGCGTTCCTCGCGCTCACGGCGCGACCCCGAGCGCAGTCAGGCCGGTGGTCTCCGGCAGGCCGAGCATCAGGTTGGCGCACTGTACGGCCTGGCCGGCGGCACCTTTGCCGAGGTTGTCGATGGCGCTTGTCACGATCACCCGTCCCGAGTCGATGTCGGTGGTCACCTGCAGGTGGCAGGCGTTGGAGCCAAGGGTCGCGGCGGTGGTCGGCCAACTGCCGGCGGGCAGCAGGTGCACGAACGGTTCGTCGGCGTACGCGGCGGTCAGCGCCTCGCGCACGGCGGCGGCCTGGTCTCCGGCGGCGTCGGCACCGCCGGCCGGGCGGGCGGTGACCGTGGCCAGGATGCCCCGCGGCATCGGGGCCAGCACCGGAGTGAAGGAGAGGCTGGTCGCGCCGGTGGCCTGCTTGATCTCCGGGACGTGCTGATGCGCGCCGACCTTGTACGGCGACAGGCTGCCCATCACCTCGCTGGCCAGCAGGTGTGTCTTGGCGGCCCGGCCGGCGCCGGAGGTGCCGCTGGCGGCGACCACCACGACGTCGGTGGGGTCCACCGCGCCGGCGGCGATCAGCGGGGCGAGTGCCAGGGTGATGGTTACGGCGTAGCAGCCGGTGGCGGCGACCCGGTCGGCGGCGGCGATCCGGTCCCGCTGGCCGGGCAGCTCCGGCAGGCCGTACGTCCAGGCACCGGCGTGCCGGCCGCCGTAGTAGCGGTCCCAGGCGGCGGCGTCGGTCAGCCGGTGGTCGGCACCGAGGTCGACGACCTTGACCCCGGCGGGCAGGGTCGCGGCGATCGCTGCGGACTCCCCGTGCGGCAGGGCGAGGAAGACCAGGTCCGCGTCGGCGAAGCTGGTGGCGTCGGTGCCGGCGAAGGTCAGGTCGAGGCCGGCCAGATGCGGATGTACGGCGGCGACCGGCGCGCCCGCCTGACTGTGCGCCGTGGCGGCGACCAGATCCAGTTCGGGGTGCCCGGCGATCAGCCGCAGCAGTTCTCCCCCGGCGTACCCGCTCGCGCCGGCGACGGCGACCCGGATGCCCATACCCACCTCCGCATTTCTATGCAGTGGAAGGTATCAGGATGCAGCTGCCCCGGCAAGACCCTCCCAAGATCCTCGCGATCTTGCAGTTGTCGATCGACAATTCCGACAAATGCTCTCGATAACTGCAAGATCGTCGCGGACTGAGGGGGTGGAGGAGTGACGTGCCGCTGTCAGTCGACGACTTCGACGTCGCGCCAGAAGGCGACCCGGTCCCGGATCATGTCAGCCGCCGGTAGCGGCTCCGGGTAGTACCAGACGGCGTCGGCGCTGCGCTGACCCTCGTGCTCCAGCGAGAAGTAGGATGCGTCGCCCTTCCACGGGCAGTGCGTGTGGGTGTCGGAGTCGCGTACCAGGTCGTCACGCAGCGACGACCTGGGGAAGTAGTGGTTTCCTTCGACGACGACCGTGTCGTCGCTCTCGGCAATCACGAGCCCGTTCCAGATGGCCTTCGGCATACCGCCCAGCCTAACCACCACCGGTGCCGACGCGGTCGGTGTCGAGGTACGGACAGTCGATCCACAGCTGTCCATTGTCGGCTAAGGTCGACACACCGACCCTTGGACGCGAGACACCTTCAGAAGACACCCCGGCGATGCGGTATCGGCGGATGTGTCGCAGCCGGCGATCGGGACGGCTCCTGCCTAGCATCGGCAGCATGGACCGGGCAGATCACCAGCGGAGCCGTGCGGGACCCGACGAGGCGGTGGGAGCGCACATGGCGGAGGACCGCAGCGTCCTGGCGATCTTCGTCGACGTGCGCGGATTCACCCGGTGGTCCGAGACCAACGAGGTCTTCATCAACCTCGACCAGTTCATCGCCGGGTTCTTCACGATCCTGCGGCGACGCTTCCCCGAGACGTACAGCCTCAAGCCGCTCGGCGACGGTGCCCTGCTGATCTGCGAGATCCCGGAACGCAACAGCCCTCGTGAACTGGCGGCGATGCTCTCCCGGGTGCTGACGATCGTCAACCGCGTCGACGCCGACTTCGCCCGACACTGTGCTGAGTTCGCCAACCGGGTCGGCCACCGCACCGACCTACGACTCGGCTGGGGCGTCGTCCGCAAGGTCATCCGCACCGGCGACGACTGGGCCGGGCACAACCTCAACAAGTGCTCCCGGCTGTGCGCCGAGGCCCGCCCGTTCGGCATCGTCATCGACCGCGACGACTTCCCCGAGCTCCCCCGCGACGTGCGCGGCATGACCAGCCAGATCCGTCGGCTACGCGGTATCGGCGAGGTGCCGGTCTGGGTGAGTCACGAGATCGCCTCGCAGTTCGTGCCGCGTGAACGGCTGCGCGAGACGCCCGAGGTGCACGTCGCCGGGATCTGTTTCACCGAGGACCACAGCGGCGGCATCCGGCTACTGCTGGCCCGTCGGTCGGCCGAGCGGGCGCTGTTTCCCGGCCTCCTGGAGGGCTGCGGAGGGCAGCTTCGCTACTCCGAGACGTTCACTGACGGCGTCCGCCGGCACTTTCAGCAGGAGATGGGCCTGGACGTCGAGGTCCGCGAGGACCTGCACTGCTTCTACACGATCCGGGAGGCCGACGTGCCGGTGATCCCGGGCATCCGGTTCCTCTGCCGCCGGGTCGGGCGCGGTGAGCCGTCCTCAGGCAATCACTCCGAGCTGCGCTGGATGAGCGAGGAGGAGTTCGCGGCGATCCCGGCCACGGAGTTCGTCGGCGGGTTGAAGGCCGAGGTGCTGGAACTGCTGGCCCGTTACCGGCAGACCCGGCAGCGGTGACCTCGGGCTACCCGGGCGACGGCACCCCGAGCAGGACCAGCAGACCGGCGACGGCGCCCAGCAGGGCGGCGACGAAACCCAGACCCTCCCCGACGCGGCGCGCCACGGCTGAACTGCGGCCCGGCGGCAGCGCTACGGCCGACCCGCCCTGGCGGTCGCCGGCCGGGGTCCGTGGTTGCGCGCCAAGGAGCCGCTCGATCTTGTCGAGGCGGTGCAGGTGGCAGCCGACCAGCAGACCAGGCCCCAGGTACGGGCAGTCGCCGTCGCGCCACAGCGGCTCGCCGCACCGCGCGGGAATGGCGAGGACCGCGTACGGCAGCCCGACGGCGAGCGTGAGGAACCAGCCCCAGTCCGGCTGGCCGGTGGTGAACGCGGCCACCGCGAACACGACGATCGACGCGCCGGCGACCAGACGTGTCGTCCGCCATTGAGGCATGCCTGCATCCTAGTCGGAGGGTCGGCCCACGTTTCGCCCACATCGGAACCGAGACCTGACCTGAAGAAGTCTCAGAGCTGGATGATCCCGACGGTGGCGGCGAGACGCGCGACGTCGGCGGGAGTGGGACCGGCTTCCGCTCCCGCGTTCCCCGCTGCGGGAGCCTGCCACAACCGCGACGCAACCACCTGGATCGATATATATATCTATCATTGTCAATCGGCCCGACGTCCGGTCGGGCCGACCGAAAAGGAGGTGGGCGTGCGTCCCAGCGACAATCACACCTACACGGCTGACTCAACCACCCCGGTCCGAGGTACCCGATCAGCGGGGCGGGCGGCGGCGTTCAGCGGTGGCTCAGTCCTGGCGGTCACGATCGCGGCCGCGCTCGCCGCGACCGTCGGCGCGGCCGCACCCTCAGGGCCCTCGGCACACGCCCGACCGGCGGGCACCGACGGGCGCGGCGCGACATGGGTCGCCGCCTGGGCGCCGAGCCCGGTCGAGGGCAGCACGATTCCCTGGTCGGACTGCCCGGCCGGGGACGGGCTGGCCGACCAGACCATCCGCAACGTCGCCTTCGTCAGCGCCGGCGGCACGGCGGTGCGGGTACGGGTCACCAACACGTTCGGCACCCGGGCACTGAAGGTCGGCCGGGCGTCGGTCGCCGTCCAACGCGACGGTGCGACCGCTGTCGCCGGCTCGATGCGGGAGCTGACCTTCGGCGGGCAGCGGGAGGTCACCGTGGCCGCCGGCGGGCGGGCACTCAGCGACCCGGTGCCGTTGCGGGTCGCCGCACTCAGCACCCTGCTGGTCAGCGTCTACGTACCGGAGCCGACCGGGCCGGTGACCAACCATCCGTTCACCGCCCAGGGCAACCACCTCGCGGCCGGTGACCGGGCGACCGCACCGACCGCCGACGGGTACGCCGACACGCCGTGCTGGATGCTGGTCGACGGAATCGACATACAGGCGGGCCCCAGGGTCGTCGGCAGCGTCGTCGCGCTGGGCGACTCGATCACCGACACCGCCAGCACCACCGGCAACGCCAACCAACGCTGGCCGGACCATCTCGCCCGCCGGCTGCACGACCGCCCCGGACCCACCCTGTCCGTGGTGAACGCCGGGCTCGGTGGCAACCGGCTGCTCGCCCCGCGCGACGGCGAACCGTACTGGGGTGTGCCTGCGCTGGCCCGCCTGGAACGCGACGTCTACGCCCAGACCGGGGTACGGGCGGTGATCCTCCTGGAGGGCACCAACGACATCGGCTACAGCACCCCGGCCGCCGACATCATCGCCGGCTATCAGCAGGTCATCGTGCAGACCCGGGCACAGGGGCTGCCGATCTTCGGTGGCACCGTGCCGCCGTTCGGCGGCTCGTTCCTGGACACTCCTGAGCGGCAGGAGATCTGGCACGACGTCAACCACTGGATTCGGACCAGCGGCGCGTTCGACGGGGTTATCGACTTCGCGGCGGCGCTGGCCGACCCGACCGATCCGAACCGGCTGGCGGCCACCTACGACAGCGGCGACCACCTGCACCCCAACGACGCCGGCTGCGCCGCGATGGCCGACGCCGTCGACCTCGCCGCCCTGCTGCGCCGCTGACCACGGTCGCTGGCAGTCCAGTCTGCCCGTGGTCCCGGCCTGGTCCGCCGCGACCACGGGCAGACCGGGCCGGGACTCCGGCGTCGGTACGGTCAGGCGCCGCGCAGGGTGGCCCCGAGCCGCGTAGCGGCCTCGGCGACCGCGCCGTCGCGGGCCGCCACCGCCTCCTCCACAGTCAGCGTGCGGTCCGGGGCCCGGAACACCAGCTTGTACGCCAGAGACTTGCGCCCGGCGCCGAGCTGCTCGCCGGCGTACACGTCGAAGAGCCGGACCGATTCGAGCAGCTCGCCGGCACCGGCCACCAGCGCGGCGCGGACCTGCGCCGCCGGGGTGGCCTCGTCGACGACCAACGCGACGTCGATCAACGCCGGCGGGAAGCTGGCGAAGTCCGGTGCCGGCACGACCGGAGCCGGCGGCACCGCGTCCAGGTCCAGCTCCATCGCGCAGGTACGCCGAGGCAGTTCCAGCGCGGCGACCGCCGCCGGGTGCAGCTCCCCGGCGTGGCCGACCACGACCCCGTCGACCAGCAGCTCGGCGCAGCGGCCGGGATGCCAGGGTGCGTACTCGCCGGCCCGGACCTCGACCCGGCCGGCCGGGACGCCGGCGGCGTCGAGCACGATCCGGCCGGCTTCGACGGCGTCGGCCCAGCTGGCCGGGCGTCCGGCACCCCACCAGCCACCCGGGGCCACCTCACCGGCGAGCACCACGGCGACGTGCCACGGCTGGTGCGGTACGGCGGCGTCGGCGGCGGCGAACACCGCGTCGTCGGGCCGGTCGTCGACGCCCATCGCCGGTGGCGCGGCAGCGCCCGTGCGGGGCTGGAACACCACGCCGATCTCGTAGAGCGCGACGTCGCGCTGCCCCCGGCCGATGTTGCGCCGCAGCGTCGCCAGCAGTGGCGGCAGCAGGGTGGTGCGCAGCAGCGGGTCGGTGTCGGCCAGCGGATTGGCCAGCCGGACCGCGTCGCGGCGCGGGTCGTCGGCGGGCAGCCCCAGGTCGTCGGCGGCCCGCGGGGAGACGAACGGGTAGCACAGCGCCTCGACGTGGCCGGCTTCGGCCAGCGCCCGCGCCACCGACCGGCGTCGCCGCTGGGTGGCGGTGAGCCCACGCCCGGCCGGGGCCGGCGGCAAGGCGCTGGGCACGTTGTCGTAGCCGTCCAGCCGGACCACCTCCTCGACCAGGTCGGCCGGGTCGGTCAGGTCGGGCCGCCAGCTCGGCGGGGCGACGACCAGCGGCGCGGCGCCGTCGTCGGGTGCCGACGCCGCCGAGGTGGCGGTCGCCGCCCCGGTCGCGACGGTGCTGGCGCTGGCCACTCCGGCCCGCGCGCCGGTCGCCACGGTGCAGCCGACGGCTTCCAGCAGTTCGACGACCCGCTGCGGCGGGTACGCCACCCCGACCCGGCGGCCCGGCAGCCCGGCGTCGATCACGATCGGGGCCGGTGGGGCGACGTGGTCGATGTCGAGGATCTCCGCGCCGGCCTCGCCGCCGGCGTGTTCGGTGAGCAGCCGGACGGCACGGTCGATGGCGACCAGCGGCAGCGCCGGGTCGACGCCGCGTTCCCACCGCTTGGCGGCCTCGCTGAACAGCTTGTGCCGCCGGGCGGTGCGCCCGACCATCACCGGGTCCCAGTGGGCGGCCTCGAACAGCACGGTACGGGTGTCGGCGACGACCTCGCTGGTCTCGCCGCCCATCACGGCGGCGAGCGAGATCGGCCCGGTGTCGTCGCAGATCACCATGTCCTCGGCGTCGAGGACCCGGGCCACCCCGTCCAGGGTGGTCAGCTTCTCCCCCGCGACCGCCCGGCGCACCACCAGCGGGCCGGCGATCCGGTCGGCGTCGAAGGCGTGCATCGGCTGGCCGAGTTCGAGCATCACGTAGTTGGTGATGTCGACGGCGAGGCTGATGCTGCGTACCCCGGCGGTGGTCAGCCGGCGGACCATCCACTGCGGCGTCGGCGCGGTCGGGTCGATGCCGCGCACGATCCGGGCGGCGAACCGGTCGCAGCCGACGGTGTCGCGGACCTCGACCGGGTACGCCGGGGTGTCGGTGGCGCCGGGTGCGTCGACAGCCGCCGGGTCCCGCCACGGTACGCCGAGCGCCTGGGCGAGTTCCCGGACGATCCCGCGTACCGACATGGCGTACCCCCGGTCGGGGGTGATCTCGACCTCGACCACGACGTCGTCGAGGCCGACGACGGGCCGGGCGTCGTCGCCGGGCGCGGCGGTGACGTCCGGTGGCAGCACGATGATGCCGGCGTGGTCGTCGCTGACGCCCAGTTCGCGGGCGGAGCAGATCATGCCGTTGGAGTTGCGCCCGTAGGTTTTGCGGGCGCCGATGGCGAAGCCGCCGGGCAGCACCCCGCCGGGCAGGATGACGACGACCTTGTCGCCGGCGGCGAAGTTGGTGGCGCCGCAGACGATTTCCTGTGGTTCGCCGGTGCCGTTGGCGGTGCCGACGTCGACCCGGCAGAACCGGATCGGCTTCTTGAAGCCGGTGAGTTCCTCGATCTCGCGGACCTCGCCGACGACGAGGGAGCCGGTGACCGAGCCGGCCAGGTCGACGATGGACTCGACTTCCAGGCCGAGCCCGACGAGGGCGTCTTCGAGCTGCTGCGTCGTCAGGTCGGCGGGCAGGTCGACGTGTTCGCGCAGCCAGGAGATTGCGATCCGCATGATTCAGACCTCCATCCCGAACGCGCGGGTGAACCGCACGTCGCCTTCCACCATGTCGCGCATGTCGCTGATGCCGTGGCGGAACATCAGGGTGCGTTCGATGCCCATGCCGAACGCGAAGCCGGAGTAGACCTCCGGGTCGATGCCGCAGGCCCGCAGCACCCGGGGGTTGACCATGCCGCAGCCGCCCCATTCGACCCACCGTGGCCCGTCGCGGTGCTGCGGGAACCAGACGTCGAACTCGGCGGACGGCTCGGTGAACGGGAAGTAGTGCGGCCGCCAGCGGGTCCGCGCGTCGGCGCCGAACATCGCCTGGGCGAAGTGGTCGAGGGTGCCCTTGAGGTGCGCCATGGTGATGCCCCGGTCGACGACGAGCCCTTCGACCTGGTGGAACACCGGGGTGTGGGTGGCGTCGAGTTCGTCGGTGCGGTAGACCCGTCCCGGGCAGACCACGTAGATCGGCGGCTGCCGGGTCAGCATGGTGCGGGCCTGCACCGGTGAGGTGTGGGTGCGCAGCACCAGGCCGGGCAGGTCGAGGTGGAAGGTGTCCATCAGCCCACGTGCCGGATGGTCGGGGCTGATGTTGAGCGCGTCGAAGTTGGTCCACTCCAGCTCGGCTTCGGGGCCTTCGGCGACCTCGTAGCCCATTCCGACGAACAGGTCACCGATGCGTTCCATCAGGGTGGTCAGCGGGTGCCGCGCGCCGCGCGGGCGGCGGTCGTACGGCAGGGTGACGTCGACGCGTTCCTCGGCCAGCACCCGGCGGGCCCGTTCGGCTTCGAGTTCGCCGCGCCGGGCGTCGTACGCGGCCTGCACGGCGGCGCGGGCCTCGTTGACCCGTTTGCCGGCGTCGGACTTGGCGGCCGGCGGCAGGGCGCCGATCTCCCGGCGGGCCAGCGCGATCGGGGCGCGGTCACCGAGGTGCTGGTGGCGCAGCGCGGTCAACGCGTCCAGGTCGGCGGCCTCGGCGAACGCCTTCTCGGCGTCGGCGACCGCACCGGCGAGCGCGGCCGGGTCGAGCAGCGCGACCTGCTTCGGATCGTATGGGTCGTTGCGGTAGGTCATGACGTGCGGGCACTCCCTCGCGGCGTGCGGTCACCGGGGCCGATGACCGGCAAGAGTCTACGGACGCGCGGCGTTGCCGCAGCCCGCCGGTGGGTGCCAGGGAGCAGGGTGGTGTCGGTTCAGCCCTGCTGCCCGCCGGAACCGGCGGGCCGGGTAAACAGCTGACGAGGTGGCACACCGCAACCACGGCGCCGGTGACGGCGCATCGGCTGGTCGCTGACGCTCATCGCGGGGGCCTTCCTGGGCGCTGTGCTCTGGCCGAAGTGTACAGGCAGACGGCGGCGGCGGCAGCCAGGTTCAGGCTCTCGGCGCGCCCGTACAGCGGGACCCGGACCCGGGCGTCGGCGCGGTCGACCAGTTCAACGGGCAGGCCGTGGGCCTCGGTGCCGAAGAGCCAGGCGGTGGGCGCGGCCAGCGCCCCGGAGTCGGCGAGGTCGTCGAGGTCGGTGTCGCCGTGGCCGGTGGTGGCCAGCACCCGCAGGCCGGCGGCGCGGAGCGCGTCGACGGCGTGGGCCGGGTCGTCGTGGCGGACCACGTCGAGGTGGAACAGGCTGCCGGCGCTGGCCCGGACGCACTTGCCGTTGTAGGGGTCGACGGCGGCACCGGCGAAGATCACCGCGCCGGCTCCGGCGGCGTCGGCGGTGCGCAGGACGGTGCCGGCGTTGCCGGGGTCGCGGATCTCGGCGAGGGCGGCGACCAGGGTGGGGCGCCGGCCCAGCGCGGCGTCGAGGGTGACGTCGACGTGGTCGCAGACGGCGACGACGCCCTGCGGGGTGACGGTCTCGGTCAGCGCGGTGAGGGCGTCGTCGTCGACGGTGGAGACGGTGGCACCGGTGGCGGCCGCCGCGTCGACGAGGTCGGCGTACCGGTGCAGGCCGGCGGCGGTGGTGAACAGTTCCCGGACCACGCCCGGCGCGGCGAGGGCTTCGCGGACCGCCTGCGGGCCTTCGGCGAGGAAGCGCCGCGTGGCGTCGCGGTCGCGGCGGCGGTGCAGCCGCCGGGCGGCCACGATCCTGGGGGTACGGGTGGTGAACGGTGCCGCTGTCCGCCCGCCCGGGGACTGGCCCGTTGCCTCGGCCGGAACGTGGTCGAGGCGTCCGGCTGGCCGTGGTGCGGTCATGCCGGACGCCTCGTTTCGTGCCGTGTGTCGTGCTGTGTGCTGTTGCGCTTCGCGGCTGGTGCCGCGGTGCGCGTGCTGCTGCTCGCCTGCCGCTGTGCGCGGATCAGGTTCGTGCGGGTCAGGCGGCCTGGGCCGCCGCGCCGCCGGTGCCTTCGGCGGCCACTGCGGTACGGGCCACCTCGACCAGCGCCGCGAAGGCGGGGGCGTCGTTGACCGCGAGATCGGCGAGGATCTTGCGGTCGACCTCGACACCCGCCAGGCGCAGGCCCTGGATGAGCCGGTTGTAGGTCATCCCGTTGGCGCGGGCCGCCGCGTTGATCCGGGTGATCCACAACTGCCGGAAGTCGCCCTTGCGGTCACGACGGTCCCGGTAGGCGTACTGCATCGAGTGCAGCACCTGCTCCTTGGCCTTGCGGTACAGCCGGGAGCGCTGGCCCCGGTAGCCGCTGGCGTCCTCCAGCAGGGTACGGCGCTTCTTCTGAGCGTTGACGGACCGCTTGACGCGTGCCATTTCACCTACTCCTTCAGGTCAGTGGCGCGCGTCAGCGGCCGAGCAGCTTCTTGATGCGCTTGACGTCGGCCGGGGACACCTCGACGGTGCCGGTGAGCCGACGGGTCCGGGTGGAGGGCTTGCCCTCCAGCAGGTGGCGCTTGCCGGCCTGCTCGGACAGGATCTTGCCCCGTCCGGTCACCTTGACCCGCTTACCCATGCCGGTGTGCGGCTTCATCTTTGGCATTTGTTGCGTCTCTCCCCTGTCACTCGCCGGTGTTGCCGGCGGGTTCGACCTCGGCGGCCGGTGTTCCCTCGGCGACACCGTCGCGCGGTTCGCGGCCGGGTCCGACCCGGGCCGCGGTGGCGGCGGCCGCCGCTGCCTTGGTGGCCCGGTGCGGGGCCAGCACCATGATCATGTTCCGGCCGTCCTGCTTGGGGGCGGCCTCGACGTACCCCAGATCCGAGATCTCCGATTCGAGCCGGCGCAGCAGCCGGTAGCCCAGCTCCGGTCGGCTCTGCTCCCGACCACGGAACATGATCGTGACCTTGACCTTGTCGCCGGCCTTGAGGAACCGCACCACGTGACCCTTCTTGGTCTCGTAGTCGTGCGGATCGATCTTGGGCCGGAGCTTCATTTCCTTGATGACGGTCTGCTGCTGGTTACGCCGCGCTTCGCGCGCCTTGAGTGCGCTCTCGTACTTGAACTTGCCGAAGTCCATGAGCTTGCACACCGGCGGGCGCGCCATCGGCGCAACCTCAACCAGGTCCAGGTCGACGTCCGCGGCCAGCTGCAGGGCGCGCTCCAGCGGGACGATGCCCACCTGCTCACCTTCAGGGCCGACCAGTCGGACCTCACGTGCCCGGATCTGCTCGTTCACGCGTGGTTCGACGCTGATGGGGCCTCCTCGAGTCGTAATCTGCGTGGTGCCGTCGCCCGCCGCAGGCACCCCCCGGTTGGGGACACCTGGGGAAAGCAGAAGGCCCTGGCACACATGCCAGGGCCTGCTCGACCGGTCAGCTGACGCCGTCGACGGCGTCGACCCCACAGGCGGCGGGGATCCGTCGCGTGTCGGGTGACCGGACCCGACCGCTGGAGGTTGATCCGCGATGCGGGTGGGAGCAGGCGCTCCGCTTTCGTGACCGCCGCCGACCAGGCTCCGACAGGAGCGCGGGACGGCGACAGCATGGTCGACTTGTCAACGATACCAGGCGCACCGCAAACCGTGGGCCAGGCCCACCCTCGGCCTGGCGAACTCACCGCCTGGTGGCGACGGTCGCCCGTGGCGGTGTGGCGGGGCTCAGCCGTTCGTGGCGGCGGCGTGCAGCGCCCGCAGGGCGCGGACGGCCTCGACGGCGTGCTCCCGGTCGACCGCCTGCAACGCCAGCACCGGGACCAGCTCGTCGTCGCGCAACTCCAGGCTGGCCCAGGCGGCGTCCCGGTCGAACCGCACCGCGACCACGAGCTCCCACGGCAGCTCGTACGAGCGCAGGACGTTGCGGACCCGGATCCCGGCGGCGTCGGCGGCGACCCGGGGCCGGGTGAACATCAGGATGATCAGTGCACCGAGCACGCCCAGGCCGATCATCGCCGCCTGGTCGCCACGCTGGAAGGTGCCGAGGTTCTCCCCGGTGGAGCCGGTCAGGCCGAAGCTGACGGTCGTGAACACCACCACCAGCGCGGCCGCCAACGACCAGCACATCACCCGGATCCGGCGCGGCCGGACGACCACGTTGCCCGTACCCCCCGGGGCGGGCGTCGCCGTCGGTGGGGACTCCTTTGTCAGCTCGTCTGCCACCCGCCCAAGTCTGCCACCCTGCGACGCGGCGCCGACCACAGCAGGTCCCCCGCCGCCGCGATCTTGCAGTTATCGAGAGTTTTTGTCGCTTTTGTCCATCGATTTCTGCAAGATCGTCGCGATCTTGGGAGTCGGAGGGGTGGTGCGGGCAGGCTGACGGGCACCCCGGCCGGAGACGACCACCGCGACGATGATCAGTGCCGCGCCGGCCAGCAGTCCCCAACTGGCACCGGGTCCGCCGGGGACGGCTACGTCGATCAGCAGCGCGCCGACGAGCTGGCCGGCGACCACCCCGAGACCGGTCCGCAGCACCCCCACCGACCGGACCCCGACCAGCAGCGCCACCACGATGCCCACCCCGAACAGCCCACCGAGGTAGAGGTACCACTCGCCCGGCCAGGGACGGCCAACAGCCGCCCCGTACGCCCCCAGCAGGCCGGCGGCGATCAGCACCAACGGGGTACTGACCACGAAGTTCGCCACGATGCCCATGGCGGTGGTGCTGGCCGCCGACACCCGGCCGTTGAGCGCGGACTGGATCGACACCGCCAGCCCACCGACGACGGCGAGCACGATCAACCCGACCGCAAACTGCCCCACCGGCCGCCCCAGCTGGGCCACCACGACCGCGCCGACGCCGAGCAGCGCCCCGGCCAGCCGGGGACCGGTGACCGCGAGCCGGCCGGCGGGCGCCAGCCCGACCCGGTCCACGACGAGCCCGCCGAGGCTGTTGCCGGCCACCTGGGCGATGGTCAGCACCGCCACCCCGAGCACCGGCACCGCGTAGGTGGCGGTGGTGACGAAGAACGCCCCGCCGATCCCACCCAGGTACGTCCACCAGGGCAGCCGGGCCGCCCGCAGGGTGCGCAGCCCGGACCGCATCGACGGCAGGAGCACCAGTCCGGCGGCGACCAGCAGGGAGCCGCCGATGTTGTTGGCGACCGCGCCGATGGCGGCGCTGCCCATCCGGGCGCCGAGTTCGGCGTTGACCGCGCTCTGCGAGGCGGACGCGACGCCGCCGAGGCCGGCGACGACCAGCGCCAGCCAGGGCGCCAGCACCCCGGGAAGGCGGCGCGCCGCCGGCCGTACGGTGGGTGGCGGATCGTCCGGTGTGCTCACCCACCCACTGTCACAGCCGGCCGCCACCGGTGTCTGTGACCGAGATCGCCGCCGCCGGGTCCGTACCGCCGGTCATTGGAAGTCGATCCGGTAGGTCCGGGTCCGGGTGCCGTCCTCGCTGGTCACCACCACGGTCGCGGTCGGCGCGTCGGGCTGCGCCTGGGTGACGGTCAGGTCGGCGTACGGGTCGGCGGGGGTCGCGTCGACCTGCCCGGGGCGCTCACCCGCCGGTACGGCGTACTGCGTGCGCCCGGGGTCGAAGTCGGCCAGCGGCACCCCGTCGACGGCGATGCTCCCGGCGTCGGCGACCGCCGACGTGCCCGGCGCGGCCACCACGACCTCGATCTCACTGAGCGTCATGTGCCGGTCCGGGTGGGCGGTGAGGAGCAGCCGGACCGCGTCGGTGGTGGCGGTGACCGGCACGTCGACCACCGGCGCGGTCGGCGTCGGCGTCGGTACGGTGACCGGCTCCCCGGCGTCGACCCAGTTGCCGGCGCCGTCGCGCAGCTGGGCGGTGACGCTGCGGGCGTAGCTGTCCGAGCCGTCGCGGTAGAAGTGGACCCGGACCCGGTTGAGGGTGTGTTCCCGGGGCAGGGTGACGGTGAGGGTGTCGGTGGCGTTCTTGGTGCCGGAGCGCCAGTTGGACCAGGCCTTGTCGGTGAGGTTGCCGTTGGTCAGGCCCACCGTGGAGTAGCCGGGTTCGGTGAAGCTGGCCTCGACCCCGGCGACCGGCGTGGTCGCCTCGACCGGCGCGGTGACCTGGACCCGTACCGTCGCGGGCAGGGTGACGCCGGCACCGGCGTCGGCGCGGCCGGTGAGGGTGACCACTCCGACCTCGTCGAAGGCGCCGGGCGGTGCGGTGTCCCAGTCGACCGGCCGGGTCACCGTGATCCCCTGGCTCGACGTCGCGGTGACGGTGGCCGGCAGGTCGGGGGTGCCGCCGACGAACGTCTTGGCCCGGGTCGGCACGGTGGATTCGAGAGTGTCGACCACGACGGTGGCCCGGGCGAGGTGGGTGCGGCCCTGGGCGTCGACGACGCGGCCGGTGACCGCGACGGTGCCGGTCTCGCGCCACCGGACCGGGGCGATGTCGCGCCAGGTCACCGGCAGTGCGCCCCGGGGTCCGTCCGGGTGCACCGGGACCACCGTCGCCGGCAGCGTCGGCGCGACCCCGGGGGTGGTGAACAGCTCGACCGGGGTGAGGCCGACCACCCGTTCGTCGATGATCCGCCAGCGCTGGTTGGCGCCGGAGTTCGGCAGCCAGACGGAGACGGCGGCACCGTCGTTGGTGGCCTGACCGCCGACGTCGAGCAGCCGACCGGTGGCGACGTTGACGACGGTGTACGTGCCGTCGCCGGTGGTGGAGAGGATCCACTGCGCCTGCGGACCGGGCGTGCCGGTGGCGTCGACCAGGGTGGCGGTGTCGTCGACGACGGCGAGCCAGCGGTCACCGTCGACGGTGCCGACGGTGTAGCGGGCCCGGTTGTCGTAGCCGTCGGTCAGCCGGGTGAGCTGCCACAGCTGTTCGGGGGCCTGCGGCACGTCGGTGCGGATCACCAGGGCGGAGCCGGACGGGGTCAGCGACCGTCCGCTCGGCACGCCCTGCAGCCGGTAGACGTGGGTGTCGCGGATCAGGGTCTCGTCGAGCAGGACACCGGAGACGCCGTCGATCAGGAAGGTGGTCACCGACTGGGCCGGCACGTCCAGGCTGGCGGCGCGGTCGCGGACCGGGACCGGGGTGCCGGTGCGCAGCGCACCGTCGGCGCTGGTCACCACCGGGGTGACGGTGGCGTCGGCGGTGACGGTGCGAAACGCCGACAGGTCCAACCGGACGGTACGGGCGGCGGTGGTCGCGTTGACGTGCACGACGGTTGCCCGTTTGCCGGTGGCGAGGGCGGCGACGCTGTCCGGGTCGTCGACGGCCATCAGCCGGTCGCCGGGGCGGATGTGGTGGGTGAAGTTGCGCAGCGTGTCGAACTTGGTGTTGGTGTAGATGGGGCAGGTCTGCAGGGTGTCGGTGGCCGTGCAGTCGAACGGCACCTGGATGCTGCCCCAGTTGGATCCGGCCGGGAACTCGCCGCCGGGGGCCATGTTGTCGTAGTCCTCGACGGGCTGCCAGAGCACCCAGGCCGCCGGTTCCAGCTCCCGCAGGTCGTCGACGACGTTGCGGGCGATGCCGAGGCCGGGCAGCATGCTGGTGAAGTCCTGCCCGCCGCTGCCGTAGGAACCCTCCACCTCGCTCATCCACAGTGGCTTGCCTTCGGCCTTGGCGAGGTCGCGGACGGCGGTGCGCTGCCCGGTGCCGTACGTGTGGACGTTGAGCTGGGCGATCCGCGCCCGGGTCGCGGCGCTGTAGGCGTTCCAGTTGGTCAGGAACGTGCCCGGGTTGGTCTCGTCCATCGCGGCGATGGCGGTGTCGCTGCCGGCGGCCCGCAGCGCGGCGTCGACGGCGGCGATGACCTGCTGCTGGCTGGTCGGCCCGGCGTGGGCACCTTCCTGGCGGCCGCCGACCGGCTGGCCGTCGGGGCCGAGCCGGGTCGACCAGTACGGGGTGTTCGGCTCGTTGAGCGGGTCGATGGTGGCGACGTCGATGCCGTGTGCCTGTTCCAGGTGCTCGGTGACGCGGACCAGGTAGGTGGCGAAGTCGTCGACGGTGTCCGGGCGGATCTGGTCGGTGGTGGCGTCGAAGCCGCCGGAGACGTACCCGCTGACGGTCTGGAACCACGGCGGCGAGTTGCTGAACGTCTCCCAGTGGGTGACGTCGGCCTTGATCCGGTCCACCCACCAGCGTTGCGCCGGGTCGGCGGCCCAGTTCCAGTGGGTCGGGTCGTCCGGGTTCCACCAGTCGCGGTCGGTGCGGGTGGTGCCTTCGGGCGCCTGCCACCAGCCGGGTACGGCGCCGCCGGGGCGCAGGTAGTCGGGCACGTCGGGGGCGTTGCCGCCGCCGATGTTGTAGCGGGCGATGTTGAGGTTGAGTCCGTCGTCGCCGAAGAGCAGGTCGGCGAGTTCGTCGCGGATCTCGTCGGGGTAGTCGCCGGTGGCGTTGGCGAACCAGACCAGGCTGGTGCCCCAGCCCTGGAAGGGCTGTCCGAGGTAGGCCGGATCCGGTCGGACGGTGACCACTGCCGCCGCGTCGACGTCGGCGGTGGCGGTGGAACCGGGGGAAGCGGCGGAGGTGTCGGTGGCGGCGTGGGCGGGTCCGGCCACGCTGGCGCTGACACCCACGATCACCGCGCTGACCGCCGTGGCAAGTCGCCGGGTGGTGCTGTGTCTGTTCACGATGGCGGGCCTCCGTCCGCTGGTTCCGGCCACCGGGGCGGTGCCCGGTCGCCACCACAGTCGATGTTTGCGCAAACATCGCCGGTCCGGTGGTGGCGGAGGGGGATCTCCCCCGGGACACCACCGATGGCCACCGAACGCGTTACCGCAACACGCCGGCAATGTTTGCGCAAACAGTGGTGCAGATGGTTGCACCACCGTCGGGCACCGTCAACCCCCGTGACCGGCCCGGAGTCAGCTGCCGCCTGAGAGCCCGGAGTCAACTGTCGACTGAGAGAACGTGTCGCAGCGCCGCGCCGAGCGCCTGGCGCGGATCCGCAGGCAGCCGTACGCAGCGCCAGCCCACGTAGTTGTCCGGACGCAGCAGCACACATCCGGTGTCCTCGACCTCGCGCAGCCGCGCCCAGTCACCGTAGCGGTCCTCGTAGTCGCCACCGGGGCCGATCAGGTGACCGACGACGTCGACGCCCAGGTCGGCGGCGAGCGCGGTGGCGGCGGCCAGCCACGGCCGTCCACCCACCCCGGTCAGCACGGCGAACCGACCCCGGCCGCCCAGATCCAGGGTGGACACGGCCTCGGTGCCCCGGCCCAGCCAGGCGTGCGGCACCTTGGCACCCGGCCAGGTGGTGGGATGGTGGTACAACTCGGCGTCGCGTGGGTTCACCGGCGGCGGCGTACCGTCGGACAGCACCGCACCGGAGACGTACCGCTGGTCCAGCTCCACCCCGTGCGTGTTGAACTCGTAGTCCTTGACCGCGATCGCCTCGCGCAGCTCCCGCCGCTGTGTCTCGAACGCCGCACCGGCCCGGGTCCGGGCCGCCATGTTCGCCCGCATCTGCTCGGGGTCCTCGGTCGACAGCAGCCCCAGCGCCTGGAAGATCCGTCCGGTCTCGCCGATGCTGCGGTTCGCCCGGTCGACGATCTGCCGCCCGACCGGCGCGCGTTCGGCCGAGTACGACTCCAGCAGCCGTGGGTCGGCCGCGCCGGAGAGCACCAGCTTCAACTTCCAGGCCAGGTTGTACGCGTCCTGGATGGAGGTGTTGCTGCCCAGCCCGTTCGACGGCGGATGCCGGTGCACGGCGTCGCCGGCGCAGAAGACCCGCCCGCTGTGGTAGCGCTCGGCGTACAGGTGGTTGACCGTCCAGGCCGACGACGAGGTGATCCGCAGCGGGATCGACTCGTCGCCGATCAGCCGGTACGCCACCTGCCGCGCGTACTCCTCGGTCAGGTCCGGCGGCGGGCCGTCGATGTCGTAGCCCCACACGATCAGCCATTCGTTCCACGGCCGCACGCAGCGCACCAGGCCCATGCCGATGCCGCCGACGTCGGCACCGGTCTGCAGCACCCAGTAGAGCGTGCTCGGCCGGTGCGCCACGTACCGGCTCAGATCCGCCTCGAAGACGATGTTGATGCTGCCGGCGACGCCCATCCGGCCGACCATCGGCAGCCCGATGTCCTCGGCGACCCGGCTGCGCCCGCCGTCGGCACCGATGAGGTACCGGGCGCGGATCTGGTACTCGTCGCCGCGCAGCCGGTCGCGGACGGTCGCGGTCACCCCGTCGGCGTCCTGGACGAGCGACAGGTACTCGGTGTCGTAGCGCAGCCGGGTGCCCCGGGCGACCGCCGCGTCGACCAGCACCGGCTCCATCAGATGCTGCGGCATGTCGCAGATCGCCGTCGGGGAGGCGAGGTCGTGGTCGGCCTGCCGCGCCGGGTGGGTGTACCAGGTGTGCAGCCGACCGAACTCCTCCCCGGCCAGACTGGTGCAGAACGGGGTCTGCCCCATCAGCCGCTGCGGGGTCGCCTGGGCGACCACCTGCTGCTCGATCCCGACGTCGCGCAGCACCTCCATGGTGCGCTGGTTGGTGATGTGCGCCCGGGGCGTGTCGGCCAGCCGGCCGTACTTGGTCACCACGATGTTCGGCACGCCGTACGTGCTCAGCAGCAGCGCCGCCGCGCCACCGGCCGGGCCGGAGCCGACGATCAGCACGTCGGTCTCGACGGGGCCGCTGTCGCGTGAGGTCGTCACGGGGCCACGGTCGGCGGAGGTCGTCACGGTGGTCTCCCTGGGGGTCAGGTGGTGGGGGCGATGCGGAACGTGTACGTGACGGTGCGCCAGTCGGTCACCGCCCGCCCGTGCGGCGGCGTGCCGGCACCGGGCGGGAACTCGACGACGAGGTCCTGCTTGACCCCGAAGACCGCGTCGGAGTTCAGGTAGGCGCCGCCGGCAACGAAGAGCTGGGTGACCAGCCGGCGGTGGCCCGGCGCGCTGATCATGAAATGCAGGTGCGGAGCCCGGTACGGGTGCCGGCCGGTGCCGGCGAGCAGCTGCCCGACCGGACCGTCGTCCGGGATCGGGTACGCCGACGGCAGGATCGACCAGAAGTACACCCGGCCGTCGGGGTCGGCGTGGAACCGGGCGCGCAGCACCGGACCGGCGAGCTCCGGCAGCTGTACGTCGTAGAATCCGTCCTCGTTGGACTGCCAGACGTCGACCACGGCACCGCCCACCGGCGCCCCGGTCAGGTCGACGATCCGCACGTCGGCCCAGAGCGGGACGCCGGGCAGGCCGGCGGCGATGTCCGCGCCGAGCGCCTCGGCGGGCGGGCCGGGCAGGTAGAACGGGCCGAGCACGGCCGACGGGGTGGTCTGCGGGGTCCGGGAGTTCGCCAGCAGGTCCACCACGCTGGACACACCCAGCGCGTCCGACAGCAGCACGAACTCCTGGCGGCGGTCGTCGCAGAGCTGCCCGGTACGGGTGAGGAAGTCGATCGCGTACTGCCACTCGTCCTGGGTCACCTCGTTGCTGGCGACGAAGTGGTGCAGGTGCCGGACCAGGTCGGCGGCGAGCCGGCCGACCCGGGCATCCGGCGCGGCCGCGAAACTCGCCACCACCTCATCGGTGAGCCAGCCGACGTCGGGCGGCCCGGCCGGGCGGGCGCCGGCCCAGGCGTCGCGCAGCAGCTGCCCGACACCGGCCTCGGTGACCTCCCGGGGGTTCGGGTACGGCCGGTCGGTGGCGGCCCGCGCGACCGACGGCAGGTCGTCGACGTCCAGCCCGAGTTCACGCAGCGACGTCGGGCCGCCCAGCGACGCGATCAGGTCGTACATGCCGCTCGGCGCGTCGGGCCGGCCCAGTGCCGCCGCGACCCGGCGCATCGCCTGTGGCGCGGCGGCCGCGTTGTACGCCATCGCGTACGGCAGGACGACGGTGTGCGTCGGCGCGTGGGCCAGCCCGTACGACCCGCCGAGCAGGTGACACAGCCGGTGGTGCAGACCCATGCCCACCGCGCCCAGGCAGACACCGGCCAGCCAGGCACCGAGCAGCGCGTCGGTGCGGGCCTGCCGGTCGGCGGGGTCGGCCACGATCCGCGGCAGGGCGGCGGCCAGCCGGGTGATCGACTCGACGGCGATGGCGTCGGCCATCGGGTTGGCGCTCGGCGCGTAGAGCGCCTCGACGGCGTGCGCGATCGCGTTCACGCCGCTGGTCACGGTCAACGGCACCGGCAGCCCGACGGTCAGGTCGACGTCGTAGATGACGGTCTCCGGCAGGATCCGCGCATCGGTACGGGTGACCTTGCCGGTGGTGTCGGTCTCGCCGAGCACCGGGGTCACCTCCGACCCGGCGTACGTGGTCGCGACGGCGATCTGCGGCAGACCGGTCCGCACCGACAGTGCCTTGCCGAGCCCGGTGGCCGAGCCGCCGCCGAGGCTGACCACGCAGTCGGCACCGGTGTCGCGCAGCAGGCGCAACGCCGATTCGGTCACGTCGACCGGGGTGTGCATGGCGACCCGGTCGAAGTGGCCGGCGTGCAGCGGCCCGAGCAGGTCGGCGACGGACGCCGCGAGCGCGGGCCGACCGGTGCCGGCGACGGTGAGCACCCGGCCCCGGCCGAGCCGGTCGACCTCGGCCGGCAGCTGCGTGATGCTGCCGGCGCCGAACACGACACGGTTGGCGGTGCCGGTGTGCACGAACGACGTCACCGAAGACTCCGATCCGCTGCCGTCCCGGTCGGACGGGTCAGACGAGTATCGGCCGCGTCACCGAAGCATTTCCTGCACGTTTCTGCTGCCGTATCGGCACGTTCCTGCTGCCGTACCGGCCGGCGCGCTGGTCAGGAACCGCGCCGCAGCGCGGCCGGTGTCGTCTGCAGGCGCGCCCGCATCACCCGGGTCAGATGCTCCTGGTGGGAGAACCCGCACCGCAACGCGACCGTGGCGATCGGCAGGGTCGGGTCACGCAACAGCCGACAGGCCGCCTCGACCCGCAGGTTCAGCAGGTACTGGTGCGGCGCCACCCCGGTGCGGGCCTTGAACTGCCGGGAGAACTGGCTGACGCTGAGCCCGGCCACCGCCGCCATCTGCGCCAGCGGGACCGGCTCGGCGAGCCGGTCGGCCAGCAGCGCGCGGACCCGGGCGAACTGCCGGTCGCCGAGCCCGGTCTGGCGCCGGGCCGCCGGTTCGTCACGAGCCCGCCGCACGCTGTGCCGGCGGGCCAGCTGCCCGGCGAGCAGCGTCACCACCTGGTCCAGATAGGTACGCGCGGCCGGTTCCCAGGTGCGCATCGTCTCGTCCAGGGTCAGCACCAGTTGCCGCAGCAGCGGGTCGACGACGCCGAGCTGCTCGGTCAGCTCGACCGGGGCGCCGTCGTGCGCGGCCTGCAGCGCCTCGTCGCGCAGGTAGACATGCACCGTGTCCAGCGGGCCGCCCAGTTCGACGGTGAGGTCCTTGCCGGCGGGGTGGACGAAGAACCCGCCGGGTGCCACCGTGCACGACGAGGTCAACCCGAGGTGACCGCGGCGCACCCGGACCGGCCCGTCGCGGTGCAGGATCAGCAGGTGGCTCGGGGCGGGATCGAACTCCGCCCGGTACGGCTGCTCCCGCTGGGTCGACACGTACAGGTCGGACCAGCCGAGGCCGGCGCTGGTCCGGTCCGGCCGGACCCAGGGTTGCCGGAGAATGCCGGTGGTGTCCTGGAGCGACAGCTCCCGCACCGGGTGGTGCCCGGTGCCCCTCGGGCGGCTCACCGGGCGCTCAGAACGGGAACCGGCTGATGGTGCCCTGCATGGTGAGCCACTGCGTTTCGGTGAACGCCTCGATGTTCGCCGCCGGCCCACCGAACCGGCTGCCGGTGCCGGAGGCGCCCACCCCGCCGAAGGGCGCGACCGCCTCGTCGTCCACCGTCTGGTCGTTGATGTGCACGATGCCGCTGGGAATCCGGTCGGCCAACGCCATCGCCGCCATCACGTCCCGGCTGAGGATGCCCAGCGACAGGCCGTACTCGGTGTCACTGGCCAGGGCGACGGCCTGGTCGAGGTCGGCGAAGGTCGCCACCGGCGCGACCGGGCCGAACACCTCCTGGGCGAACGCCGGGGTGGCCGGGGTGACGTCGGCGAGCACCGTCGGCCGGTAGAACAGTTCGTCGTAGGTTCCCCCGGCGGCCAGCCGGGCACCGGCGTCGACGCTGGCCGTGACCAGTGAATGGATCTTGTCCCGCTGGTGTTCGTCGATGATCGGGCCGAGCGCAACCTGCTCCTTCGCCGGGTCGCCGACCGGCAGGTGATCGGCCTTGGCCGCCAACTGCTCGACGTAGCGGTCGGCGATCCGCTCGTGCACCAGGTGCCGGCCGGTGGCCATGCAGATCTGCCCCTGGTGCAGGAACGACCCCCAGGCGCCGGCGGAGACCGCGAGGTCCAGGTCGGCGTCGTCGAGCACGATGAGCGCCGAGTTGCCGCCCAGCTCCAGGTGGGCCCGCTTGAGGTGACGGGCGGCCGCCTCACCGACCTTGCGGCCGGCGGCGGTGGAGCCGGTGAAGCTGATCACCCGGACCCGGGGGTCGGCGACGATCGCCTCACCGACGTCGGCGCCGCCGGGCAGCACGTGCAGCAGCCCGTCGGGCAGACCCGCCTCCTGGAACACCCGGGCGATCGACACCCCACCGCAGACCGCCGTACGCGGGTCGGGTTTGAAGACCACCGCGTTGCCCAACGCCAGGGCCGGCGCGATCGACCGGATGGACAGGATCAACGGAAAGTTGAACGGCGCGATGACCCCGACGACCCCGACCGGTAGCCGGCGGGCCAGGCTGAGCCGGGGCTGCCCGGTCGGCAGGATCTCGCCGAGCGGCTGCGAGGCGAGCGCCGCCGCCTCGTAGCACTCCTGGGCGGCGGTGGTGGTCTCGACCGCCGCTTTCGGCGGGACCGAGCCGGCCTCCCGGATCAGCCAGTCGCCGATCTCGTCGGCGTACTGCTCGAACAGCGCCCCGGCGCGGCGCAGCACCGCCGCCCGGTCGAGGTAGCGGGCACCCGCCCAGTCCCGCTGCGCGGCGGCGGCCCGGGCACAGGCCCGCGCCACGTCGTCGGCGTTGCCGACGCCGACGCGGCCGATCTCCTGCCGGGTGGCCGGGGAGGTCACGGCCATGGTGCCCCCGGCCGCCTCGGTCCAGCCGTCGCTGTAGACGGCACCGTGCCACATAGTCGTGTCGAGCAGAGCCATGGTGAACCTCCTGTCGAACCGGTTGTCGTAACCTTCCCGGAACAACGGGGAATCCACCACTGGAACCGGCATTCACCGGCAGGATCGGCGCGGCCGGTCACCCGACCGTGGCCAGCCGGCGGCCCGTCGTCGGTCGACGCCGACCGACCGCGCTCAGCGGGGAGCGGCTCGGCTGTTACAGGCGGCAGGCGTGGATGGAGGTGACCAGGATGGCGCGGGCGCCGACCTCGTACAGCTCGTCCATGATCCGGTGCACCTCGGCGCGGCGGACCATCGCCTGCACCGCCACCCAGCCTTCCCGGTGCAGCGGCGAGATGGTCGGCGACTCGATGCCCGGGGTCAACGCGCTGGCCTGTTCCAGCAGGTCGGCGCGCACGTCGTAGGCGAGCATCACGTACCGGCGGGCCACCAGGACCCCCTGCAGGCGGCGGATCAGCTGGTCGGCCTGCCCGGTGGTGGCGGTGCCGGCCGGGTGCACCAGCACCGCCGAGGAGCGCAGGATCGGGTCGCCGACGGTGACCAGGCCGGCCTGGCGCAGCGTCGCACCGGTCTCCACCACGTCGGCGATGACGTCGGCGACGCCGAGCCGGATGGCGTTCTCCACCGCGCCGTCGAGCCGGATCACGTCGGCCTTCAGGCCGTGTTCGCCCAGGTAGCGTTCGACCACCCCGGGGTAGGCGGTGGCGATGCGCCGCCCGGCGATCTCCTCGGGCACCCGGGTCAGGGTCTCGGGTCGGGCTGCGAACCGGAACGTCGCCCCGCCGAAGTCGAGGTCGAGCAGTTCCTCGGCCGGGCTGGCCGAGTCGATCAGCAGGTCCCGGCCAGTGATGCCGAGCTCCAGTTCACCGGTGCCGACGTAGGTGGCGATGTCACGGGGCCGCAGGTAGAAGAACTCGACGTCGTTGGCCTCGTCGCGGCAGACGAGGTCCTTGGGGTCGGTGCGCTGGCGGTAGCCGGCCTCGCGCAGCATGTCGGCGGCCGGTCCGGAAAGGGTGCCTTTGTTCGGTACGGCGATGCGCAGCATCTCGGTCTCGCTCCTGATCGATCGACGGTTCACGGTCGCAAGGGCGGGTCAGAGATGTCGGTAGACGTCCTTGAGTTCCAGTCCGGTGGCCAGCATCAGCACCTGCGCCTGGTAGAGCAGCTGGGAGATCTCCTCGGCGGCCCGGTCCGGGCTCTCGTGCTCGGCGGCCATCCACGCCTCGGCGGCCTCTTCGACGACCTTCTTGCCGATGGCGTGCACCCCGCGCTCCAGCGCGGCGACCGTCGACGAGCCGGGGGTCCCGGCCGCCGCCTTGGCCTGCAGCTCGGCGAACAGCTCCTCGAACGTCTTCACGGTGCCCGATTGTGGCAGCCCGGTGACGGGCGGGTCGGCACCGGGTCCGCACCGGTCCATCTGCTGATCACGGTACGGCGGTCGGGCGGGTCGCCAGGTGACGTCAGCGTACGGTGACCGCCGCGTCGACGAGGTGCCGTTCGCCTTCGCCCTCGACCATCGACTCCTCGTACGCCTCGATGGTGTAGTCGCCCGGCGGCAGGGTCAGCTCGGCGAAGCCCTCGCCCCGGCCGGGCGCGCCCGCGTCGAGGGTGACGTACCGCTGGTGGACGATCTTTTCACCCTGGCGGACCCGCAGCTGGGCGGTGGCCTCGTGGACGCTGCCGGCGAGGTGCACGGTGAAGGTCCGCCCGACGGTGTCGCCGTGCTGCGGGTCGATCAGCCAGAGCATGGCCAGGGTGTCCAGCGCGGCCCCCTTGGTGATCTCGTCGCGGGTGTCGACGTGACCCCACAGCCGGGGCACCGGTTCGCCGTCGAGCAGCAGCCGGATCCGGGGGTCGCCGCCGACGACGCCGGCCACGGTCCAGACGAGCTGCTGTACGGCGGCGGCGGCCCCGGCGGCGTCGAGGTTGGCGACGTCGGCGCCACTGATGTTCACCCCGACGATGTCGTATTGGGTCCAGACGCTGGTCAGCTCGGCGCCGACCGGCCAGAGGGTGCGGTAGTCGGGGTCGCGCAGCCGGGCACCGGTGAGCATTTCGCCGAGCGCGGCGCGCAGTTCGCCCAGGGTGCCGGCGCCGGTGGCGGTGAACCGGTGATACTCGCGGTAGAGCCGCAGCTGGCCGTCGGCCCCGCCGACGTAGTAGACCGGCAGCGTCGCCACCGGGTCGCCGGCCTGGTCGCTGGCGGTCGGGTCGTCTCCGGGTGCGCCGACGGCCGGGGCGTCGCCGGCCGACGCGGGGCCGACCGGGCCGGTGGCACCCACCCCGGGGGTCACCGGACCGCTGCTGCTGGCGGCGGGTGGCGGGTCGGAGTGCGGCATCGTCGGTAGGCAGCCGACCACGCCGACCAGGGTGGCGGCGGCGGTCGCGGCGGCGGTGCCGGCCAGGGCGACCGGGATGCGGCGTCGCTGCCGGGCGTCGACCCTTTCGCGGATCGCGGTCAGGGCGTCGGGTCGTACGTCGACCCGGTCGGCTTCGGCGCGCAGCGCCCGCCGCAGCACATCACCGGTACGGGCGTCGCCAGGGGTGTCGTCGGTGTCCATCACAGGCCGTCCAGGCTGGTGCGCAGCGCGGCGATTCCGCGCGCGGTGTGGCTCTTGACCGCTCCCCTGCTGACCCCCATCGCGTCGGCGATCTGCGCCTCGGACAGGTCGGCGTAGTAGCGCAGGACGATCGCTTCCCGCTGGCGGGGCGGCAGGGCACGCAGTGCGGTGATCACGTCGTCGTGGCGCAGCTGGTCGAGGGCGCCGGCTTCGGCGCTGGGGGCGTCCGGGCCGGGCCGGGCGGCGGCGAGGTGGGCCTGTACGACGCGTCGGTGCCGGATCGCCGACCGGCAGCGGTTGACCACGGTGACGCGCAGATAGCCGACCGCCTTGTCCGCGTCGCGCAGCCGCCACCAGCGGCTGTGCAGGGCCACGTAGGCGTCCTGCACGATCTCCTCCGCCATGCCCGGTTCCCGCAGCAGCAGGGTGGCGAGGCGCACCAGCGGACGGTAGTGCGCGGCGAACAGGGCGGTGACCGCCTCGTCCGCCGCCCACGTCGACGTCGGTGTCCGCTGCCGCAGCATCGTCCTCCCCGGGTGCAGGCCGGTGACCAGTTCGGGTGCCACGTCAACTACGACGTGTCACCGGCGCATCTGGTTTACCGCGCGAGCGGCGGGAACGTGACGGGTGCGGACCGGGTTGCCTGTCGGGTGCGGACCGGGTCGTGTCGCGGTCAGCCGGCCGGTACGGCGTGCACCGCGCGGAGCGCGAGCGCGGCGTCGAGGACGGCGACCATCGACGCCCACCCCTTGTCCTCGGCCGAGCCGGGCAGTCCGGCCCGGTCGCGGGCCTGCGCGATGGTCTCGACGGTGAGCACTCCGTGGCCGACCGGTGTGGCTTCGTCCAGCGACACCCGGGTCAGCCCGTCGGTGACCGACCGGCACACGTAGTCGAAGTGCGCGGTGGCACCGCGTACCACGACGCCGAGGGCGACCACCGCGTCACAGCGACGGGCCAGCGCCTGGGCGAGCACCGGTAGTTCGACCGAGCCGGCCACCCGGGCGACCTGTACCTCGGTGACGCCGCAGGCCTCGGCGGCGGCCACGGCCCGGCCGAGCATGACGTCGACCAGGTCGGCGTGCCAGCGGGCGGCGACGACGCCGACCCGTAGTCCGGCGGCGTCGACCCGGATGACACCTGGTTCGCCGAATCCCGCCATTACGCCCTACCTCCGGAGAGTTCGCCGACGGGGTCGAGCCCGTCGAGCAGATGGCCCATCCGGTCGCGCTTGGTCCGCAGGTAGCGCAGGTTCTCCGGGTGGGGGTGGATGGTCAGCGGTTCCCGGCCGACGACGGTGAGCCCGTACCCGGCCAGCCCGGAGAGCTTGTCCGGGTTGTTGGTGAGCAGCCGGATCGACCGCACACCGAGGTCGTGCAGGATCTGCGCGCCGGTGCCGTAGTCGCGGGCGTCGGCGGGCAGCCCGAGCTCCAGGTTGGCGTCGACGGTGTCACGGCCCTGGTCCTGCAGCTGGTAGGCGCGCAGTTTGTGGGCCAGCCCGATGCCGCGCCCCTCGTGGCCGCGCAGGTAGAGCACGACGCCACGGCCTTCGCTGGCGACCCGGCCCAGCGCGGCGTCCAGCTGCGGGCCGCAGTCGCAGCGCAGCGAGCCGAACACGTCACCGGTGAGGCACTCGGAGTGCACCCGGACCAGCACGTCGCGGCCGTCGTCGATGTCGCCGAGGACCAGGGCGAGGTGCTCGGCGGGGTCGTGGGCGACCCGGTAGCCGTAGGCGCGGAACACCCCGTACGCCGTCGGTAGCCGGACCTGGGCGACCCGCTCGACGTGGGTCTCGGTCCGTCGCCGGTGGGCGATCAGGTCGGCGATGGTGATCAGGGTGAGCCCGTGGTCGGCGGAGAACTTCTCCAGGTCGGGCAGGCGCATCATGGTGCCGTCGTCGTTGACCAGTTCGCAGAGCACCCCGGCGGGGTGCAGTCCGGCGAGGCGGGCCAGGTCGACGGCGGCCTCGGTGTGGCCGGGCCGGTGCAGGACTCCGCCGGGGCGGGCCCGCAGGGGCACGATGTGGCCGGGGCGGGCCAGGTCGGCCGGGCTGGTGGCCGGGTCGGCGAGCAGTCGCAGGGTGTGTGCCCGGTCGGCGGCGGAGATGCCGGTGCTGACCCCTTCGCGGGCGTCGACGGTCACTGTGTACGCGGTGCCGCGCCGGTCCTGGTTGGTGTGGTACATCGGCGGCAGTTCGAGCCGGTCGCAGTCGGCTTCGGGCAGCGGCGCGCAGATGTAGCCGGAGGTGTGGCGCACCATGAAGGCGACGAGTTCGGCGGTGGCGTGTTCGGCGGCGAAGATCAGGTCGCCTTCGTTCTCCCGGTCGGCGTCGTCGACCACGACCACCGCCCGGCCGGCGGCCAGGTCGTCGAGGGCCTGTTCGACGGTGCCGAACTCGGCGGCCGTCACGGGCGGACCCCGCTGGTGGGTGCCGGCTGGCGCAGTTGCTTCGCCACGTACTTCGCGATCACGTCGACCTCCAGGTTGACCAGGGACCCGACCGGTTTGCGGCCAAGTGTGGTGAGTTGCAGGGTGGTGGGGATCAGTCCGACGCTGAACCAGCCGGCGTCGTCGCCCGTCACGGCGGGTTCGTCGTCGGACACCTCCATCACGGTCAACGAGACGCCGTCGACAGCGATCGAACCTTTTTCCACGAGGTAGCGGCCAAGGCCGGCGGGGAGGCTGAACCGCACCTGCTCCCACCGGTCGCCGGGGACGCGCTCGACGATGGTGGCGACGCCGTCGACGTGGCCCTGCACCAGGTGTCCGCCGAGACGGGTGGCGAGGGTGGCCGCGCGTTCCAGGTTGACCGGATCGCCGGGGCGCAGCCCGCCCAGCGCGCTGCGGTCGAAGGTCTCCTTCATGACGTCCACGGTGAACCGTGCGCCGTCGACCGCGACGACGGTCAGGCAGACCCCGTCGACGGCGATGGAGTCGCCGTGGCGGGCGTCGGCGGCGACCAGCGGACCGTGGATCGTGAGCACGCCGCTGTCGCCGTGCCAGTCCAGGGTGCCGGCCTCGCCACGCTCCTCGATGATGCCGGTGAACATCGGCTCAGCCTTCCTTCTTCTGCCGGGGTTCGGCGGTGATCCGCAGGTCGGGGCCGACCTGGGTGACGTCGACGATGGTCAGGTCGAGGGCGTCGCCGATGGTGTACGCACCGGCGTCGCCGAGCGCGGCGGGGCCCGCGCCGAGGAGTCTGGGCGCGAGGTAGCCGACGACCCGGTCGACCAGGCCGTCGCGCAGGAACGCCCCGGCCAGCGTCGGTCCGCCTTCGAGCAGCGCGCCACGCACCCCCCGGTCGTAGAGGCCGGTCAGCAGGGCGCTGAGGTCGACCCGCCCCCGGTGGTCGGTACCGACTCCGGCGGCGGTGGCGATCCAGGTGTCGGCGGCGCCGTCGCGGACCCGGGCGTCGGCCGGGGTACGTCCGTGACTGTCGACGACGACCCGTAGCGGCTGGCGGATGGCGAGGGTGCCGTCGCGCGGGTGGCGCACGGTGAGCCGGGGGTCGTCGGCGAGCACGGTGCCGACCCCGGCGATGATCGCGTCGGTGGTGCCGCGCAGCGCGTGGACGTCGGCGCGGGCCACCTCCGAGGTGATCCACATGCTGGTGCCGTCGGCGGCGGCGGAGCGACCGTCGAGGGTGGCGGCGTACTTCCAGATCAGGTAGGGCCGGCGGCGGCGTACCGCGGTGAGCCAGGCGATGTTGGCGGCCTCGGCGCGGTCGGCGTGCAGGCCGACGGCGACGTCGATGCCGGCCGCGCGCAGCGTCTCGGTGCCGCCGGCGGCGATCGGGTTGGGGTCGGGTACGGCGAGCACGACCCGGGCCACACCGGCGTCGACCAGGGCGGTGGAGCAGGGTCCGGTCCGGCCGACGTGGTTGCACGGTTCGAGGGTGACCACGGCGGTGCCGCCCCGGGCCCGTTCGCCGGCCTGGGCCAGGGCGACGATCTCGGCGTGCGGGCCGCCGGCGTAGGCGTGGAAGCCTTCGCCGACGACGTGGCCGGCCGGGTCGAGCAGGACGCAGCCGACGATCGGGTTGGGGCTGACCGCGCCGAGGCCGCGCAGGGCGAGGGCGATCGCGTGTCGCATCGCCTCGTCTTCGGTGAGGGTCGCCATCGCCGTCGTCGTCTCCTCGCCAGCCGGGCCGGGTACGCGCGACGGGTGGCGGGAGGTGCCGGGCCCCGGGGCGGGGTGCCGGCGACAGCGATGCGGCGGCGGGTGCGACCCCGGGGTCGTCACCGGCCCACGTGGGACCGGCACCGGGGTGCCGCACGGGCATGGCGGTGCCGTTTCGGGCACGCCACACCTGGGCGTCCGTATCCGCGCGCTGTCTCCCATCCGGACTGTCTGGGCCGGTCCGTGCCGTGGTGGCACGATCTGGCCCAACCGTCGGCCCTGGATTTTCACCAGGTCCACCGGGCGTCGTGTCGACGACCGGGTCGCGGGCTGACCACGACTGGTGCCGTGGATCACCGCCGGTTCGGAATTTCACCGAGTCCCGCCAGCGCGTGGTGGGTGCTGATTCCGAGTCTTACACGGATCCCGGTGGCCTCGGCCAGGGACGCGGCGGACATCACAACTGTCGGATAGCTGACAGAGTCCGGCGGTGGGGAGGGGATTCCCAGCTCAGCTGGGGGACAACCGCCGGTCGACCGCGATGTACGACCCGGGCTGACTCTTGGCCACCGACTTCATCTCGTTGGCCACGGTGATGATCTCGCGGGGTTCACTGAACCGACGGGGACCGGCCGACACCGCGACCCCCACCGAGAGGGTGACCAACGCCGCCTTCTGCAGATTGCCGCGCCGGTCCTTGACCTCGACGTAGCCGCGTGCGGCGTCGCCCGGATCGTAGAGCTCGTCGGCGGCCTTCTCGAAGTCGAGGATCGCCTTCTCGATGATCGGCCGCACCTGCTCCGGCGCGCAGACCACCACGAAGTCGTCGCCGCCGATGTGGCCGAGGAAGGCCGGCGGCAGCCCCACCGACACCACCGCCCGGTGCATGCACCGGGCCAGGGTGGAGATGAACTCGTCGCCGCGGCCGAACCCGTACACGTCGTTGACGCTCTTGAACCGGTCGATGTCGACGTACCCGACGGCGTAGTCGGCGCCGCTGCGGACCCGGTCGGTGATCTCCCGGCTGACCCGGGTGTTGCCCGGCAGGCCGGTCAGCGGCGACACCTCGCGGTACTCGCGGTTACGCCGCAACGTGGAGGTCACCCGGGCGATGAGCTCCGAGGTGTCGAAGGGTTTGACCAGGTAGTCGTCGGCGCCGGCGGTCAGCCCGTTGACCTTGTCGGCGGTCATCCCCTTCGCGGTGAGCATGATGATCGGCAGCGCGGCGGTCATCGGGTCCGCGCGCAGCTTGCGGGTCAGCTCCAGACCGGTGATGCGGGGCATCATCAGGTCGACCACCGCCAGGTCGGGGCGGTGCCGTTCGATGACCTCGATCGCCTCCTGACCGTCGTGGGCCAGAATCACGTCGAACCCGTGCAACCGCAGGTTGACCTCGACGAACCGGGCGATGTCGACATCGTCGTCGACGACCAGGATCAGATCGGGCCGGGGCTCGGCCCCGTCGGGGCTCACCACCGTGGCGCGGTCCGCTCGGCGGCCCGGCGGAGTCTGCGTACCGCTTCGGCGGGGTCGGCCGCGCCGTAGACGGCGGTGCCGGCGACGAAGGCGTCGGCACCGGCGGCGGCGGCCTGCTCGATGGTGTCGGCGGCGATCCCGCCGTCGACCTCGATCCGCAGCTCCAGGTGGCCGCTGGCCACGTGCCGACGGGCGGTGCGGACCTTGTCGAGCATCTCGGGGATGAACCGCTGCCCGCCGAACCCGGCCTTGATCGTCATGATCAGCAAAGTGTCGAAGCTGGGCAGCAGGTCGAGATAGTCGTCGACCGGGGTGTCCCGGTCGATCGCCAACCCGGCCTTGGCCCCGGCCGACCGCAGCTCCTTGGCCAGCGCGACCGGGTCGTCGCACGCCTCGGCGTGGAACGTCACGTTGTACGCCCCGGCGTCGGCGTAGCCCGGTGCCCAGCGACGCGGGTCGGTGATCATCAGGTGCACGTCAAACGGCAACGTGGTGGCCGGCAGCAGACTCTGCACGACCGGCAGGCCGATCGTGAGGTTCGGCACGAAGTGGTTGTCCATCACGTCGACGTGCAGCCAGTCGGCCGCCCCCTCGACCGCGTGCGCCTCGTCGGCCAGGCGGGAGAAGTCTGCGGCCAGGATGCTGGGTGCGATGATCGGCGCTGGTGCGGTCACCGCGCCAGTCTACGAACGTGAGCAAGCGTTCCACATCCGCCACCGCGGATCGGCTCCGATTGTCCGCATATCGGGACAACTCAGGCATCGGGTCGTCGTGTCAGGCCGGACCCGCGCGGGTCGACGGACAGCCCTCCACCCGCAGTCGCCGCCGTTGCCGCAGTGAATCCCTCCTTCCCGAAGATTGACCACGATCAAGACATATCACAACAAATCCAAGAAATTTCCCAGAAGAATCGTCAACCATCGATCTATTGGGCCGCAAGAGGCGGCCCGGGATCGAGGAGCAAGCCATGCTGTCGCACCGCACCGGCATGATCGACGACGCACCGCCGCGCACCAGCGGCCCGACCGTGCCGACCATCCGCCCGCTGTCGACCGATGGTTGGCAGGGGCCGCTGCTGCACCACCTGCCACCCCGGGACCGCCAGTTGTTCCGCCAGTTCGGGCAGGGCCCGACGGTCGCCGCGGCGCCGCCGGGGATTCATCTCGCGGTGCGACGCTGGGCGGCCACCACACCGGACGCGATCGCGGCCGAACACCTCGGCACCACCATCAGCTACCGCGAACTGGACCGCCAGGCCGACCGGCTCGCCCACCGGCTGATCGCCCTGGGTGTGCGCACCACGGACGCGGTCGGCGTCTTCGCCAGCAGGTCGATCCCGATGCTGGTGGCCATCCTGGCCAGTCTGAAGGCCGGCGCGGCATACGTGCCGCAGGACGTGCGGATCACACCCGTCGGACAGCTGCGGCAGATCGCGTCGACCGCCCGGTGCCGGGTCGTCCTCACCACCGCCGACGCGATGCACCGGACACCGCACCTGCCGGCGGTGCCCCGGATCGCGGTCGACGAGCTGATGGCCCAGCCGGTGCCACCGGTGCCCCCGGCGCGACCGTCCCGGCCGGTGCGGGCCGACGACGGCTGCTACATCCTGTTCACCTCCGGCACCACCGGACGGCCCAACGGGGTCACCGTGACGCACGGCAACGTGGCCAACATCGTGCTGACCTCCCCCGGGGACCTGGGCATCCAGCCGGGATGGCGGGTGGCGCAGCTGCTCAACGTGGCGTTCGACATGGCGGCCTGGGAGATCCTCGGCTGCCTCAGCCACGGTGCGACGCTGCTGATCCGCGACCGCGACCTCACCGCCACCGCCGCCCGCTGTGACGTCGTCATCGCCACCCCCACCGTGCTGGGCCGCATCGACCTGGCCCGGTGCGACCAGGTCAAGGTGGTGGCGGTCGCCGGCGAGCCATGTCCGCGGCCGCTGGCCGACCGGTGGTCCGCCGGCCGGACCTTCTACAACTGCTGCGGGCCCACCGAGACGACCATCGTCAACACGATGCACCGGCACCACCCGGCGGCCGACCGGCTCACCATCGGCCGGCCCACCCCTAACAACACCGTCTACGTGCTCGACGCCGACGGCCGGCCGTGCCGCATCGGCGAGGTCGGCGAGATGTGGGCCGGCGGTGACTGCGTCTCGGCCGGGTACCTGGACGACCCGGAGCTCACCGCGCAGCGGTACGCACCCGACCCGTTCCTCGGCGGCGGCCGGCTGATGTTCCGTACCCGTGATCTCGGCCGCTGGACCGCCGACGGCGAACTGGAGCACCTGGGCCGCACCGACGACCAGGTGAAGGTCCGCGGCTTCCGGGTCGAGCTGGACTCGGTCTCCGCCGTGCTGGAGACCGTGCCGGGTTGCCGGCACGCGGTCACCCTCAAGCTCTCCGACCGTGAACTGGTCTCCTTCGTGACCCCCGCCGAGGTGGATCCCGTGCGGTGCCGCGACGCGGTCGCCGCCGCACTGCCCTACTACTGCGTGCCGGCGGCCGTGCACCCGCTGCCCGAGTTGCCGATCACCGGACGGGGCAAGGTGGACCGGGCCGCTCTGCACCGGCTGGCCACCGGGGCACAGCGGTGAGCGCCGTCTCGACCCGACGGTCACCGACGGCACCGTCCACCGGTGAACCGACGCCCGGCACGACGCTGCCACCGGTCCTGCCCGGGTGGCGTGGGCTGCTCGCCCACCCCCGGCTCATGCACCATCACCGGCTGGTCGCGACGGTGCTCGCCGGCAACCTCGCGCTGCTGGGGTACGGCGCCAGCGCCGGCTGGTGGGCCGGGCCGAACGGGGTGCCGGCGCTGGGCGCGGCGGCCCTGGCCAACGTGGCGCTGGCGGTCCTGGTCCGCCAGCAGTACGTGATCAACCTGCTGTTCCGGCTCGCCACCTGGGCGCCGGTCAGCTGGCCGCTGCGGGTCCGCGCGAGCCTGGCGAAGGTGTACCACTTCGGCGGCCTGCACGTGGGCGCGGCGCTGGCCGGCACCGCCTGGTTCCTGGGGCAGTTGTCGGCCATGACCGTCCATGGCGGGCCCGGCGGTACGGCGGCGCTGCTGACCGCCTACGCGGTGGCCGTCCTGCTGCTGGGGATGGTGGCCACCGCGCTGCCGCCGGTCCGGTCGGCGCACCACGACCTGTTCGAACGGGTCCACCGCTTCGGCGGCTGGGCGGCGCTGGCGCTGCTGTGGGCGCAGACCGCACTGGTGGCCGGCTCCCCCGCCGACCTGGCCGGCACACCCCAGGCCTGGATACTGGCCGTGCTGACGGTCAGCGTCGCGCTGCCCTGGCTGCGGCTGCGCCGGGTCGCCGTCGAGGTGGTCCGCCCGTCCTCGCACGTCGCACTGGTCCACTTCGACCACGGCGTGACACCGTTTCCCGGATCGTCCACCCCGGTCAGCCGCAGCCCACTGCGGCAGTGGCACTCGTTCGCCAACGTACCGGCGCCCGGGCGCGGCGGCTTCCGGCTGGCGGTGTCCCGGGCCGGCGACTGGACCGGGCAGTTCATCGACGACGCACCGGAGCAGGTGTGGATCCGGGGCATCCCCACCGCGGGGGTGGCCAACATCGAGACGCTGTTCCGCCGGGTGGTGTACGTGGCCACCGGCAGCGGCATCGGCCCGGTCCTGCCGCACCTGCTGGCCGGGCACGTGCCGGCCCGGCTGGTGTGGGCGGCCCGCCGGCACCGGGAGACGTTCGGCGACGAGTTGGTGGCCGAGATCCTCGCCAGCAGCGCCGACGCCGTGCTGTGGGACACCGACCGCGACGGCAAGCCGGACATCCTCGCGCTGGCGTACCGGGCGTACGTCGAGTTCGACGCCGAAGCTGTCATCTGCATATCCAACCGCCGGCTGACCTGGCAGGTGGTGCACGGGCTGGAACGGCGCGGAATTCCGGCGTACGGCGCCATCTGGGATTCCTGACCACGACGCGGCAGAGGGAGAACCCGAATGAGCATCATGATCGACAAGGCCGACCGGGTGGTCACGGTGACGCTGTGCCGCCCGCAGGTACGGAACGCGCTGGACACCGCGACGGTGGACGAGCTGGTGACGGCGCTGACTCCGCTGGACCGCGACCCCGGGGTGGGCTGCTTCGTCGTCACCGGCTCGGCGCCGGCGTTCGCGGCCGGCGCCGACATCCGGGAGATGGCCGGGAAGTCGTTCCTCGACGTCGCGTCGACCGACCACTTCGCCGGCTGGGACGCGTTCGCCGCGCTGCGCACCCCGAAGATCGCCGCGGTGGCCGGGTACGCACTCGGCGGTGGCTGCGAGCTGGCCATGATGTGCGACCTGATCTTCGCGGCCGAGGACGCCCGCTTCGGCCAGCCGGAGCTGAGCCTCGGGGTGATGCCCGGAATGGGCGGCACCCAGCGGCTGACCCGGCTGGTGGGTCGGGCGCGGGCGATGGACCTGATCCTGACCGGCCGGCAGGTCGACGCCGTGGAGGCGGAGCGGTTCGGTCTGGTGTCGCGGGTGGTGCCGGCGGACCGGCTGCTCGCCGAGGCGCAGGCCGCGGCGGCCACCATCGCGGCCCGGAGCAAGTTGGCGACGCAGCTGGCCCGCGAGGCGGTCGCCCAGGCCGAGGAGGTCGGCCTGAGCGCCGGCGTGCTGTTCGAGCGCCGGGTCTTCCACAGCCTGTTCGCCACCGGGGACCAACGCGAGGGCATGGCGGCGTTCGTCGACAAGCGACCGGCCCGGTTCACCGGGCGCTGACGGCGACGGGGCGGCCGGTCGGCCGGGGGCGTGCCACCGCCTCCGGTCGACCGGCCGGGTCACAGGGTGCCGATCTGGTACCCGAGCCCGTGCACCGTCCGCACGACGCCGTCGCCGAGTTTGCGGCGCAGGTAGTGCACGTAGGTATCCACTGTGGTCGGGGAACGACCGGCGCCGAACACCCGGTGGCGCAGCTGTCCCCGGCTGTGCACCGTCCGGGGATGGGTGGCCAGCAGCCGGATCAGCGCGAACTCCCGGGCGCTGAGCGCGACCTGGTGGCCGTCGGGCAGGCGTACCCGGCGTTGGGCCAGATCGAGCTGCGCCGCACCGATCGGGACCAGCTCGGCGGTGTCGAACCGACGGCGGGTCAGTGCCCGGACCCGGGCTCTGAACTCGGCCACGTCGAACGGCCTGACCAGGTAGTCGTCGGCACCGGCGTCCAGGCCACGGACCCGTTCGGCCGGATCGGCCAGGGTGCTGACCAGCAGCACCCGGGCGGCGACCGCGCGGCGACGTAACCGCCCGACCAGGTCCATACCGTCGATCACCGGCAGCCGCCGGGCGAGGACGATCACCTGGTACCGCTGGCACAGCGCAAGATGCAGGCCCTGCTGGCCGTCGCGGGCCAGGTCGATCCGGTAGCCGTCGACGCGCAGCGGCGCGACGAGCGTGCCGGCGACGTCCGGATCGTTCTCGACGACGAGCAGGTGGCCGCTCGTCCCGCCGGGCAGGTCGTCCATGGAGACATGTTCGCATCGAAACATCGAATAGTTAACCCGTCAAAATTCGACCCGACAACAGTCAAAACTTGAACTATTCCAGTCTGGGCCTTCCCGGACGACGACCCCGCACGTGCGGCCACACCATCTCTCCATCCTCGACAGAGCTAAGTGGGCATTCGTTACCTAACCGACATCACGGAACATTCTCCCCGCAACTCAGAAACGACCTCAAGGACCACAATTGTCAAAACAAATTGTTGTTTGTAGTGGAGTCGCCACCTTCGGTAAGGTGATCACCGCAGAGCGGACAGAAACCAAGAATCCATGATCACATGACCCACCGACAGCTTCTTTGCGCTCAGGAAACAATCTGAAACGACAGCGACATCAGCCTGACACAAATCGGTGACAATGCGATGATCGCCGAGTATTCACTGCCAACCCACCACCCCAGCAGCGACCCCGACCCGGGAAGGCGCGTCGCCATGTCCTCCGACCAACGCGGCCACGTCACCACCGCAGCCAGGGAGATTCCCACCATTCGATTAGGCAGCGGAGTCGGCGGCACCCTCGCCTTCAAACGCGACCAGATCACCTTCCTGCGGCGCGGCATCGACCGGTACGGCGACATCTTCCGGTTCCGGCCGCTGGGCATCCCGATGGTGCTGGTCAACCACCCTGACTACATCCGGCACGTCCTCGTCGACGAGGGGGAGAAATACGACAAGAACGCCGTACTGTTCAAAGTGGTCCGACCGGTCCTGCGTAAGGGCCTCATCGCGAATCCCGACATGGAACTGTGGCGGCGACAACGGCGGATGATGGCACCGCACTTCACACCCCGTACGGTTGCCACGTTCACCCGCAACATGACAGATGAAACCGAGCAGATGCTTGACCGGTGGGAGCGGAACTACGGCCCCGGTGGCACCATCGACGTGACAGACGAGATCGGTCAGCTCGCACTGCGAATCGTCAACCGGTCACTGTTCAGTGCCGAGGTCGGCGCCAGCGCACAGGCGTTCGAACGCGCATTCGGCGAGGCCAACGCGATTCTCGGGGCGTTCTTCCGTTTCCCGTTCCCACCGCTGACCGTACCGATCCGCCGGCACCGCCGGCTGCACGCCGCGATCGCCACCATGGACGACTTCGTCTCCACCTTCATCCAGCGGCGACTGCACGTACAACCGCCGGACACCGCAGCGGACGCCGGGACGGCCACTGGATCGGCCACCGGCGCGGACCCGGCCGGGCAGTCGGAGCCCACCGACCTGCTGACCTTGCTGCTGCACACCGTTGACGTCGAGGACGGCAACGGCATGGACCTGGAGCAGCTGCACCACGAGGTGCTCAACATCTGCATCGGCGCCTACGAGACCACCACCAACACCCTGTCCTGGGCGTTCTACCTGCTCGCCCGGCACCCGCAGGCCGAGGCACGACTGCACGCCGAGGTCGACACCGTCCTCGCCGGACGGCTGCCGACCGTCGACGACCTGTCCCGGTTGCCGTACACCCGGATGGTCGCCGACGAGACGCTGCGCATCTACTCCCCCGCGTACCAGTTCATGCGCCGGGCCAGCGCCGACGACGTGATCGACGGCTACCGGGTGCCGGCCGGCACCAACATGCTGATCAACAGCTACTTCCTGCACCGCCACCCGGACTTCTGGGACGACCCGGACCGCTTCGACCCGCTGCGGTTCACCCCCGAGCAGATCGCCCGCCGCCCGAAACACGCCTACGTGCCGTTCGGCAGCGGCCACCGGGTCTGCATCGGCAAACACTTCGCCCTCGCCGAACTGGTGCTGGTGCTCGCCACCGTGGCCAGCCGGTACCGGCTGGTGTCGCCGCTGGGCGCACCCGAGGTACGACCCGAGGCCCTGATCACCCTGCACCCCCACGGCGGGGTCCATCTCACCCTGGAGCGCCGGTGACCCTCGATCCCGTACAGCAGATCCTCGACCGCTTCCCGTACCAGGTCAACCCGCACGTCGCCCGGGCCCGCGCGCACCTGACCGAATGGGTACGCGACACCGGCCTGGTGCTGCGCGACAGCGCCCGTGCCCGCTTCGACCACGCCGACTTCGGCTGGTTCGCGGCCATGGTCTACCCCCGCGCCGACGCCCGGCACGCCGAGCTGACCGCCGACTGGTTCGCCTGGCTGTTCCTGGTCGACGACCAGCTCGACGACGGCGCGGACGGGCGCGACCCGCAACAGCTGGCCGAGGTGATGGCCGCGATGCGGGCGGTGCTGACCGCCGCCGACCACGGTGCCGCGCTCGCCCGACGCCGCGACGTGCCCCGGGCGGTGTCGTCGCTGGCCGACCTGTGGCAGCGGACCGCTCCGGACGCCTCGCCCCGCTGGCGACAGCGGTTCGTCCGGCACCTGCAGGAGTGCCTGACCACCGCCGCCACCTGGGAGGCCGGCAACCGGCTCGCCGGCATCGTGCCCGACGAGGCGACCTACATCGCCAACCGCCGGCACACCGGGGCGATCTACGTCTGCATGGACCTGATCGAGATCGTCGAACGGATCGACGTACCCGACGTCGTCCACGACAGCCCGCCGGTGCGGACCGCGCTCGACGCCGCCTGCAACGTGGTCTGCTGGACCAACGACGTCTACTCGTTGGACAAGGAACGCTCCCTCGGCGAGGTGCACAACCTGGCGTACATCGTGCAGCACCACCACGGGCTGGACCGGGACGCGGCGGTGGACCGGGTCGTGCGGGCGATCAGGGCCGAGACCGCGCTGTTCCTGTCCGTCGAAGCGGCGGCGCTGGCCGACCACCCCCGGCACGCGGCGGTGCTGGTGCCGTACCTGGCCGGGATGCGCAGCTGGATGCGGGGCAACGTCGACTGGTCCGCCCGGACCCGCCGCTACCGCCCGGCCGGGTCGGTCGACGCCGCCGCACCGCCGGCCGAGTACCTGGAGGCGGCCCTGCTCGGGAGCCAGCATTGACCGCAGCGGCCACCACGCCACGTGACGTCCGGGCCCGGCTGGCGACCGCGCGGTCGCTGCTCGAACCCCCACTGCGCCACGCGGTACGCCGCCTCGCCACCCCGGTGCGCACCGTCGCCGAGTACCACTTCGGCTGGTGCGACGCCGCCGGTGACCCCACCGACGCAGGCTGGGGCAAAGGGCTGCGGGGCGGGCTGACCCTGGCCGCCGCCGACGCGGTCGGCGGGTCGGCCGCGTCGGCGGTGCCGGCGGCGGTCGCGGTCGAACTCGTGCACAACTTCACCCTGCTGCACGACGACGTGATGGACCACGACCAGGTCCGCCGGGGCCGGCCCACCGCCGGCGCGGCGTTCGGTGACGCGCAGGCCATCCTGGCCGGCGACGCGCTGCTCGCGCTGGCCCTCGACACGGTACGCGGGCGGCCGGCCGCCACGGCGGAGGTGTGCCGGGCGCTGCTGGACCTGGTGAGCGGGCAGAGCGCCGACGTGGCGTTCGAGTCCCGTACCACGGTGGGGTTGGATGCCTGCCTGACGATGGCGGCCGGCAAGACCGCGGCGCTGATCGCGGCCGCCTGCGCCCTCGGCGCACTCAGCGCCGACGCCGACGCCGACGCCGACCGGGTCGACGGGCTGCGCGGCTACGGCCACCACCTCGGGATGGCGTTCCAGTTGACCGACGACCTGCTCGGCATCTGGGGCGACCCGGCGGTGACCGGCAAGCCGGTCGGCGCCGACCTGCGGCGGCGTAAGAAGTCACTGCCGGTGGTGTACGCGTTGACCAGCGGCACCGCCGCCGGGGCCGAGCTGGCGTCGCTGTACGCGATCCCGGGCGCGTCGACCGACACCCAGGTACGCCGCGCGACGCAGCTGGTCGAGCAGGCCGGTGGCCGTGACTGGGCCCGGCAGGAGGCCGACCGGCACCGGCTCGACGCGCTGGCCTGCCTGGCGGCGGCCCGTCCGGGCCGGGACGGCGCGGCGGTGCTCGCCGGTTTCGCGGACCTTGCCACCACCCGCGACCATTGACCCGACGGGGCGATGCCGTAGGCTCGCCGGCCGGGTCACGGCGACGGAGGGCAGGCAGGGCATGGCGCGACAGTGGATCGTCGGGTCCGGCAACGGACGACGAGCTGTGCTGGCCACGGCGCTGACGCTGACGGTGGCGACCGTCGCCGGGTGCGGACAACTGCCGGACGGAGTGGACGGTGACCTGACCGGTGGGTGGACTCCACTCGCCGAGCCGGTCCCGTTCGTGCCCGAGGCCGGTGTCTGCCACAACCGGGAAACGACCTCCGGTGCCATGGTCGACTACATCCCGATCGACTGCACCCAGATGCACCTGCTGGAGATCGTGCACGTCGGCGAGTTCACCGGCGAGCACGCCGCGGCAGACACCGCACCGGAGCCGGGGTCGGCCGCCCGGCTCGCCGCCCGCGCCGAGTGCGATCAGCGGGTCACGGAGTTCATCGGCGGCTCCTGGCGGTCCGGGACGCTGCGGCTGGTGGTGGTCACCCCGTCGCAGCAGGCCTGGGACGGCGGTGCCCGGTGGTTGCGCTGCGACCTCGGGGAGACCCAGGGCACCGACTTCGACAACATCATCTTCCGGTCGGTCACCCTTGCGGGTGTGCTGACCGACGCCGAGAGTTCGGTGCCGCTGCGCTGCTTCGACTCGGCGTCCGTCGCCAGCGACGGCGAACTGCTCGTCGAGCGCGTCGACTGCGACGCACCGCACCAGTCCGAGTTCGCCGGGACGTACGTCGAGGACAAGCTCAGCCACCAGGAGGTACGGTCGAACGCCGACGAGGTGCACCGCCGGTGCAAGACGGTGGTGGCCGGGTTCGCGAAGGTGCCGGATGACGGTGACCTGCAGTACCGGGTCGGCACCGTCTACAGCTACCCCGCCGCGTCGGACTGGGCCGACGGTGACCGGACCATCCGCTGCTACGCCTGGCGGGCCGATCCGCTGCTGACCCGGTCGGTGCGCGCCGGCGGCACCAGCGCTCTGCCGGTGCAGTACGCGTGACGCGGCGGCAGACTCCCGCGCCGGTGCGGGCCCGACTGGCGGCGTTGCTGACCGCCGCCGCACTGTCCGTGGTGGCCGGCTGCGCACCGCCGCCGTTGGAAGGCGTCGACGGTGACCTCGCCGACGGGTGGGCCGGGTTCGACACACCGACCGTCTTCGTCCCGGCGAACTACGTCTGCCATCGCAGCGAGGCGGTCTCCGGCAGCGCCCAACGCTACGAGCCGGTCGACTGCGACCGGCTGCACCGGGCCGAGACGGTGCACGTGGGCACCTTCACCGGTGCCGACGCGGAGCTGACGATCGTACCGGCGCCCGCAACGCCGACCCGGGTCTCGGCGCGTGCCGAGTGCGGCACCCGCTCCGCCGAGTTCCTCGGGCAGTCGCTGCAGCACGGCCGGCTCACCCTCCGGGTGGTGGTGCCGACGCAGCAGGCCTGGAACGCCGGGGCGCGCTGGTTCCGGTGCGACCTGGCCGAGATCAGCAGCGTGTTCCTCGGCCAGGTGGTGCCGCGCACCGGGAGCCTGCGTGGCGCCCTGACCGGCGAGTCGCCGCTGGCGCTGGGCTGCCACGAGCCGATCTGGAACATCAACGACTATCTCGCGGCCATCGATCCGGTAGCGTGCAGCGAGCCGCACTACAGCGAGTTCGTCGGCGCCTACGCGGAGAGCGACGCCTTCGACTACGACGATTTCAACGTCGAGGACGACACCGTCCACGAACGGTGCCTCCAGTTGATCGCGCGTTACGCGGCACTGCCGGTCGACGACGATCTGGCGAACCGGGTCGGCACGCTCTACTTCGAGCCGAGCCGGCAGGAGTGGGTCGACGGAGACCGTCAGGTCCGCTGCTTCCTGTACCTGTGGGACTCCCATCCGCCGCTCACCCGGTCGGCGAGGAACGGCGGACCCGACCTGCTGCCGGTGGTGTCCTGACCCGGTGCGGGCCTGGTACGTTCCGTCCAGTGCCTGCTCAGCGCGGCAGCGTGATCGACATGGCGTGGTGGAACAGGTCACGCGGATCCCAACGGGCCTTGACCCGCTGGAGCCTGCGGTAGTTGTCCTTGTAGTACAGGGTGTGCCACGGCACTCCGGAGGTGTTCCATCGCGGGTCGGTGGTGTCGACGTCCGGGTAGTTGATGTACGAGCCGTCGTTCACGCTGCTCGGGACCGGCACACCGCCGGTGTCGGCGTACATCGCGGCGTACCACCGCCGGATCCAGTCCAGGTTCGCCTGCTCGCGGTCCGGGTCGGTCCAGATGACGACGTACACCGCTTTCATGATGCTGTCCCGCTGGGGCATGGCGGTCGCGTCCGGTGCCACGGCGTTGACCTTGCCGCCGTACGACACCAGCAGCAGCATCGCGGTCTCGTTCTGGTGGTCCGCGCTGGTCAGGTAGGTGTAGGCGGTGGCGATCTGCGCGTCGGTGAAGCTCTTGCGCAGGTAGGCCGCCTTCAGCTTGTGCATCCCGGCCTCGTCGGCCTGGCCTAGTGACTGGGCCTTCACCCCGGCCAGCCACGGCAGCCGGCGGGGCGGCTGGACCGTGATCGTGCCCGGTACGCCGTCGGTGACCTCGGCGACGTGGTCGCGGAGCAGCCGGTCGGCGTCGGGCAGGGTGCCGTCCAGGGCGGTCACCATGGCGAACGCGCCGGGGTCCGCGCCGGGGTTGCGGCGGGTGATCGGCAGCAGGCTGAAGAGACTGGCGTACGGGGAGTCGGGCGCGCTGTGGCGCTCGTGCCATTGCCCGTAGTTGCGCAGCAGCCGGTGGAACGACTCCTCGGTCATCGCGTCCCAGCTCCACGCGATCGTCGTCTCCAGCGTCACGGCGGGTGGCCTCGGCAGCAGCCGGGTGGGATCGTCGCCGGTGGCTTCGGGGGTGCGCATCCAGTACCGGGTGACCACTCCGAAGTTCCCGCCCCCGCCCCCGGTGTGCGCCCACCACAGGTCACGATTGGCGTCATCCGGTTCGCGGGTCGCCACGACCGCCCGCGCCCGGCCTGCGCGGTCCACGACGACGACCTCCACCGCGTACAGGTAGTCGACCACTGAACCCAGCTGCCGCGACAGCGCGCCGTACCCGCCGCCCTGGATGTGCCCGCCCGCCGCGACGCCGCCGCACTGGCCGCCGGGAATGGTGACGCCCCAGCCGAGGTAGAGCCGCTCGTACACCGTCCAGAGGCTGGCACCTGGCTCGATCATGAACGCGGTGCGGCGCCGGTCGAACGTGACCTGCCGCATCGCGGACATGTCGATGACGACCTCCGCGCCGGCACCGACGAAGTTCTCGTAGCAGTGCCCGCCGCTGCGCACGGTCACCCGCTTGCCGGCACGCACCGCGTCCTGCACCGCCCGCACCACCTGCTCGGTGGTGGTGGGCAGCCGGAACGATCCGGGCCGTGGGAAGAAGCGCTCGTTCGTCCGGCGCAGCACCAGGTCCTCGTAGCGGGGGTCGTCCGGCAGGATCACCGGAGACTCCCGTACGCCCTCTTTGGACGGCACCCCCGCTGCCGCCGGAGCGCCGGTCAGCATCACACCTCCCAGCGCCGCAGCGCCGGCGATCAGTCCACGACGGGTCGGACCAGACATGCCTTCTCCGATCTGGAACAGATGTGCCGTACGAAGCGATGCTTGCACCGTCCGCGCGGCGAATCGTCGTCCGAACGCAGGCGGGCCGCTACCGCGATCGCGGTAGCCGCGACTGGCGCCGGTGTCGTACCCTCGCCGCCTGTGCTGGCGGACATCGAGCTGGCGGACGTGGAGGCAGTCGGATCGTGACACAACGGCGAGGCGGTGGCCGGTCGCCGGCCCTGGCGGCACTGGCGGCGCTGCTCACAGTCTTGTCCCTGCTCGTGACAGCCGGCTGCGCGCCCCCGCCTGAGGGCATCGACGGTGACCTGGCTGACGGCTGGGCCAGCTTCGGCGAGCCGACTCTGTTCACCCCGCAGGCCGGCACCTGCCACCGCGACAAGGCCACCTCCGGCAGCGTCAGGTACTACCTGCCGGTGGACTGCACGCGGCTGCACCGGTTCGAGACGGTGCATGTCGGGACCTTCACCGGGGCCGCCGCACGGCGGACGACCACCCCGGTCGGTTTCGATCAAACGTATGAAGCGGCCCTGGAGGAGTGCGAGACACGCGCCGCCGAGTTTCTCGGCGACATCTGGCAGCACGGGCTGATCAAGTTGACCGTGGTGATGCCGACGCAGACCGCCTGGAGCAACGGGGCTCGCTGGTTCCGCTGCGATCTGGCCGAGGTCAGCGGCGTGATGACTCCCATCAAGGTGACCCCGCGGACCGGGAGCCTACGCGGCGCGCTGGCCGGCGATGCTCCGCTCCGGTTGGGCTGCTACCAAACGCCGTTGGACAGCGACGGCTATGTCGCGGCGATGGAACCGGTCGACTGCCGCGTGCCGCATCACAGCGAGTTCGTCGGATCGGTCGACCGGCGAACTCTACCGACTGTCGACCTCGACACCACTGGGACCGAGTCGGACATGCTGCATCAGCGATGTCTGCAGCTGGTCGCCGAATACGCGGAGCTGCCGGTCGACGACGACCTGCCCAACCGGATCGGCACGGTCTGGTTCGACATTGAGGACAGGTTCAGATGGGACGGCGACCCACGGGTGCGGTGTTTCCTGTACATGGCGGATTCGTTTACCCTGCTGACCGAGTCGGCCAAGGGCGGCGGGCCTGAGCTGCTGCCGGTCCGGTGACCTGGCCCCTCAGGCGCAACCGCCAACAGGCCGCACACGATGAGTACCGGTGGCCCGCTGACGTCGCAGTACCTGTCGGGGGTCACGCTCAAGGTGCGGGGTATGGCAGCCGGAGGTCGGCCCGGTCTTCTACGTCGGGCTGCGGCACCGTCCTTGCGCCACCCACCCGCTCTGACCGCCGTACCGGTCAGTACAGCCAGATGAGGTCCAGCTCGTCGATGGTGGTGCCGACGTAGACCTCGGCCAGGAAGCGACGCATCAGGCTGCCCGGATCGGCGGCGTCCTCGATCTGGATCAGCACGCCACGTCCGTGGGCGACGACCGCGTCGAGCACGAGACGTTCGATCTTCTCGGCGTTGACCGGGCCGGGCCGGCAGCCGCACGGTGCGCCGTACGCCCGGCCGCTGAGCGTCTGCAGGCAGGCGAGCCGACGGTCGCAGCCGGCACAGGTCAGCAGTCCGTCGAGCGGAAACTCGGACCGGCCCGCGCGGTCGACGCGGGACACGCCGGTCGGCGGTACGTGTCCGTCGTTGGCGGTGCGCTCACTCATGTTCGCAAACCTCCGTCATGAGATACCGGATTCCATGAATTGACCCCTGTGGCGGACCACATTTCCAGCCCGCGTACGGCAGACTCAATCGTGGACGCCGGCTCGTCTCCACTGTGATGTGGCGAATTCGGCGACCGACCCGACCAGCGGTTCCGTTGTGAAACATTGGCGCGGGTGCTGGGTGTGGCGACGAGAGGAAGGTGAAGCGATGCCGGTCACCGGACCGACTGTGGTGCGCCGTCAGCTGGGGCGACGACTGCGCCGGCTGCGGGAGGAGTCGTCCCGCACCGAGCAGGAGGTGGAGCGGGCGAAGGTCTGTTCGCGTACGACGTTGTGGCGCATCGAGACCGGCAAGTTTCCGGTCAAGATGAACACCGTTCGCGGGTTGTGCTGGTTCTACGGTGCCGATCCGGAGACGACAGACGCGCTGACCCGACTCGCCGCCGCCAGTGATGATCACGGGTGGTGGGAGTCGCACGGCGACGCCGTACCGGATTGGTTCCGCCTGTACGTCGGCCTCGAAGCCGCCGCCACCGAGATCCACAACTACAACCCGGAGTTGATTCACGGCCTGCTTCAGACGCCGGACTACATGCGCGCCGTCTTCCGCGCCGCCGACCCGCAGGCATCCGACCAGCAGATCGAACGCCAGGTCTCACCACGGCTGGATCGGCAGATCTCCTACTACGACCGCGAGCAGCCGGCTCGGATCGTGGCGGTCCTCGGTGCCGGCGCGCTGGTCCGCGAGGTCGGCGGCCCAGCGGTGATGGCCGAGCAACGCGCCCACCTGGCCAGTCTGGGTCGACGGGTCCGGGTCGAGGTCCGCGTCCTGCCCTGGTCCGCCGGTGCACACGCCGCGATGGTCAGCCCGTTCACTCTGCTGGACTTCGCCGACCCGGACGACCCGGACATCGCCTACGTGGAGTCCCATGTGGGCGCTCGTTACCTGGAGCGCCCGGAGGAGTTGGCGGAGTACCGTCGAATTTTCCGGCTGATCCGTGAGCAGTCGGTCCCGATCGAGGAGCATCTGCGATGAAGCCCGACACCCCCTGGTTCACCTCCAGCCGCAGCGGTGGCAACGGCGGCGAGTGCGTCGAGGCCCGCCGGCACGCCGGCCAGGCCGAGGTACGCGACAGCAAGGACCGCACCGGCCCCACCCTCACCTTCACCACCCGCCAGTGGGGCACCTTCACCACCGCCCTACAAACCGGCACCCTCCCCCACTGACACCTCTCCCGGCACGGGGCACGGTCTGCCGGCTCACTGGGTCCAGACCGTGCCCCGTGCCTGGTATTCGAGGGCTTCCTCGACGCGGATGGCGACGTCCGCGCCCAGCAGACGCTTCACCAGGTGCAGCCCCAGATCCAGGCCGGAAGTGATGCCGGCGGCGGTGACGAGGTCGCCGTCGTCGACGACACGGGCGTTCTTGACGATGCCGCCGCGCGAGGCCAGCTGCTGCTTCGCGACGGTGTGCGTTGTGCAGGGACGGCCATCGACCAAGCCGGCCACGGCAAGGAGCACCGCGCCGGTGCACAACGACGACATGATGAGCCTCGGCCGGGGAGCCGCCGCGAGTGCGCTGGGCAGCGCCCCGTCTTCGATCTCCGCCCAGATGCCGGGCTCGCCGGGTCGACCACCACCGGGCACGATGATCACGTCAGCTGTCTCGGGCTGCCAACCGTGCTTGACCCGTACCTCGGTGCCGAACGCGGCGGTGACCAGGCGTGGCCAACCGTGCACCATGTAGTTGACGTCGATCTCCCGCTCGCTGTACCACCCAGCCAGCGAGAACACTTCCTTCGGGGCGATGAAGTCCTGCTCCTCGACACCATCGAACATTACGATCCGTACCCGCAAGGGTCTGTTGGTGTCACGCGGCGGCGCGGCCGTCGCCGCAGCCGCAACCGGTCCGCCGGCCAGCGCTCCGACGCCCACCGCCGCCCCACCCGTCAACATCGCCCGTCGCTTCATCTACGTCCTTCCGTCACCAATGCCAGCTGATAGATAGTCGGCGATAAAACCGTGCTGGTTCCGGGTGACGCACGGGAAGGATCCTTTGGTTCAGCCGAAGCTGGCCGCCAGGAACGCTCCGAGGCCGAGCAGCGCCAACGGCAGCGCCGTGGCGAGGCTGAAGATCCGGTTGCGGGTGGTCCGACCAGCCAGGACGATCACCAGTACGCCGAGCACCGCACGGGCCACGACATGCGGAATCGTCTCGCTGCCTTGACATCCTCGCCGCCCGGAAGGACGGCGATTCCAGCCACGCTGCGCGTGACACGCGCGGCGTTCCGGTGGGTTACCGTTTCACCGCGCGGTACCGGGACGAGTCCCGGTCCTACCCGCGCTCGACGGTCGTTGAAGTCCGCCTGCCCGGCGGCCTTGATGTTGATGGCGGCGTTGACGTCCCGGTCATGGTGACTGCCACAGGCGCAGTCCCACGCTCGAACGTCGAGCGCCGTCTTCTCGTCGACGCGTGCGCAGTCGGAGCACATCCGGGTGGACGGGAAGAACCGGTCCATCCGGCCGAACGTCCGCCCGTGCCGCGCGGCCTTGTACTCCAACATGCTGGTGAAGCTGGCCCACCCGGCGTCACGAACGCCGAACCGTCCCGGTTAGGCACTGCTCGGGCCTTGGCGACCCTCCCAGTGCGGGCTTCACCGCCCAGCCGAAGGCCGGAGCACTGGCCCGCATTCCGGTAGCTACGGACGTCCGGGTGGGCCGGCATGCGCGCGTGCCTGTGCACTTCAGCTGTGCGCTTCGCCTTGGGCCGGTAGTGGAGGAGGATGTGCGGGTGCCGGTGCCACGAGTCCTGGTCGTCGACGACGACGCGCAGATCCGCGAGTTACTCGAGTCGACCCTGCGGTTCGCCGGCTGGGAGGTGCACGCCGTGCCCGACGCCGCTACGGCGTTGGTGCGCCTGACCGGCCAGGAGTTCGATGTTGTCGTGCTCGATGTGATGATGCCTGGCCTTGATGGGTTCGAGACCGTCCGGCTGCTGCGCGGCCGGGGCAAGACCACGCCGGTGCTGTTCCTGACCGCGCGGCAGGAGGTGGAGGACCGGATCCAGGGGCTGCGGCTCGGCGCCGACGACTATGTCACCAAGCCGTTCAGCGTTGCCGAGGTCGTCGCCCGGCTGGAGGCGCTGGTGCGACGGACGGCGGGCACCGACGTGCCGTCCAAGGACAACCGGCTGCTGCTCGCCGACCTGGCCGTCGACCTCGATGCTCACCTGGTTACTCGTGCGGGGCGGCCGGTGCACTTGTCGCCGACCGAGTTCCGGCTGCTTGTCTTTCTACTCAACAATGCGGGGCGGGTGCTGTCCAAGAGCCAGATCCTGCAGCACGTGTGGGGGTATGACTTCGGTGGGGACGCCAACGTCGTCGAGCGGTTCGTCGCCAATCTTCGCCGCAAGATCGATGACGGTGCGTCCGTGCCGCTGATCCACACCGTGCGTGGTTTCGGGTACGCGGTGAGGGAGCCCCGGTGAGGGTGCGGCGGCCCGTGCGGCCGCTGTCGATCCGTCGCCGGCTCCTGGTCCATCTGCTCGTCCTGCTGCTCGTCGGGCTGGTCGGCGGTCCTGCCCTGACCTCGTTGTTCCTGCAGCGCTACCTCGCCGAGCGGGCCGAGGAGCGGCTGTGGAACATCAACGCCTCCGTCGGCGGGATCCTCAGCGGACGTGACCGGGTGGTGATCGAGCCGGACGCGTTGCCCGCCTTCGCCGGCGTGGTCGTGGTCGGTCTGGACATGAGCGGCCGGCCGGCGTTCACATTCGACCGGCTCCAAGATGGCCCACCACCACCGGCGGGCGACCTCGTCGCAGCTACCCGCGACCTGCCGATCGGGGAACCCGCCGACCTGACCGCTGGGGGCCGTACGTTCCTGGTGGCCCGTGCCCGGGCCACGGGACTGGTCGTGGAGTCCGGCGACGGCACGTCGATCCCGCTCGGGTTCCTTGTCGTCGCCGTCGACCGGACCGACGACGTGGCGGTGATCGTCCGCCTGCGGCGGACCGGGTTCGGGTTCGCCGTCGCCGCGTTGATCGTGCTGGGGTCGGTGGCCGCGTTGAGCCTGCGTCGCGGCCTGCGCCCGCTGGAACGGATGGCTGAGGCCGCCGACCAGATCGCCGGAGGCGCCGGGGACCACGACTTCGGCGATCTCGCCCACGGCTCCGGTACCGAGACGGTCCGGCTGGCCGCGGCCCTGACCGAGGCGTTCGAAGCCCGGCGCCGCGCCGAGCAGGCCCTGCGCTCGTTCGTGGCCGACGCCTCGCACGAACTGCGCACCCCGCTCACCGGCATCAGCGGCTGGCTCGACCTATACGTGCAGGGCGGCCTGGAGGACCGCGACGACCTGGACCGGGCGATGGGCCGGATGGAGGCCGGGGTGGGCCGGATGCGCCTGCTCGTCGAGGATCTGGCCCTGCTCGCCCGGATGGACGCCGGGCGGCCGCTCGCCGCCGAACCGGTCCCCCTGCTGCCCCTGCTGGAAGGCGTCATCGAGGACGCGCGCGTGATCAAGCCGGACCGGGCGATCACCCTGCAGGCGGCCGGACCGGTCACCGTGCTCGGCGACGCACCGCGGCTGGAGCAGGTGTTCCGCAACCTCGTCGGCAACGCCGTCCAGCACACCCCGGCCGGCACGCCCGTCGAACTGGCCGTCGGCCCCGCCGCCCGCAGCGAGGTCGCCGTCGAGGTCGTCGACCACGGACCGGGCATCGCCGAGCACGACCTGGCCCGGGTGTTCGACCGGTTCTACCGAGTCGACGCCGGCCGGTCCCGGGACGGATCCGGCTCCGGGCTGGGGTTGTCCATCGTCCGAGCCCTGGTGACCGCGCAGGGCGGCGAGGTCACCGGCCGGTCGGTGGTCGGCGAGGGCACCACGATCACCGTCCGGCTCCCGGTCGCGGCACCCACAGCGCTGCCGTCAGCCAACCATCAGGTTCCCGGCAGGGGCTCGTCAGGGTCCGGATAGGCGCACCGTCAGCTCATGCCGGTCGACTGGACGGCGAGCGGGCATCCGGCCCGCCGGACAGCGGAAGGGACGACGAGCTGATGGCCCGGTTGTTGCAGCGCGTAGGCAGGTTCGCGCACCGGCAGAGATTCATCGTGATCGGAGGCTGGGTGCTGCTGCTCCTGGCCCTCGTGGGAGGCCTCGCGGCGCGCGGGAGCGCCCTGACCGACGAGTTCACCATCCCCAGTTCGGAATCCCAGGCGGCCCTGAACGTGCTGCAGGAGGAGTTCCCCAGTGCAGGCGGGACCTCGCTGCAGATCCTGCTGGAGGCACCCGACGGCGGGACAGTGAGCGACCCGGCCTACACCGCCGCCGTCCAGCGGTCGCTGACGGCGGTGTCCAAAATCGACCACGTGCGGGCCGTCGCGCCACCGCAGGCCCCGGGCACGGTCAGCGCCGACGGTCGATCCGGGCTGGCCATCGTGCAGTTCGACGTACTCAAGGGCGAACTGCCCGACTCGACAGGCGACGACGTCCGGGCTGCGATGGCCCCGGCCGAGCAGGCCGGGCTGACCGTGCTCCTCGGCGGCAACGCCCTCTCCGGCGGGCCGAGTTCCGCCTCGCACGCGGCGGAGGTGATCGGCCTCCTGCTGGCGGTCGTCGTCCTCGCGGTCACCCTCGGGTCGGTGGTCGCCGCCGGGCTGCCCCTGCTCACCGCGCTCGTCGGCGTCGCCGCCGGGCTGGTCGGTATCTGGGTGGCCTCGACCCTGACCACGATCTCCACGACCGCCCCGACGCTCGCGCTCATGCTCGGGCTCGCGGTCGGTATCGACTACGCCCTGCTGCTGGTCGTCCGCCACCGCGCCGAACTGGCCGCAGGGGCGGACGTCGCGCAGGCCGTCGCCCGGGCCACCGCCACTGCGGGGTCGTCGGTGGTGTTCGCCGGGTCGACCGTGATCATCGCCCTCCTTGGCCTGGCCGTGGCGCAGGTGCCGTTCCTCACCGTGATGGGGGTGTCCTCGGCGGCGACCGTGCTCCTCGCGGTGCTGGTGGCGATCACGTTGCTGCCGGCCCTACTGTCGGTGGCCGGGCGGCGGCTGGCGCCGCGCCCGGGCGGGCGGGACAGCCGGCGGGCCACGGCCGTCGCCGAGGGCCGCGCGGTCCCCGGCGCCGAGCGCTGGGTGCGGGGCGTGCTGCGCCGGCCCGTCGTCATCCTCGCCGCCGGGGTCGGCGCGCTACTCGTCCTGGCGGTGCCGGTGACGGGCATGCGACTGGCGCTGCCCGACAACGGGAGCCTGCCGAACAGCGACCAGGCGCGCCAGGTCTACGACACGGTCTCCGACGAGTTCGGACCCGGGCTCAACGGTCCGGTCCTCGTGCTCGCCGACCTCTCCAGGTCCAGCCAGCCGGACACGGCCGCCACGGCCGTCGCCGAAGGTCTCAGCGACATTCCCGGGGTAGCGTCGGTAGCGCCGCCGCGGATTTCCGCCGACGCCCGGTACGCGCTGATCCAGGTGATCCCCGCGACCGGACCCGCCGACCCGGCGACCGCCGACGTGGTGCAGACGATCCGGCACGAGGCCGCGGACATCACCGCCACGACCGGCGCAACCATCCAGGTCAGCGGGACGACCGCGCTCGGCGTCGACGTCTCCGCCCGGCTGCTTACCGCGATCCTGCCGTTCGCCCTGGTCGTCGTCGGCCTGTCGATGGTGCTGTTGACGATGGTCTTCCGCTCCCTGCTGGTGCCCCTCATCGCCGCGGTCGGCTACCTACTCACCCTCGGCGCGACCCTCGGCGTCACCGTGGTGCTGTTCCAGTGGGGCTGGCTCGGCGGCATCCTCAGCGACGGCGCCACCGGCTCCCTGGTGAGCTTCATGCCGATCATCGTGATGGCTGTGCTGTTCGGTCTGGCAATGGACTACCAGGTCTTCCTCGTCTCCCGGATCCACGAGGCGGTCATCCACGGCCGCGAGCCGAGGGAGGCGGTACGCGAGGGAGCACGGCACGCCGGCAGGGTCGTCGCGGCCGCCGCACTGATCATGATCGGGGTCTTCGCCAGCTTCGTGGTCAGCGGGACGGCAACGGTCCGCCCGATCGCCTTCGCGCTGGCCCTCGGCGTGCTCCTGGACGCCTTCCTCGTCCGGATGACGCTGGTCCCCGCCGCACTCGGGCTGCTCGGCACACACGCCTGGACACTGCCGCACCGCCTCGACCGTCTGCTGCCCGCCATGGACGTGGAAGGTGTCGCACTGGACCGCCCGGCCGACGGGGACGCCGCCGGCTCCGTCGAGGGACACACCCGCACCGAGGACGACATCACCCGCGCACCATCGCCGCCGTCGGGATCCGATCCCGATCCCGACGGCACTCCATCACCTGGCAAAGGCAGTGACAGGGGTGCCCCAACCAGCAGGAAGCCGTCCTCCTCAAGAGGAGGCACCGCCGGTAGCACGGGCCGCACGAAAGCGCTTATCACCGATCTCTCAATCAATTCGATCAGGGAGGTTCGCATGCCCACCCGCCCTCTGGCAGCCATGTCGGTAACCGTGATCGCAGCGCTCGTCGGGTGCCTCGCGGTGCCGTCAGGCGCCCAAGCCACCGCGTCGACAACGACGTCCGGCATCGACGCCTACCTATACGGTTACGCTCCGGTCGTTGCCGCCCGCACCCGGGCCAACCAACTGTGCGCCATCGGGAACGTCAACACGCTGGCGAGCTCGCCTGAGCTCACCACTCCCGCCAGCCGTGACGTGGTGGCACCCAACGTCGACACCCTCTACTCCATCGCATGGCTCGACCTGCGTCGTGGGCCGGTCGTGCTGACGGTACCGGCGATCGACGACCGGTACTACAACTTCCAGTTCCTCGACATGTACACCAACGTGTTCACCAACATCGGCACCAGCACCGTGGACCCTGCGGGCGGCAGGTACGCAATCGTTCCGCCCGGATGGTCCGGTGAGCTTCCGACCGGCGTCACGTCGGTGTCCGCGCCGACCTGGGACGTATGGCTGCTGGGTCGCACACTCGTGAAGAACCCCGACGACGTGTCCGCCGCCTGGGCTGTCATGGCCGGGTACCAGCTCGCCGTCCTCGAAACGCCCGCCACCGGCACGCCGCCGCCGCTGCCTACGCCCGACTGTGCGAACCTGCCACGGCCACAGACCCCCTACGACGCCGGCGCCGCCTTCTTCGACGAACTGGCCGCCGTGCTCGCGGCCGACCCGCCACCGGCCGCCGACGCGCCGGCACTCGCCGGTCTCGCCGCGCTCAGCGTCGAGCCGGGCGGGAACCCGAGCCAAGGGGATCCGCAGGCCGTCGCCACCCTGGAGGCGGCGGTGACCGACGGGCAGGCGTACCTCGCCGCCGGCCACGCGGAAGCCGCGTTCCCCACCGCCGGGCGGACGTGGCGGTCGAGCCTCAGCGCCGGCACCTACGGCACCGACTACCTGCTCCGAGCCGGCATCGCCGCCGGCGGCCTGGGCGCCAACGTGCCCGCCGAGTCGACGTACTATTTCTCCCAGTCCGATCTGCTCGGCCAGCCACTCAGCGGTGAACACTCCTACCGACTGCACTTCCGGCCGGGCGCTCTCCCACCGACGAGCGCGGACGGATTCTGGTCGGTGACAATGTACGACGAGAACTACTTCCTCGTTCCCAACGAGCTCAACCGGTACGCCCTCAGCGATCGTTCCGCTCTCACGGTGAACCAGGACGGATCACTCGACCTGTTCCTGTCCACCACTCCACCACCCGGCGGGACGGCGAACTGGCTGCCCGCCCCGACCGGCACCTTCCACGTCTACATGCGGGTCTACCTACCCACCGACGACGTGCTGACCGGCGAGTGGCAGCCGCCGCGCATCACCCGGTGGTTCTGCTGAGGCGTGTGCTGATCACGCGATCGGGTCAGCACCGGCTGACCCGATCGCCGCTGCTCCGGATCGCGGCGCCAGCCGCAGCGCGTCGGTGATCCGCGGACCGCGGCGCATGAGAATGACCGGGACCAGCCGGTAGTCCCGACCGTGACGTCACGGCGGTGGAACCGTCGGCGGTCATGCGGGCGCAGCGGCCCCCGGGTGCAGCGCGTGTCTGGCCGCCGCTGCGGAGAGCCTGCCGTTCGATGACCAGTCCTTTGACGCCGCGATGGCGGTCAGCACCGCCCATCACTGGCCGGACCCCGTCGCCGGGTTGCGGGAGATGCGGCGGGTGGCCCGCCGCGTGGTGGTGTTCACGTACGACGCCGCTGACACCGGCTGGCGTGAGCGGTTCTGACTCACCCGCGACTACCTCCCCGAGTTCGCCGACCTCCTCGTCGACTGGCCGTCGCTGGCCGACACATGGATCCGGTGGCTGCTCCCGGGTCCGCCGCCGCCCGGCAGCGGCAGGACCAGCTCCGGCAGCCGGGCGGGCCGGGCGGTCAGGCGGCCTGGTCGAGGCTGGCCAGGTGTTCGGCCGACAGCGTGAGGTCGGCCGCCGCGACGGAGTCACGGATCGTCTCCGGGCGCGACGACCCGGGGATCGGGATCACCACCGGCGACTTCGCCAGCATCCAGGCCAGGCAGACCTGCTGCGGGCTGACCCCGTACTCCTTCGCGACCTGCGCGAACGCCGCGAACCGCGACCCGAGGTCGGCGGCGCTGGAGATACCGCCAAGCGGACTCCACGGCAGGAACGCGATGCCGAGTTCGGCGCACAGCTCCAGCTCCGGTTCGCTGGAGCGGAAGGCCGGGGAAAACTGATTCTGTACGCTGACCAGCCGGCCACCGAGGATGTCGTTGGCGAGCCGGATCTGCTCCGGGTCGGCGTTGGAGATGCCGGCGAGGCGGATCTTGCCGGCGTCGAGCAGGTCGCGGATCGCGCCGACCGAGTCCGCGTACGGCACGTTGGGGTCGGGCCGGTGGAACTGGTAGAGGCCGATCGCCTCGACGCCGAGCCGCTTCAGCGACGCGTCGCAGGCGCTCTTCACGTACTCCGGCGAGCCGTTCTGCGTCCAGGAGCCGTCGCCGGGTCGCAGGTGACCGCCCTTCGTGGCGATCAGCACGTCGGAGGTGTCGCCACCGTAGGTCGCCACGGCGCGGGCGATCAGCGACTCGTTGTGGCCGACGTCGTTGGCGTACAGATGGTAGGCGTCGGCGGTGTCGATCAGGGTGACACCGGCGTCCAGCGCGGCGTGGATCGTGGCGATCGACCGCTGCTCGTCGGGACGTCCCTCGATCGACATCGGCATACCGCCGAGCCCGATCGCGCCGACGCCGACCTCACCGATGTAGCGGGTGTGCATGCAGACTCCTCCTGGAAGCTGTTCGGTGCGTTGCGGGATGACGTACCCGCTCTGCCCGGATTTCACCCTCTCCCGTGAGCGGCTGATCTGTCCAACGGCAGAGTTACCGCCCGACCGCGATGGTACGGATGACGCCGACCATGTCGAGCGCCCCGTCGCCGCGCCGCACGGCGTCGGCGTAGAGAGCACGGCACAGGTCGCTGAGCGGGACGGCGGCACCTGCGGAGACAGCCGCGTCGACGATGAGCGCGGAGTTCATCTGTACGTCGGAGATCGCTGCCTGCGCGGTGAGGTCGCCCGCGACCAGCTTCGCGGTCTTGACCCGGGAGATCGGGGAGGACATCTGCCCGGCGTCGAGGATCTCACGCAGCAGGCGTGGATCGAGACCGTGCCTGTCCGCGAAGTGGAACGCCTCGGCGAGGCCGGTCACGAGGGCGATCAGGAACACGTTGACGGCAAGCTTCATCGTGATACCGGATGGCACGGGTCCGCAGATGGTGATCTGCGCGCACATCGGATCGAGCAGCGGGGCGACGCGTCGGACGGTGTCGGGACGGCCCGCCACCATCGCGACGAGGTTGCCGTCCTGCGCCGGCACCCGGGAGCCGGAGACCGGCGCTTCGACGTAGTGTCCGCCGGCGCTCTCGACCTCGTCGGCCAGCGCCTTCGAGTACTCCGGGGAGAGGGTTCCCATGTTGACGATCGTGCGTCCGGCGACGAGACGGGCGAGCCCTCCAGGGACGTCGCGGAGGACCTGGTCGACCGCGTCGGCGTCGCGCAGCATGACGAACACCGTGTCACTGCGGGCGAACACCTCCGTGACGTCGACGGCGGTGCGGGTGCCGGCCGAGTCGAGTTCCTCGTCGGCCTTCGGGGTGCGGCTCCACACGGTCAGCCGGACGCCGCTGTGCGCGAGCCGCCGGGCCATCGGCAGGCCCATGATGCCCAGCCCGATGAAGCCGACTCCGCCAGGTGGGGCACCGGTGCCGCCGCCGGGCAGCGGTTTGACGAACCAGTGGTGTGCGTACGGCTCGTCGTTGAACGGGGCGACCTCGTCGTACCCGGCTGCCCGGTACAGGCCGATCGCCTCGGTGAGGGACCTGTTGGTCTCCAGCCGGACGGCGCTCGCCCCGAGGGACGTGGCCGCCTGCTCGGCCGCGTCGAGCAGGCGCCGGCCGACTCCCAGCCCGCGCAGCTCGGGCGACACCCAGAGTCGTCGGATCGCTGCCGCCGTCTCGTCGACCTTCGTGACGGCGACGCATCCGACGGGGCGGTCCTGCAACGTCGCCAGCAGGAACTGTCCGGACGGGGGACGCAGTGTGTCGTCGACGGCGGGAATGCTGCGCTCCGGCCGGAACCCGCCGTCGAAACGTTCGTCGAGCGTACGGTGGTACGCGTCGACCGCCCACCGCGCCGCGTCGCTGGCAGGGTCGACCGCAGCGATCGTGACCGCTGACGCGGTGAACATGCGTCGCACGGTCGTCGCCGCCGCGACGAGCTCATCTCGCTGACGTTCGGTCAGTGGAGCCAGAATCGTCTCGACGAGTTCGTCGGAGAGCCGGTCCAGCACCGTCAGCTCTGCCAACCCCGCAGGCGTGAGCGTTGCTCGACGGACCCGGCTGTCGTGTTCCGACGCGGACACGGCGACCAGACCTTCCTGCTCCAGGGCGCGGAGCTGCCGGCTCGTGTAACCGGAGTCGAGCCCGAGACGGCTGCGCAGCTCGCGGACTTCGATGCCAGCCTCGCCGATCTCCCACAGCAGACGGTCGAGGCTCAGTGGCCGGTCGCGGGCGAGGTAGCGGTCCTCCAGCACGCCGATTCTCTCGGTGACGAGGCGGTTGAACGCACGGATGGTCTGGGTCTGAGACGTCATGCCCACAATCTCTGACTATAGTCAGAGAACAGCCGCGCAGGGTGCCGGCGGGGCCGTCGAACTGACCCAGATCCCCGGTTACCGGCCCAGGTTGAGTCGGGGGACGGTGAAGGTGCCGTTGCCGACGGAGTGCACCAGCGGCCACAACTCGCGCGGCCAGCCGGCCTGCCGGGCCGACCGGACGCCCAGGCCGACCGCCACCTCCTGGGGGACCTGCGCGCCCAGCAGGATCGTCGCGCCCGGTGCGCTGGCCGCCTGCTCGGCGATCCACTGGGCCGCCGTCGCCACGATCTGCGGATAGTCCTGCCAGTGGTGGTGTGTCTCCCCCGGCCGGGGCAGGTAGCGCCGTTCGCGCAGCGTCGTCGACACGGTCTCCGACAGGCCCAGCCCGGCGGCGTCGTGCAGCTCGACGACGAGCGGTTCGCGGTCGCTGGCGGCGGCCGCGTCGTCGTGGGCGGCCCGCTGGGTCAGATCGGCCGGCAGTCTCGGCAGTGGGCCGAACTCGTGATGGTTGGTCCGCAGCACCAGCAGCAGGATCTCCGGCGTCGCCCCGTCGTCGGTGGCGACGACCGAGGAGGCGACCCCGGCTGTGGCGACGCCGTCTGTGGCGACCCCGTCTGTGGTGACCCGCAGCCTCGCCGGGTGGCGCTGCACCCGCAGCTCCCCGGAGAGCCCGCCGTCGGGTCGGTCGGCCGGGCCCTGGAAGGTGTGCCCGGGCTCGACCGGGCCGACCCGCAGCGGCCCCTGCCGGCCGAAGCTGTCACGCTGGCGGACCTGCAGCGCCCGGCCCCGTTCAGCCACGGTCACCTTGTGTCCGAAGGCCGCCGCCACCGGCCACGGCGCCCAGACGAACAACGACCGGTCCAGGGCGGCGTCCCGGCCGTCCGGGTCGTAGCTTGCCACCTGGAAGTGGCGGACCAGGTTGTCGACGTCGCGGCCCCAGCGGACCGCCTCCGCCCCCTGCGGCCAGACCGCCGCCCGGTCGAAGGTGCGCAGCGGCGGCACCGGCCGGAACACGGCGAACCGGCCCCGGACGTCGTTGAGGAAGCCGTCCTTCTGCTCCGGAGTCCAGCCGGCCGCCACCTCGTTGACGACGTAGGCGACGCCGAGGCGGTCGCGGAGCCGGTTACGCCACCACCAGGCTCCGACGCCGACGGCAAGGGTGACGACCCCTGCCAGGGTGAACGCCACCAGCCAGCCGCCCCGGCCGCCGGTCCAGCCCTCGGCGGCCAGGTCCGGTGCGATGCCACCGGCCGCGCTGAACGCGGCCGTCGCGACGGTGAAGAAGACCCCGACGACGCCGGGGCCCGCCGGACCGGCCAGCCACCGCCCGACCCGGGCGACGTCGACGGTACGGCGGACAGCCCGCACCTGCTGCGGCTGCTTCTGATCCACCTCGGACACGGGTCACCTCGTCGTCGTCACCGGTACGGTCAACCGACCGTAACCAGTGGGCCGGCGGGCGCAATCCTCCGGGTGGATCTTCCGCTGCCGCGCTCGTCACTCAGCGGGCCGGACCGGAGGGCGGCTCCAGCAGGCCGGCCCGTTGGGCGAGCATGGCCGCCTGGACCCGGTTCTCGCAGCCGAGCTTGGCGAACACCCGGTACACGTGGGTCTTCACGGTGCCTTCGGAGACGAACAGCTGTTGGCCGATCTCGGCGTTGGACAGGCCCTGGGCCAGCAGTACCAGGACTTCGCGTTCCCGATCGCTGAGCATGTCGACTCTTTTCAGGTCCTCTTCTGGACGTACAGTGACAGTGGGTAGCCGGTTGAGCACCTGTCGGGTGATCTTCGGTGACAGGTAGGCGTTGCCGGCGGCGGCGGCGCGCACGGCGTACACGAGTTCGTCGACGGCGGACTCCTTGAGCAGGAAGCCGGCGGCTCCGTCGGCGAGCGCCTGGGCGACGTACTCGTCCTCACCGAAGGTGGTCAGCACCACGATCTGGACCGCCGGGGCCAGCCGGCGGATCTCCCGCAGCGCCGCCAGGCCGTCGAGGACCGGCATCTGGATGTCCAGCAGCGCCACGTCCGGTCGGTGCCGTACGGCCAGGTCGATCGCGGCCCGCCCGTCGGCGGCCTGGGCGATCAGCTCGATGTCGGTCGCCGGTCGCAGCACCGCGTCGATCGCGGTACGGATCAGCGAGTCGTCGTCAGCCAGGAGCACCCGTACGGGGTCGGCCATCGTGTCGTCCCTCATCGTCGTCGGATCACTGTCGCGGTTCCTTGACGATCTGTTTGTCGACGAGCGTTGCGTCGCGGAAACAGAACCGGTACAGGGTCCGCTCGGTGCCGGAGTCGGCCTGGTCCAGGATCGACGAGTCGTAGTCGACGCAGGTGGCACCGGCGGGCGTCCGGCGACCGGCACCGTCGGCGTCGACCACGCCCACGTCGACGTCGGGCAGCACCGCCCGGACCTCGTCCTCCGACTGGCCGATCCGCACCGCGTCGTAGGTGTCGCGGTCGACCACGACCAGCGTCATGGCCAGCCAGGCCCCGGCCAGACACAACGCCAGGCAGGCGGCGATGGCCAGCCCGGTGACCGCCAGGGTGAGCCGGGACCGGCGCTGGTGCCGCTCGATCAGGCCGTCGAAGTCGGCCCCGGCCACCGGTGGGGGACGGTGCCCGGCGGCAGCGGGTTCGTCACCCAGGTACGGCAGGGTGGCCGCCAGCCGGAAACCGCCGTCGGGCGTCGGACCGTGGTAGAGCATGCCCTTGGCGATCCGGACCCGTTCGGCCAACCCGATCAGTCCCTGTTGGGAGGTGGACCGGGCGACCCGGTGCCCGGCGGTGTTGGTGACGGCGGCCACCAGCGCGTCGGATTCGTAGCGCAGCAGCAGGACGATCACCCCGCCTCTGGCGTGGCGCAACGCGTTGGTCAGGCCCTCCTGGATCACCCGGTACGCCGCGTGTTCGGTCAACGCCGCCAGCGGTCGGGCTTCTCCCTGGCGGACGACCTCCACTTCGGCGCCGCCGGCCCGGGCCTGCGCGGCCAGCTCGTCCAGACCGGTCAACGGCCGCACCGCGGACTGGCTGTCGTCCTGGCCGAGGATGCCGAGGATCTGCCGCAGCTCGGTCATCGCCGCCGAGGAGGTCTGCCGCACCAGGTCGGTGGCCTCGGTCCGCTGGTCGCCCTCGGAGGTCCGCAGCATCCCGGCGTACAGCGAGATCAGGGTGAGCTTGTGACCCAGCGAATCGTGCAGGTCCCGGGCGATGCGGGCCCGTTCCCGGGTCTGCGCCTGACGGGCGATCTCGCCCTGCTCCCGGCGCAGCGCGACGTTGCGGTGGTGCAGCGCCGCCAGCAGGCGGCGGCGCCGCCGCACCAGCCGGGCCACACCGGCCGGGAAGATCGCCACCAGGACGAACAGCGCCGAGTACGCGACAGCCAGTTCCGCCGTCACCGGTTCCGACCAGCGGGTCGACCCGACGTAGCTGACCCAGGCGACGGCCAGCGCGGCGACGACCTGCCACCACCGGGCCACCCGGTACGCCAGCACGGCGCTCAGCACCGCCAGCAGCAGACTGTTCTGTCCGCCGGTGGCGAGGCCGATCAGTGCCGCGGCGACGTACGCCGTCGTCGGGTGGAGCAGCCGCAGCACCATCAGCACCGGTGTGGTGAGCCCGACCAACCAGGGCGCGAGCGGGTACCAGTCGGCGCCGACGGCGGCCAGGGTCGCCATCACGGTGACCAGCGCCACCAGGCAGATCTCGTAGAGCAGGCGCCACGGCCCGGCCCCGACCACCTGGGTACGCCACCGCCGTGCCCGCTCAGGCCACCGGGCTGTCCGGTCGTGCCACCACGCCGCCCACCGGAACGTCGTCATCGCGGAGGTGCTCCTTCGGTGGTGTCAGGCGTGGACGACGGCGGGTCGGTGGGATTCTGGCCGATCGCCGGCCGTCGCGCCGGTCGGGGGCCACCGGGGGCGGGCGGCGTCACTGCGGGATCGTGATGGCGCTCTTCTCCGCGAGCGCGCCGTCGACGAAGCAGAACCGCCACAGGTCCGGGCCTTCGGCCTCGAACGGGGTGATCGTGTAGTAGACGCACGAGGCACCGGCGGGCATCCCGAGTTTGTCCGGGTCGTCGCCGTACAGTTCGTGGTCCTTGATGTCGGTCAGCGGCTCCGGCAGCGCCGCCCGCACCTGCGCCTCCGGCGTGCCGACCCGTTGGACGGCGAACTCCTCGCGGCTGACCCCGGCCTGGATGATCTCCCTGCCGAGGTCGACCGCCTGGGTACGCGACCCAGCTGAGACCGCCGCACAGGACGACGACCACGACCGCGACGACGATTGCCACCTTGCGCATTGACTGTTCCTCCGTCTTTTGTGGGGTGGCTCAAGCGTGCCGAGAATCGGCGCACGAGTCGTCATCGGTTGGTGGTAACTCCGACGGTGGCGGTCTACGACGAAAGTCGTAGGTGAGCGGGGAATCGCCGGCCGGTGGTCGACGGCCAGTTGGGTTGACCGCCCCCGGTACGATGCCGGCCGACAATCTGGGACAGCTGAACAGGGAGTTCACTTCGTGTCGACACTGAACAGGGCCGCTTCCGTGGCGGTGGCCTCGGTCGCCGTACTCGCCCTCACCGCCTGCGGTGGCGCGCAGCCGGCGGCCGAGGTCGCCGCCGGCGGTGGGACCGGCGTGCTGACGCAGCTCGCCACCGACGCGGTCGGGTCGCTGCAGCGCACCATCGAGACCACCAACAAGGCCACCTCGGTGAAGGTGACGATGACCGGCACCGCCGGTGGTGAGTCGATGGACATGAGCGGCGTCATCGCCTTCGGGGACGAGCCGAAGGCCGAGCTGACGATGGTCGACCCGGAGGACGGGGAGATCACCGTGCGCACCATCGGGACCACGTTCTACGTGAGCATCCCGGAGGCGGAGCAGGCGTCGATGGAGGGCAAGAAGTGGTTCAAGATGGACCTCGCCGCGCTGGGCGCCGGCTCTGAGGAGCTCGCCAAGCAGGTCGACGACATGGACCCGGTCAAGGGCGTGCAGACCCTTCTCGAGGGCAAGGAGGTCGTGGTCGTCGGTGAGGAGACCATCGACGGTGTCAAGACGGTGCACTACACGTCGACCAGCCCGGTCGAGTCCTACCTGGGGCAGCTCGACGCCGAGCTGCGCGAGGGCGTCCAGGAGCAGCTCGCCGCCGCCGGCGTGACCGAGGTCAAGGCCGACGTGTGGGTCGACGAGCAGTACCAGCCGCGCCGGGTGAAGATGGTGATGGGGACGATGAGCGACATCACGGTCGACTACACCGACTACGGCACCCCGGTGTCGATCGAGGCGCCGGCGGAGGCGGAGACGCTGGACTTCGCGGAGATGTTCGGTGACCTGCAGGACCTGCTGGCCGACGTCGAGGCCTGAGCTGACCCGACGCCGCCCGGATCCCGCGCTGCGGGGTCCGGGCGGCGTCGTTTGCGCATCCCCTCGGTGACCACACCGCACCTCCAATGGTGACCCGTGGCAATTGGTGTCACGACGATCAGTGACGGCCACTCCGGTAGCTGCCCACATCTGATGTGGACGTCGGAAATCAGACGGCAATCACCGTTGTCTACTGTCCTGACTGGGTGGACACTCAGCTCACCTCACGAAGCCGACATTGCCACCGTCCGCGCCCGTGACCAGGGTTTCGATGCTGTGTTCCGTACTGCCCGTTCTGCCACGGAATGCGGTCCCCCGGCGGCGGGTGTGGATCGTGCCGAAAGAAAGGGAATTGATGCGCTGGCCCCTGATATCCCGACGGCGACTGATTTCCGCCATCGCACTGTTCGTCCTACCGGCCCTCGTCGTGGCCCCGGCACCGGCGGTCGGCCAGCAGGCGGTGTCTGCCGGATCACCGGCGTTCGCGCACGAACTGCTCGCCAAGGCCACCCCTGAGGAGTGCTTCGTCGGCATCGGGCTGCCCTACCCCGCCGGGCCGCCGTGTGCGCAGGGCCAGGCCAAGGTCAACCAGGCGTACGTGTGGTCGCTCGCGAAGGCCGACGACCGTCTCTGGTTCGGCACCGGGGCGAACGTCCACTGCATAGTGACCGGGGCAACGCTGGCCCTGCCGAACCCACGGATCACCGACGACTACGTGTGCGAGTTCGCCGAGAGCCAGGTGGTCAAGCAGAACCCGACGATGCCGGTCAGCGTCGGCGACCACCGCCAGCCCCGGGCGTACGTCTACGACCTGGCCTCGGCAACGTTGACGGAGAAGACCGCGGAGATCACCGGCGCGTCCGCCGACGACCTGTCGCGGCTGCGCCGGACGCTGGGGCTGCGGGCCGGCGGCACGCACGACGGCGTCGTCCTGCTGGCCGGGCCGGCGCTCGGCGCGACCGTCAACATGTTCGCGTTCGACACGGCCACCGGCGAGTACCTGGGGTCGGCCAACTTCGCCAAGTACGGCAACATCCGCCACTTCGTGGTCGCCCACAACGTGCTGTACGCCGGGGTCGGCGTCGGCCCGAACGGCCGCGACGGCGGCTACATCCTGCGCTGGGCCGGCGACCGGGACGACCCGTTCAACTTCGTCGAGGTAGGCAAGCTGCCGGCGCAGGTGGCCGACCTGGAGGTGCACGACGGTCGGGTCTTCGTCAGCACCTGGTCGGCGGCGGGAGGGTCGTCCTCGGCGGGGGCACGCCCGGGCCCCGACGCGGAGCCGGTCCGCGTCGGCGTCGTCCCGACCGCCCAGGCCGATCCCGGCATCGCCGGGGTGTGGATGAGCCCTCGGCTGCTCGACGGCGAGCCGGGGCTCACCCCGGACGACGCCGAGGGGTGGACCCAGGTGTGGAGTGCGGCGTCCTACGAGCCCGACCCGGTCATCGCCGGCTCGTACGGCCTCGGCGCGCTGGCCTCGTACCGTGGGCACCTCTACTGGGGCACCATGCACGTGCCGATGAAGTCCACGGCGATGGTCGCCGAGGCGTACCCGCCGGCGGACGAGCCTGCGGCCCGCGCGACGCTGGAGCGTTCGCAGCGGGCGGTGAGCATCTTCCGGGGACGGTCGTTCGGCACCGCGCAGGAGAGCACCGAGCTGCTCTACGGCCAGGCGGTCCTGCCGGTGTACGACCCTGCCGCGGACTACGGCGTCGGTGCCTGGCGGTGGGCCCTCACCGGCTACCGCCCGAAGTACGGACGGATGGGATTCGGCAACATCTACACCAACTACACCTGGACGATGGCGGTCTCGAACGGGCGGCTGTTCGTCGGCACGATGGACTGGAGCTACCTCGCCAAGGACCTGCTGCCGCAGGCGGCGGCCGAGACGGGCTTCCGGGGGGCGGCCAATGGGCTCAGCGACGAGTTGAACCCGATCACCATCGACCCGGCGCTCTACGGCGGCGACCTGTGGATGTTCGAGTCGAACAACAAGCCCGCCACCCCGGTCGACACCCAGGGGCTGGGCAACTACCTCAACTACGGTTTCCGCACGATGGTCGCCGATGGGTCGACGCTCTATCTCGGCATGGGCAATCCGATGAATCTGCGAACCGACCCGACCGATGAGGTGCCGGAAGGCGGCTGGGAGCTCATCAAGTTGACGCCCGCCGGCGGCTGACCCCGGCATTGCGTCGCGGTGACGGCGGGTGTGCCCCGGGCAGGAACGGCCCCGGGCACACCCGCCGTCACCGGCGCGGCGTGCGGATGTCAGAGCGGCCACAGGATCGTCGGGAGGCCGGTGCCGGTCACCACGAACCCGATGGTGACCGACTGGCCCGGTGCGAGTGAGCCGTTCCAGCTCGTATTGATCATTGTGTAGTGCGGCGTGGTCGTCGCGACCTGGGTGCTCCACGCACTGGACACCGACGAGCCGGCCGGCAGGGTGAACGCCACCTCCCAGCCGGTGATGGGCACGGTGAAGTCGTTCGTGACGACCACCTCGCCCACGTACCCGGTGGACCAGGCGCTGGTCTGGGTGAACGTCGCCGTCGTCGCCTGCGCCGGTGAGGTGAGGGCCAGGGTCGCCGCCACGCCCACCGCCAGAGCCACGAGCACGCCGATGAGCTTCCGCACGGGGATCACCACCATCCACTTGATTGTCCGAGGTGACCCACCATACGACAATCGATCACCACTCATGGATGTCATTTTGTTCGCCATAGTCGAATGCTCAAATGCCGTGGCGAATCAGTCCGGCATGCATTCGGCATATCAGCCAAAGTATGCCGACTGATCACCCATGCCCGACATGCGATGGCAGTCACATGCGCGAATCGCAGAACAAATCGGTTATGCGTCCGGCTACGCGAAACGCCCGGAGCCCGGCGGTACGCCGGAGCTCCGGGCGGTGTGTTCGGCGCCCGACTACAGGTTCAGCGTCCAGCTGTCCAGGTAGCCGGTGTCCAGGCTGGCCGAGTCCTGCACCCGCAGCTTCCAGGTGCCGTCGGCGACCTCGCTGGACAGGTCCCGGGTGTAGGTCTGGAAGATGTTGTCGGTGCTGCTGCCGGTCCGGCTGTGCAGCACGTAGGCGCTGCCGTCCGGAGCGATCAGCGAGACCGTCAGGTCACCGATCCAGGTGTGGTAGATGTTCACCTCGATGGTGCTGGCGGCCCGGGCGTTGCCGGCACAGCCGTTGATGACGATCGGACTCTCGGTCGTGCTGTTGTCGCTGATCGGGAAGTCGGTGGAGTTGGTCTGCGAGCAGCCGGGCGGACCGTTGACGGTGAGCGTGAACGGCGCCGACTGCGACGTCTCCGGGCCGGTGCCGACGATGGTCAGCCGGTAGGTGCCGGGTTCGGTCGACGCGGCGGTGGCAAGGGTGAGGGTCGTCGCCCCGCCGGAGGTGACCGATGCCGGGCTGAACGTGGCGGTGACGCCGGCCGGCGCTCCGGTGACGCTGAAGGTGACGGTGTGCGGGTCACCGACGGCGGTGGTGGTGCTGACGGTGGCGCTCGCCGGGTCGCCCGGGTCGACCGTCGCGCCGGCCGGAGCCACCTCGACGGTGAAGTCCTGGGTGGGCGGGACGATGTTGCCGACGTACAGCAGCTTGTTCGGCGAGCCGGTGCCCGGGTTGGTGACGACGCCGTCGATCGCGTCGGCGATCAGCAGGTTGCCGATCTGCGCCGGGGTGTAGCCGGGGTTGGCCGCCAGCGCCAGCGCGGCGGCACCGGCGACGTGCGGTGCGGCCATCGAGGTCCCGTTGATGGTGTTGGTGGCGGTGTCGCCGGTGTGCCAGGCCGAGGTGATGGCGCTGCCCGGGGCGAAGATGTCGACACAGGTGCCGTAGTTGGAGTAGCTGGCCCGTGCGTCGGTGCTGGTGGTGGCGCCGACGGTGATCGCGGCCGGGGTGCTGGCCGGCGAGTAGTTGCAGGCGTTGGCGTTGCTGTTGCCGGCGGCCAGTGAGTAGACGACACCGTCGGCGATGGACCGCGTCACGGCGTCGTTGACCGCCTGGTCGAAGCCGCCGCCGAGGCTCATGTTGGCCACCGCCGACTCGCCCGGCGCGTGGTCGGTGGTCACCCAGTCGATACCGGCGATGACCCCCGCGTAGGTGCCGCTGCCGCTGTTGTTGAGCACCCGTACGCCGACCAGCGTGACGTCCTTGGCGACGCCGTACGCGGTGCCGCCGACGGTGCCGGCGACGTGCGTACCGTGACCGTTGCCGTCGTCGGCGCTACCGCCGTCGACCGCGTCGAACCCGGTGACCGCCCGCCCGCCGAAGTCGCTGTGCGAGAAGCGGATGCCGGTGTCGATGATGTACGCGGTGACACCTGACCCGGAGTTCGGGTAGGTGTAGCTGTTGTTCAGGGGCAGTGCCGACTGGTCGATCCGGTCGAGCCCCCAGGACGGGGTGGGCGTCTGGGTGGCCGCGAGGGAGACGGTACGGTTCTGCTGGACGTACTCGACGGCCGGGCTGGCGGCGAGCCGCTTGGCCGCCTTCTCGCTCATCCTCGCTTCGAAGCCGCGCAGCGCGTCGGTGTAGGTGCGCACCACCGCGGCGTCGTGGCGGGCGGCGACGGCGCGGGCCGCCGCCGGCACCCCGGTGCGGGACACCCGCTCGTCCTTGAACACCACGATGTAGGAGTCGGCGACGGTGGTGGACTCACCGGCGTACAGGACAGGGCCCTCCGCCGGCGCGGCGTTGGCCGGCGCGGCGTTGGCCGGCGCGGCGAAGGCGACCGTGGCTGCGGCGACCGCGGTGGCGGTGAGGGCGAGGCGCCAGTGGCGCCGGGACGGCCGGGAGAAGGTCATCTCCCGCCTCCTTTCGATACCCGGCCGACCCGATTGTGACAGGTCGACCGATGACCGTGAATCTGACTGACACAGATGCTAGGCCGAAATCAGATCGATGTAGAGATATGTGATTCAGTCTCATGTTCCCGTATCCTGACCCGTTCGGCCGCCACACACCGACGACACCACCGACCATCGAAACATTTGGCTTCGACGATACAAATTCATCTGATTGATGGCCGAACTCTGGCGACGGACCATCGGACGGCGGGCAAAAATGGGATTCAGCCCGGATTCAGCCCGGATTCAGCTCCGGTTCGGCCCGGTTCAGCCGACCGACGGATACACGCCGGCGGCGTGCAGCACACTGTGGTTGTTCCGTCGCAACTGGGCGAATGCCTCGACTTCGTCGACGAACGTGTCGCGCTCGACACGACCGACCACGCCGGAAACGACCGCCGCGAGGTCGACGTCGGCGCGGTAGACGTACGACGCGTTGCCCTGCAGGGTGGCCTGCCAGGCGGATCCGTCACCGGTCAACCAGGCCGTGGCGACCCCACCCGGATTACGGACGGTGATCCGCTCCCCCGCGTCGGCGTGCCCCAGCCGGGACCAGACCGCCCGCGAGGCGACCACCCCCGAACCGCACGACGGGGTCAGCCCGGCCCCCCGCTCGTACGTCTGCACGTAGATCTCGTCGTCGTCGAGCGCGAACACGAACGACAGGTTCGCCCCCCGTGGCACCACGTCCGTGGCGGCGACGATCCGCAGCCCGGTCGCGACCAGCTCGGCCTCGTCGAACTTCTCCACCACCGCGACCAGATGGTCGTTCGGTACGGCGAGCGCGGTCAACCCCAGCGTCGGGTGCAACGCCGGCACCGGCGTGTCGACGTGCGGCTGCGCCAGGGCGAGCACCGGCTCGGCCGGGTCGAAGTCCACCTTCGGCATCTCGACGGCCGTCTGCCGGACCCCTTCCGGGGTGGATTCCGCCCGCAGCACCACGAAATCGCTGCCGCCGGCCCGCACCACCGCCCGATCGGCCTCCCGGGTGTCCAGCACCAGCCGGCCGACGCAGCGCATGCCGTTGCCGCACAGCTTCGCGAACGACCCGTCCGGGTTGAAGAACGCCGCCTGCGGCACCGCCGGTGCCAGATCGACGAAGTAGACGCCGTCGCCGCCGCCGAGCGGACCGGACCGGTCACACAACTGGCGTACCAGGTGCGGCACGTCCGCGTCGGCGGCGTAGTCACCCGGCCGGCCCTCGATGACGAGGATGTCGTTCTGCGAACCGTGCGCCTTGAGGACCGGCAGGTGTGACCTCATCCGTACCCGCTCCCCCGCCCGCGACCCGCCGCCGCTACCGTCCGACACCGGCGACCAGTGTACGGCGACCGTACCGCCCGCCGTCCGGTGTCCGACCCGGTGAACGTCACACCAGTTCGCGCCGTGCCTTCCGGTAGGGCGTCGACCGGTCCAGGTGGTCGACCGGAACACAGGAGGCATCACCGATGGTGAACCGCAGGCGTACCGCGATCGGCGTGACGGTGTCGGCGGCGGCCCTGGCCGGCGCGCTCGCGCTCGCCACCGGCCTGGCCGCCGCCGGCCAGCACGGCACCGACCCGGCCGGCACCGGCGGCGACCCGGTCGGTGCCGGCGGCGACCCGGTCGGTGCCGGCGGCGGCAGCGTCGAACTGGTCGACACGGTACGGCTGCCCGACGGGTTCGCCCCCGAAGGCATCGCGATCGACGCCGAGCGGCACACCGCGTACGTCGGATCCCTCGCCGACGGCGCGATCTTCCGCGCGGACCTGACGACCGGCGTCGGTGAGCTGATCGGCGACGCACCCGGCACTCCGTCGGTCGGCCTGGCCCTCGACGCACAGGGCCGGCTCTTCGTCGCCGGCGGCCCGGCCGGCGACGCCCGGGTGATCGACGCCGACACCGGCGACCTGCTCGCCCGCTACGACCTCGCGACCGTGCCGGAGAGCTTCGTCAACGACGTCACCGTCACCGACGCCGGCGCCTTCTTCACCGACTCCACCAACCCGGTCGTCTACCACCTGCCGACCGACGCCACCGGGGCGCTGCCCGACGCCGCGCAGGTACGCCGGATCCCGCTCACCGGCGACATCGTCTACGACGAGGGCATCAACGCGAACGGCGTCACCGCCAGCCCCAGTGGCACAAACCTGATCATCGTGCAGTCCAACACCGGACTGCTGTTCACCGTGGACCCGGCGACCGGGGTCACCGGCCGCACCGGCGTCGTCGACGTCAACGGCGACGGGCTCCTGGTCGGCGGCGACGGGCTCCTGGTGGTCGACCAGACCCTGTTCGTCGTGCAGAACCGGGCGAACACCCTCGTCGAGCTGCAGATCAACGCCGCCGGCAGCCAGGGCGACATCGTCGGGCGGATCACCGACGAGCGGTTCGACGTGCCGACCACCGTCGCCGCCGCCGGCGACCTGCTCTACCTGCCGAACGCCCGGTTCGGCGTCGAGGTCACCCCGGAGACGACGTACGAGGTGGTGGCGGTGCCGCGACCCTGACAGCAGCCACCACACACGTGACCGCCGCAGGTCGGGTCACCAGCGCAGCGGCAGCTCGTCCAGTACGGCACTCAGCCGGTCGGCGAGCACCTGATGGTCGGCGACCGACGGATGCCAGTGGCAGCCGAGGGAGTCCAGGCCGGCGCTCTCGACGTACCACATCCGGACCCGGTCGTCGCCCCGGTCGGTGCGCTCGGCGACGACCTGGGTGACTGCGTCCCGGAACGCGGTGGTGTTCCACATCTCGTTTGCGGTGACCACGACCTGGGTCCGGTTGCCGTACCGGGCGCGCAACTGGTCGAGGAAGCCGTGGTACGCGTCGCGGTAGGCGGCGCTGAGCGTCTCCGGCGTCCAGGACTCGCCCGGGGCGATGTCGGTGGAGAAGTCGTTGAGGCCGAGGCCGACCACGACGACCTGCGGCCGCCAGCTGCGCGGCGGCGACCAGACGTCGCCGTCGACGGCGAGCAGCGCCCGGTCGTAGTACGTGCGGTAGGTGGTTCCCGGTGAGTGGCCGCCGTAGTTGCGCGCCATGCCCAGGCCCGAGTACCCGTTGATCTGGTAGTCGGCGCCGTACCGGCGGGCCGTGATCGCGCCGAAGCTGCGGTCGGCGTTGGTGGTCCGGTGCACCTCGTCGCCGGTGCAGTCCCGGCTGGTCGACTCGTTGCCGTACCCGGCGGTGTGCGAGTCGCCGATGAACTCGATCTGGCGGTGCCGTGGCGCCGGTGCGGGCAGGACGGCACCACCGGGCCCCGGCACGAAACCGCCGAACCCGCTGGTCGCCCACTGGCTCTCGCTGCGCTTGACCACCCGTACGGTGTGCCGACCGGGCCGTAGCCCGTCGACCCGGTGCGTGATCGCGCCCGGCGTCACCAGGGTGGCGACGGTCCGGCCGTCGATCTGGACGTCGTAGTCGGCGTGCGGGTCGTCCAGGACGATCCCGATGCCGGTGCCCCGGAACCGGCCCTCGAAGTAGACGCCGGGCCAGCTGTACCGCGCGGTGGTGCCGTCGACGACGACCCGACCGGCTGTGTGCACCCGGTCCAGACCACCGTGCCGGTGGTCGGGGCCGCCGGGACCGGCGACCGCCGTGGTCGGCACGGTCGTCCCGAGCAGTACGGCCGCCAGCACGGCGGCCACCGGAACCCTTCGCACCACTGAGCTCCCTCTACCAGACCCCATTGATCGACCACTGTCGACCAATCCCCGACACGGTATCATAAACGTCGATATTTTAGGGGCACGCGGCCAGGATGGATGCCTTAAGGTGCCCCGCATGACGACGGCACGGGAACGGGTGGCGGCATTCTGGGATCAGCACGTGCAGCAGTGGCTCGACGGCCGCGATCCCATGGCGGATCCGCTGCCCGAGTGGTACGCGTCGTTTCAGGGCACCGGCCTGGGTGCGGTGACCCGCGACGGCTTTCCCGAGCCGTACATCGGCGATCTCACCGGCCTGGCCCCCGACGAGCCGGTCGTCGTCGTCCTCGGCCTCAATCCCGGCAAGTACTTCCCGGAGTTCCAGTCCCGGACCGGAACCTTCGCCGAGGAGATTCGACGCTACGGCTCCTACCGGTCCTGGGCCGCGAGCGGCCCCTACCTCCGGGACCCCTGGCAGACCCGGCTCGGGGACAACAAGTACTGGCGGGACCGACGCGCCTTCGCCCGCCGCTGGCTCCACGAGCCGACGCTCACCGAGCGCAACCTGCTGGTGTTCGAGTGCTACCCGTGGCATTCGACCAAGGTGACCGGCAGCATGAAGCCGCCGGCCGACATCATCCGACAGTTCGTGTTCGAGCCGATCGGTGAGCTGGCCACGGACCATGTCTTCGCCTTCGGCAAGCCGTGGCTCGGCGTCGCCGAGAGCCTGGACCTGCCCCCCATCGTCAAGCTCGGTCTTGGCGGCATCCCTTATGGCTCCAATGTCGGCAGCCGCGCCGTCCGGGTCTTCGCACTGCCGTCCGGGCAACGGCTCGTCGTCGAGTGGCATCTGGGAAGCTCCGGCCCGCCGAGCAGCCCCGAGACCGAACTGCTCCGGTGGGCGTTGTCCGACGACTTCCGCCCACCCGCCGGCCCGACCGCCGCGAACCCCACCCCGTCGCCCCGCCGGGGCGACGATGAGCCGCTCGGCTGGTCCCCCGACCTGCGGACCCTTGCCTGGGCCCGCGACCGAGTCTCCGCTGACGACCTGGCCAGGCTGATCACCGCCGATCTGCCGTCGCGGGCCCCGGTGCCCGACCGACTGCCCAACGACTTCTGGTTGGCCGTCGCCGACGCCGCGTACGAGGCCACCTGGAACACCGTCATGCAAGACGCGGCACGGTACGCCGACCAGCCTGCCGAGCCGTGACCGCCACGTCGACTCGCTGGTGGGCGGCGGATGTCGGTGGGCGTGGGTAACGTGCGCCGGCGTGAGCGCCACCGCGACGTACCAGTATCTTCGCCCCTCCGCCCTGGCCGACCGGGACCTGACCCTGCAGACCAGCGGCGGGCCGGCCGCCCACCCCCGGTTCTTCACCGGGTTCCTCACCGCGCCGACGGCTGCCGCCGCCGGGCTGCTGGCGGTCGCCGAGGTGGCCCGCACCCGCTACCACCGGCCGGTCGACCCGGCCAGCCTCGACCCGGTGGTCACCGGCAGCCGGGACCGGCTGCGGTTCGAGTCCTTCTCCGGCTGCTGCGGCGTGTACGCCCGGCTCGACGTGACCCCGGACGGGCTGGACGGTGACATCGTCGCGCACGGCACCACCAACGTCGACGTCAACCCGCCGTTGCGCGAGGCCCTGGCCCGGGTCGGCGGGCTGGACCCGCTGCACCTGTCGGTCGGCCCGGACGATGTGACGGTGTCGACCATGGATGGACAGGTCGTCGAGCGCAAGGTGCCGCTGCCGCGCCGCTGGCTGCGTGGCTTCGCCGAGGTGCAGGTGGTCGCGGCGGCGATGGGCCTACGGGCGGAGATCCCGGTCGCCGAGGCCGCGACGTTCCTGCAGCGGCTGCCCGGTGCCGCCGACCGGTCGGTGCTGTGGGCGGTGCCGGCCGGTCGGTCACTGCGGCTGACCTCCCGCGCCGCGCCCGGTGCCGGGTGCCTGGCCGGCGCCGGTCGGCTGGTCGCGCTGCGCGGCCTGCTGCGGCACGCCGTCGCGTTGCGGGTGTACGGGCCGGCGGTAGCGGCCGGTGCCGCACCGGTGGCCAGCGTCTGGGAGTTGGACCTGGGCGGGATGAGCCTGTCGCTGGCCCTGTCACCGGACCCGACTCGGGGCTTCTCCGGTGAGGGCGGCGTGCTGCGTGATCTCGCCAGTGACGACGTGACCGACGACGCCGAGCTGGTCGGTGCGCTGCTCGACTGGGAGCCGACGGTCGACGTCGACGCGTTGGCCGACGCGGCCGGCATCACCGCTCGACGGGTACGCGCGGCGCTGACTCTGCTCGGCACCGCCGGACGGGTCGGCTACGACGTCGCCCGGGCCGGCTACTTCCACCGGGTGCTGCCCTACGACCCCGGCCGCACCGAGCGGGACAACCCTCGGCTGGCCGGTGCCCGTGCGCTGGTCGAGACCGGCGCGGTGACCGTCGACGACGCGGGCGCGACCGTCCACCATGGCGACGAGGTGTACCGGGTACGGCGACTGCCGGAGGGCGGCCACACCTGCACCTGCGTCTGGTGGGCGCGGCACCGGGGCGGCCGGGGGCCGTGCAAACATGTCCTGGCGACCACGATGGTCACCGCACCGGTGGAGGCGACGGCGTGACCGACCCGCTCGACTTTCTCCACACCGGCGACATCGCCGCCGCCACGGCCACCGTCGACGGCCTCGACGAGACGCAGCGCCGCCGGCTCGGCACCGACCTGGTGGCCCACGTTCGTCGCCGCCGCGACGAGTGGTGGAGCAGCTGGCAGGCCACCGCGCTGGCCATAGCGGCGGTCGGCTGCCTGCCGAGCGCCGCCCAGGTCGCCGAGGTGCTGGGCCGACGCAACGTCTCGCTGCGGCAGGTGCCCGCGACCCCGGTGATCGAGGTGGCCCGCCGCCGGGGCGTCACCTGGCTGGCGGATCTGGCGTACCGGCTCTGCGCGCGTGTCGACCGGTCCACGCCCGGGGACAGCTGGCGGTTCGTGGCCGACCTGCTGCACGCCGAGCAGGCACCGCCGCCGGCCGAGGACCGGTTCGTCCTCGGTTGGGCGGCGATCGTCGGTCGGCCCACCGAGGACGAACGGCGGGCCGCGCTGGTCGATCGGCTGCGCGGGGATCCCTGGCTGGATTCGCTGACACCGCGGCTGTTCGAGGTGGACGGTGTCGGCGACCAGTGGTCCTGGGCCCGGCTCCAGCAGGACGATCAGGACGGTACGGACGCGCCGCTGAAGCTGCCGGCGGCGTTGGCGCAGCTGGCCGCCGACGGCCGGCTCGACCGGTCGATGCTGCTCGACGGCACGCTCGGTCGACTGCTGCGCGGCGAACGGCCGGCCGCGCTGCGGGTCTTCGTCGCGCTGCACGAGGCGCTGGCACCGACCGTGGACGAGGTCCGTGACCGACTGCCGGCGTACCTGCGGTTGCTGGCCGACGGGCCGTCGACGGCGGCCACGGCGGCCCAACGGAGCCTGCGCGCGGTGCCGGACATCGACCTGGATGCGCTGCTCGACACCGCACCCGCCGTCCTGGTCCGGCCGGAGAAGACCCTGGTACGGGCCCAGCTGACCTGGCTGGACCAGACAGCCCGCCGCGACAGGGCCCAGGCGGCGCGGATCGCGCGGGTGCTGGCGGTCGCCGCCGACCACCCGGAGATCGACATCGCCGAACGGGCGAACGCGCTCGCCGCCCGGCACGGCCACCAGGTGAGCGCACCTGCCGAGGTGCGGCACGTCGGTGACACCCTGCCCCCGGCGGGGGCGCCGCCGCCGGTGCCACCGCCGATCACCGGTCCGGACGAGTTGGCCGAGCAGGTGGCCGCGATGTTCGCCGCCGAGTGGACCGCGCCGCTGGAGCTGGAGCGGATCCTGGCCGGCGTGGTCCGGCTGGGCCGCACCGACCGGGCAGGCGTGGCGGCCGCGCTGACGCCGGTGCTCAACCGGGCGCACGCGATGGTCTGGCCGTCGCTGCCGGAAAACAGGTTCGGCGGCCTCACGGTGGTGCTGCGGGTCCTCGCCGGGGCAAGCGACCCGATCGTCGCCGGCACCGACCAGACGGTCTCGGCCCGCGCCTGGGCGTCGCTGTCGGCGGCGTGGGGCCGGGAGCCGACCAGTGGGCAGCGGCCGGCCGACCCGCAGGGGGAAATCCTGCGCCGGCTGCTGCGGACCCGGGTGGCCGAGATCGGGCAGTTCGTCGCGGGGCACGGGACGACGGAGCGGACCGCCGGACCGACCCTGGCCACCCCGACGCTCGCCACCGGGGCGATCGAGCCGGAGGCGTTGTTCGACCGGCTTGCCCGGCTCGACGGGCAGCCGCCGTGGCCAGCGGACCTGGCCCAGGCGTTGCTGCGGCTGCCGGCCGCCGTCGACGAGCCGTTGGCGGCGAAGGCGGCGGCGCTGGGCACCCCGGCCGGGCAGGAGTTGGCGGCCTGGCTGCGCGCCGGCGGCCTGCCCCGAGGGCACCACCGGGTGGTGACGGTGGCCCGGCGGGACCGGCACGGCGGCTACGACTACCGGCACGACCGGCTGCCGCAGCGGCGCCGACTCGTCGACGTGGCCGCGCCGCCGGGGGCCGGCGACCCGTACGGGCTGCTCGATGTGACGCCCCGACCGGTCGACGTCAGGTTGCTGCTCGACGAACGGCTCTGGCCGGCGCAGCTGCCCGGCTACCGGGGGCTGGTCGCCGCGTACACCCTGCCGTTGGTCGCCGGGTGCGCGGACCTCGACGAGCCGGGCGGCGCCGTGCTGCTGCCGATGCTCGCCGAACGCACCGGCGCCGCCGGTCCGGCGCTGGACCTCGCGGTGGCGTACGGGCTGGCCGCCCGGCACGAGGCCGACCGGGTGGCGACCGTCGACGCGCTGCTGATGCTGGCCGCCGACGGCGGGCTCGACCCGACGGCGGTCGGCACCCATCTGGGGTCGCTGGCCGCCGACGGGATGATCACCCTGTCCCGGGTCGTCGGGCCGCTGCGGGACGCGACCGCCGCCGGGGCGCCGCTGACCGTCTGGCGGATCCTGGCCGCCGCGCTGCCGGCGTTGCTGACCTGCCGACCCGCGCCGCGTGGCCTGCCGGACCTGCTGGCGCTGGCCGCGCAGAACGCGGCGACCACCGGTGTACGCATCGACGTGCCGGGGCTCGCCGACGTCGCCGGTCGGGGCGGGTCTAGCCGGCTGGTCACCGAAGCCCGCCGGCTTCGGGACGCGTCGGCGTGACGCGGCAGTGGGACGGATCGGCGTGACGCGGCTGCTGTTTGGCGGCGGTGTGTGGTGCTGCGCCGTCGTCGCGGGACTGATGCTGCCGCTGATCTGGCTGGACGCCGTCGGGCACGAGGGCTACCGCCCGGAGCGGGCGGAGCTGGCGACGGCGGCCAGGGTCGTCGCGGCCGGCCTCGGGCTGGGCGTCGGGTACCTGGTCGGTGTCCGTTCGTCGCCGGGGCTGGAACGCGTCGCCGTCGTCCGCCGGTGGGCGATCGCCGCCGGCGCCGGCGCCGGTGCTGCCGTGGCGCACCTGGTGGCGGACGAGGCCACCTACCGGTACGTCATCCCCGTGGAGTCGGCCAGGGTCGACGGGACAGACCCGGTGGCGGCGATGGCGTGGGCCTGGCTGGTCGGTGCGCTGCTGGCGGTCGGTGCCGCCACGGTCGGGTTCGGGATCGGGCTGTTCCGGCGGGACGACACGCGGGGTCGGGGACGGGGGTGGTACGCGGTCGCCGCCGCCGGGGCGGTCGCCGGTCTGCTCGCCGTACCCGAGTTCGTCCGCGTCGGTGCGGAGCTGGCCACCGCACGGTTCCTGCCGGCGGGGTTCGTCACGGTGCCGGTCGGGCAGCCGGTGCCGGTCGTCCTGCCCACCGGGCGCAGCGCCATCTTCCGCGACCACGGTCAGGAATGGTCCGCCGAGGACTGTCAGGTCACTGACTCCGGTGGTGCCAGGATCCGGGTGAGGGCGCCGTCGGTGCCGTTCACGGACAACAGCGACAGCATCGTGACGGTGGTGCTGGGCACCGTCGAGGTGTCCAGCACCACGTCCGTCACCGTGGAGTGTCAGGGCCTGCCGGGGCAGGTCTACCAGGTCGGTGCGGCGCCGACCGTCGACGGACCGCTCGGCCCGCTGCTGCACGTCCCGGCCTGGGTCCTGCCGGTGGGCGGCGCCCTGCCAGGGTTGGTACTGGCCGTGGCGGTGGCCCTGGTCCGGCGGGGTCAGTCCTCGGCGCGCCAGCGGTAGTACTCGGTGGCCACCGCGTCGACCGGTCCGCGCCAGGTGTCCTGGTTGTACGGGCTGATGTACGGGCTCAGCTCCTGCATGATCTTGCCGAACTTCGGCTTGTCGTGGATTCGGGCGTCGTCGGCGGTGTGCGCGACCGAGCGTTCGAGCAGGTGCACGTAGACGTCGTCGATGGAGTAGAGCCACCGGGCCGTCACGCTCATCTCCACCGGCAGCGTGCCGGCGTCGGACTCGGTGAAGATCTGGGCCACGTTCTCCTCGGCGCCGGGCTTGATCCGCCCGACGATGACGGTCAGGTGCCGCTCGCCCGGGTCCGGTTGCGCCCCGGCGTCGTCGGCTGGCGCCCACCGGTAGAACTCCTTGGCGACCGAGTGCGACGGGTTCTGCCAGTTGCGCGGGTACGGGGTGACGTACGGGCCGATCGCCTCGGCGATCTCCTTGAACGCCGGCAGCCCCCGGTTCTGGCCGGAGATCGCCGGGTCCTCGTTGCGTTCCACGATGTGGATGTAGAGGTCGTGGTGGGACAGCAGGATGCGTCCGATCACACCGAAGTCCTGTGGCCGGGTGGCCTTGTCGTAGTGGCCGAACACCTTGGCGATCTTGTCCTCGCTGCCCGGCACCATGCGGCAGACGATCACGTTTCGGAAGACCATGACAAACTCCTCGCAGAACGGTCGGATCAGCCCGGGTCGGTACGCCCGGTGGTCAGGTGGTGGCTCAGCCGGGCCGGTAGGCCCGACGGTCAGGTGGCGGCTCAGCCTGCGGCGGTGAACCGCACCGGCAGCTCCAGCAGGCCACGGAACGGTGACGCCGCCGGCAGCCGGGGCACCCGGTCGACCGGTACGGCCAGGCACAGGTCCGGCAGCCGGCGCAGCAGGGTGCCGATGCCGATCCTTGCCTCGATGCGGGCCAGTGAGACCCCGAGGCAGTAGTGCACACCGTGCCCGAAGCCCAGATGCGGGCCGCGTTCGCTGGTCACGTCGAGCCGCTGCGGGTCGGTGAAGTGGTCCGGGTCGTGGTTGGCCGAGTTGAGTACGACGCCGACCGCCGCACCGCGCGGGATGCGTACGCCGTCGTACTCGATGTCCTCGGTGGCCACCCGGGGGCTGGCGATCGGCAGCGGGCCGTCGAAGCGCAGCAGTTCCTCGACCGCGCCGGGCAGCAACTCGGGCCGCTGCCGCAGCAGGTCGAGCTGGTCGGGGTGGGTCAGCAGCGCCAGCATGGCGTTGCCGATGAAGTCGGCGGTGGTCTGGTGGCCGGCGAACAGCAGCAGGAACGCGGTGGAGACCAGCTCCCGCTCGGAGAGCTTCCCGCCCTGGTCGCAGGCGTCGATGAGGGCGCTGACCATGTCGTCGGCCGGTGCCACCCGCTTGGCCCGGACCAGCCCGGTCAGGTAGTCGTGCAGCAGCAACTGCACCTGCTGCACGGCGGCCCGTTCCTGCTCCGGGGGCCGGCTGGCCGATCCGGAGGTACGGATCACCTGGGTCCAGCCGAGCACCTGTTCGTGGTCGGCCCTGGGCACGCCGAGCAGTTCACAGATCACCACCATCGGCAGCGGTACGGCGAAGTCGTGCATCAGGTCCGCCTCGCCCCGGGTCGCGAACTTGTCGATGAGGTCGTCGACGACCTGGGTCACCCGGGGCCGCAGCGCCTCGATGCGCCGGGGCGCGAACGCCTGGGACACCAGTCGCCGCAGCCGGCTGTGCTCCGGCGGGTCGGAGTTGAGCATGTTCTTGTTCAACCCGTCCGAGTTCGGCCCGAAGAACCGCAGGTAGTGGCCTTCCGGGCCGTACAGATCCTTGGACAGCCGGTGGTCGGTCAGCGCGGCACGGGCGTCGTCGTAGCGGGTGATCAGGTAGGAGTCGAACCGGGGTGAGGAGACCAACTGGACCGGGTTCTGTTCGCGCATCCGGGCGTAGGTGGGGTACGGGTCGGCGGCGTACTCGTCGGTGAAGAACTCCCCGGCGGGTACCGGTCGTTGCGCATCGGCGGTCATCGCGTCTCCTCCGGCTCGCTCGGCACGCTGTGCAGCACCTGACTCGGCACGCTGTGCAGGACCTGGTAGGTGTGTCGCTGCGCGGACTCCCGCAGGTCCCGGATCACCCGCAGCAGCCGGTCCCGCTGGGCGCTGCGACCGAAGGCGTCCAACCGGCCCCGGTCGGCCCAGTCGGTGACGATCAGGTAGCTGCGCGGGTCGTCGGCGTCGCGGAGCAGGTCCTGACGCAGGCAGCCGGCGAGCGTCCGGATCTGGTCGGCGATCGCCCGCCATTCGTCCTCGAACCGCTGCTCACAGCCGGGTCGGGTGCGCATCGCCAGGATCGCGCGGACGGCGCCGGACGGCGGTGGCGTGGTCACCGTGGACCGCCGCCGAACACCAGGTGCAGGTGGTGACGCAGCGCCTCGGCGTCGATCGGTTGGCTGCGGAAGCCGACGTGGCCGTCCGGTCGGATCAGGTACGCGGCGGCACCGGTGATGCCGTACCGGGTGCGCACCGCCCCGTCGGTGTCGCGGACCACCGGCGGATGCGGCAGCGACGGCGTCGCCGCGTCCGGGCCGACGATCAGGTACACCTCGACCTCGCCGTACGCCTGGTCCCGCACGTCGGTGCCGATCTTGTCGACCAGGGCGAGGGAGGTCTCGTCGGTGCTGTCGGCGTAGAGCAGCAGGGTGTGCCGGGTGCCCCGGGTCAGGTCCCGCAGCCGCAGCGGATGCCCGACCCCGGGGCGGTGCAGCCCGTACACGTCGGGGGCGCGGTCGCCGGCCGCCGGGCCGGCGCGCAGCGCGTCCGGGTCGGCCACCGCCTCACCGACCAGTGGACTGTCCGCGTAGCTGACCAGCATCGACATCTCCTGCAGGAACTGGCCGGTGAGGTCCTCGCGCTCCAGTTCGTCGGTGAACGCCAGCCGCACCGCGCGGCCGACGACCTGTTCGCCCTGCGGTCGGCGTTCGATCTGGTAGCTGTCGAGCAGTCCGGGCGCGGCCAGGCCACGCACCGCCAACGCCAGTTTCCAGGCCAGGTTCCAGGCGTCCTGGATACCGGTGTTCATGCCCTGGCCGCCGGCGGGTGGGTGCAGGTGGGCGGCGTCGCCGGCGACGAAGACCCGCCCGACGCGGTAGCGGTCGACGATGCCGTGACTGATCCGGAAGATCGACGACCAGCGCAGGTTCGACGCCGTCGTGCCGGCCGGAGCGAGCTGATCCAGGACCGTCTGGACATCGGCGAGGGTGGGTTCGTCGAGTTCGGCGCTGAACCCGGGCGGGGCGTTCTCGCCCCGGGTGGCGGCGAAGTAGCGCGGCGGCGCCATCGTCGCGATCCGGTACCGGGACTCACCCCGCAGCGGTACGCAGACCAGCATGTTGTCCAGCTGGCCGTCGGTCTCGTGGATGAACCGCAGCAGGTGCCCGGCCGGCATGTCCCAGTCGAGGTCGACGTCACCGAGCATGAACAGTTGCGGGAACCGGCCCAGCCCGCCGGTGAAGGTCAGCCCGAGCAGCTGGCGGACGGTGCTGTGCGCGCCGTCGGCGCCGACGAGGTACTGGGCCCGGATGGTCCCGGTCGTGCCGTCGGCGTGCGCGACGGTGGCGGTGACGCCGTCGTCGTCGCTGGTGAAGCCGGTGAGCGCGGTGCCGCGCCGGGGCCGTACGCCGAGAGCGGCGAGCCGGTCGGTGAGGATCCGTTCGGTCTCGTACTGGGGCAGGCCCAGGTGCGCGTACGGCAGGTCCGGCAGCTCCCAGCTGCCCCGGTACACCTGGTGGCCGTTGACGAAGACCGCCTGGCCGGTCAGCCAGCTGCCGGCGTTCATCGCCTCCCGGACGACGCCCTGGTCCTCCCAGATCTCCATGGTGCGGCAGTGCACGCCGATCGCCTTGTCCGCCTGGGCGGGCGGGCTGGTGAGCGTGTCTATCACCCGGCAGTCGATGCCTCGGCGGGCGAGTTCGATCGCGGCGGTGAGCCCGGTCGGGCCGGCTCCGACGATCAGCACGTCGGTGCTGTCGGCCGGTGCCGCCGGTGGATCGGTCGACACCGTTGGCGGGTCGGTCGGCGGGTCGGCGGGGTGGAAGATCCGGGGGCGGATCCCGACGAGGAACTCGGCGATCGGGCCGGCTTCGGCCCGTTCGTGGTCGGGGTCGGAGATCCACCGGCGGAACTGTTCCTGGCTGCGCCACTCGGCGAAGATGTGGTGCACGGGGGTGCCGGGTTCGCGCAGCAGCTCCTCACGCAGGTAGCCGTCCACCCCAGACAGTCTGCTGACGACCTCGGCGTGCCCACGGTGGAACTCGTCGACCCGGTCGGCCGGGACGGTGATCGCCACGTCGACGTAGATCCGGGTGTCGGCGCCGGCCCGGCCACGCATCACCCGGTAGCTGCCGGCGTCCGGTGGTTCACAGGCGGCCACCACGGCGTCGGCCCACTGCCGGGCGAGAGGCCCGTCGAGGTGGTCGCGCAACGCGTCGTCGTCGGCCCATTCGGTGACCACGACGAAGGTACGCGGATCGGTGGCGTCGACGAGCAGTTGGCGCAGTCGGTTGCCGGGCGCGGCGCCGATGCCGTCGGCGACGGCCTGCCACGCTGACTCCACAACCGTCTCGAATCCGCTGCGGGCGCGGACCCGGAGCATCGTCCTGATCATGTGGTCCCCCTGAACGGCGTGCGGTGGACCTGACCTTGTCCGACACCGCGTCACCCGGCCGTCAACGCCGTACGGGGCCCAGTGGGTGGCCGGTGACGCGCCGGCGACCCGTCGGGACGATGATCTGCAGGCGTGCGCTCAGCCGACCGCCTCGGCGGTGAACAGCGCCGCCTGTTGCGGGTGCAACAGCGGCGCGGGCAGCCCGATCTCGGCCAGCACCCGGCCGGGCAGGACCGCCTCGCCCCGCTGCAGCCAGGCCGGCGGGCGCACCTGCAACGTCGTCGGCGCCGGGCCGATCCGCAGTGGACTCACCCGGTAGCGGCGCTGCGGGTCGAGGCCGGCCAGCCGCAGCGGCACCGGCAGCGCCGACCGCGCCGCGTCGAGCGCCACCAGAGCGAACACGCCGGCGCTGCGGTCGGCGTCGACGACCCCGTACAGCTGCCGGGCCGGGTCGGGGCTGTCGGTACGCACCAGCGTCCCGGTGTGCAGCAGCGGCCGCAGCCGCCGGTACGCGGCGATCCACCCGGCGACGTCGGCACGTTCGGCGTCGGTCGCGGCGGTCAGGTCCCATTCGATCCCGGCGTGCCCGAACAGCGCGGTGGCCAGCCGGAAACCCAGGTCGGTGGCCCGGCCGGTGACGTGCGCGGTGCCGGCACCCAGATGCCCGCCGAGGTACTCCAGCGGCATCAGTACGCTGGTCCAGCGCAGGATCCGCTGCCGGTCGAGCGGATCGTTGGTGTCGGAGGTCCAGAACCGGTCGACCAGTTCGCCGATGCCCAGGTCGATGCGGCCGCCACCGGAGGCACAGCTTTCGATCTCCAGGTCCGGGTGGGTCACCCGCAGGTCGGCCAGGAGCCGGTACAGCGCCGTGGTCTGCCGGTGCGCGCCGCCCGCCGCGAGCAGGTCGCGGTTGTGATCCCACTTGAGGTAGGCGATCGGGTACGTGTCGAGCAGCGCGCCGAGCCGCTCCCGCAGATACCGGTAGGCGTCCGGGTTGTCCAGGTCGAGCACCCGCTGGTACCGCCAGGTCGGGGCGTGCGTCGGCCCGAGCAGCCAGTCGGGGTGGGCGCGGGCGAGGTCGGAGTCGGGGCTGACCATCTCCGGTTCCACCCAGAGCCCGAAGTCCATGCCCCGGGAGCGGACCCGGTCGACCAGCGGCCCCAGGCCGGCCGGCCAGCGCTGCGGGTCGACGGACCAGTCGCCGAGCGCCCGCCGGTCGTCGACCCGGCCGGTGAACCAGCCGTCGTCGAGGACGAAGCGTTCGACGCCGACCTGCGCGGCGGCGTCGACGAGCCGGGTCAGCCGGTCGAGATCGTGGTCGAAGTAGACCGCTTCCCAGGTGTTGAGCACCACCGGTCGGGGTCCGCGCAGTGGCCGGCGGGCCCGGATCCAGCCGTGCAGCCGCTCGGAGAGTCCGTCGAGTCCGGCGTCGGAGCAGACGGCGACCGTCCACGGCGTGGTGTAGATGCTGTCGGGCGGCAGGATCATCTCGCCGGGGGCGAGCAGTTCACCGGCGCCGAGCAGGCTGTGCCCGGTGGCCTGGCGTTCGGCGTACAGCTGCTTGTCGCCGCTCCACGCCAGGTGCACCGCCCAGACCTGGCCGTGCCGGAACCCGAACCCGGCGGTGCCGGCGACCATCAGGTACGGGTCGTCGTGGCCGGGTCGGCCGTGGCGGGTCTGCCGGGTCCACGTGCCGTCGCGCATCCGGCCACGCTGCGGGCGCCGCTCGTGGGCCCACAGCCCGGTGAAGTCGAGCACCTCATCGGCCTGCTCCGGCACCGGCAGCACGACGTCCGCCGCCGTCAGGTGCAGGTCGACCTCGGCGGTGTTGCGCACCTGGTGGCGGACCCGCAGGACGCCCTGCTCGCTGAGCGAGACATCGGTGGTGACCCGCAGCCCGCCGGCGGCGGGGCCGCACTCGATCACCAGGTCACGGGGACCGGTCCGGCCGACGGTGTGCAACCGCAGGTCGTCGACGGGTCGACCGGCCCCGGGTCTGCCGTCGCCGGGCCGCCCGGCCCAGTGTCCGGCGATGCCGGGCCGGCCGGTCCAGCCCTGACCCGGGGTGGGCAGCAGGGTGAGCCGCAGCGGCTGGTCGACCGCGCTGGGTGGCACCGGCGGGGTCGCCGCCTCCGCCAGATCGGTCAGCTCGGCCTCGGTGAGGTCGCCGAGGTCGCCGCCCCAGTGCAGGACGACCGGTGGGTACGGGCCACGGGCGTCCAGCACGAGGCTGGCGCCCGCGGCCCGCAGGTGCGCGATCAAATGGTCACTCCGCTACCGGGATGGACTGGGACTTCAGGGTATCCACGGTAGAGGTCTGGGCGGCGGTCAGCGCGTCCAGCAGGGTGCCCTGCCCGGAGACCGCCGCCTTGAAGCCGTCGGAGGCGTCGGCGTAGGTCTGGGTCATCGTCGGGCCCCAGACGAAGTCCGCGGCGACCTGCGCCGACGCCTCGGCGAAGACCTCGTAGATCGGCTGGCCGCCGTAGAACTCCACGCCCTCGCGCAACGCCGGCAGCTGGGCACCGGCGGTGGTCGCCGGGTAGAGGTTCGCCTCGGCGTTGAGCAGGGTCAGCGCTTCCTCGGAGGTGTTCAGCCAGAGGGCGAACTGAGCTGCCTCGTAGACGTGCTCGCTGCCCCGGAAAACGGCGGTGGAGGAGCCGCCCCAGTTGCCGGCGCTCTGGTCACCGGCGTTCCACTGCGGCATCGGCGCGACCGCCCACTTGCCGGCGGTGTCCGGCGCGCCGGAGCTGATCGAGTTGGCACCCCACACGGCCGACACCCAGGTCCAGGCGGAGCCGCTGTTGTAGGCGTTGTCCCACTCGGTGGTCCACGGCGGCACGGTCGAGACGAGGTCCCGGTCGATCAGGTCCTGCCAGTACTCGGCGACCTGGGTGGTCTGCGGGTCGGTCAGGTCCACCGTCCACTGGTCGCCGTCGTTGGCGAACCACCGGCCGCCGGCCTGCCAGGCCAGCCCGGCGAACTGGTTGATGTCGCTGGAGGAGAAGTTGGTGATGTAGCCGCCGGCGGCGCGGACCGTCTCGGCGGCGGCCGCGTACTCGGCCCAGGTGGTCGGCACCTCGATGCCGTTGGCCTCGAACAGGTCCGCCCGGTAGAACAGGGCCATCGGTCCGGCGTCCTGCGGTACGGCGTACGCCGAACCCTCCTCGCCGAAGCTGACCTGCCCCCAGGTCCAGTCGACGAACTGGTCCTGGGCGTCGAGCACGATGTCGCAGGCACCGAGGTCGACCAGGCCGTCCTGGACCCGGAAGCTGGGCAGTGCGTCGTACTCGATCTGGCCCAGGTCCGGCGCGTTGCCGGCCCGCAGCTGGTTGAAGAAGTTCTGGTAGGTGCCACCGTTGCCGTTCGGCCCGGTCTGCACGTTGACCTGGATGTCGGGGTTCTGCTCGTTCCAGACCTCGACCACCTGCTCGATGCCGGGGATCCAGGAGGTGAAGTCGAGGGTGACCGGGCCTTCGGCCGGGCTGCAGTCGGTGGCGGCGTCGGTACCGGTACCGGCATCGCCGGAGTCGCCGGAGGAGCAGGCGGTCAGCGCGAGCGTGCCGGCGAGCAGTACGCCGACCGTCGAGGCGGGGAGTCTCATCGAAATCCTTCTCTCGTTATCGGTGGGTGGACGAGGTACGGCGAAACAGGCAGGGTTCACTTGACCGAGCCGGCCCCGAGGCCGGTCCGCCAGAAGCGTTGGAGCAGCAGGAACGCGGCGACCAGCGGCACGATCGACAGCAGCGCGCCGACGAGCACCAGGCCACGCAGTTCGGGCAGCTGGTTGACCTGGGTGTTCCAGGTGTAGAGGCCGAGGGTGACCGGGAACAGCCGCTCGTCGCCGAGCATGATCAGCGGCAGCAGGAAGTTGTTCCAGACCGCGACGAAGTGGAACAGGAAGATGGTGACCAGCGCGGGCAGCATCAGCCGGGTGGCGACGGTGAAGAAGGTCCGTACCTCACCGGCACCGTCGAGGCGGGCCGCTTCCAACAGTTCGTCCGGCACGCTGGCGGCGGCGTAGATCCGGGCCAGGTAGACCCCGAACGGGTTGACCAGGCTGGGCAGGAAGACCGACCAGAAGGTGTTGGTCGCCTCGAACCGGCTGAAGATCAGAAACAGCGGCAGGGCGAGCGCGGTCGCCGGCACCAGCACCCCGCCGAGCACCACGTTGAACAGCGTCTCCCGGCCGGGGAACCGGTACTTGGCCAGGGCGTACCCGCACATCGCGGCGAGCAGGGTGCCGATCAGGGCGGCGCCGCCGGTGTAGGCGAGGCTGTTGAGGATCCACCGCGGGAACACCCCGTCGCGGTAGGTGAGGACCTCGGTGACGTTGTCGACCAGCGAGAAGTCGTCGAACCACAGGGGCGCGCCCTGGGTGACCCGCCCGTCGGGTTTCGCCGAGGCGACCACCAGCCACCAGATCGGCACCAGGAAGTACGCGGTGCAGACCAGCATGACCAGGGTCGCGGCGGACCGCGACAGCAGCGACTCGCGGGTCGACGTACCGGTGGACGTGCGGCCGGCGGGGGTCCGGGCCGGGGCGCTCATCGCGCGCTCCGACGCTGGGTGAACTTCAGGAACGTGAACGACAGCGCGAAGGTCGCCAAGGCGAGCACCACCGAGAAGGCCGCGGCCAGGTTGAAGTTGGGGATCGACGAGGTGGAGTAGACGGTCAGGTTCGGGGTGTAGCTGCTGGACACCGCCGAGCTGAAGGTGCGGAACACCTGCGGTTCGGCCAGCAGTTGGAGGGTGCCGATGATGGAGAAGACGGTGGTCAGCACGATCGCCGGCATCACCATCGGGATCTTGATCGACCAGGCGATCCGGGCCGGACCGGCGCCGTCGAGCCGGGCCGCCTCGTAGATCTCCGGCGGGATCGCCAGCAGCGACGAATAGATGATCAGCATGTTGTAGCCGACGTAGACCCAGGTGACGACGTTGGCGATGGACCACAGCACCAGGTCGGCGCCGAGCAGGTCGACCCGGCCGGTGACGGCGGCGAACGGCGACAGGTTGGGCGAGTACAGGAAACCCCACATGATCGCCGCGACGACGCCGGGCACCGCGTACGGCACGAAGAAGGCGAGCCGGAAGAACCGCCGCCCACGGACCAGACCGGAGTCCAGCAGCAGAGCCAGCAGCAGGGCGACGCCGAGCATCACCGGTACCTGGACCACGCCGAACAGCAGCACCCGGCCGATCGAGGACCAGAACGGGCCGTCGGTGAAGACCCGCTGGTACTGGGCGAGCCCACCGAAGACTTCCCGGGCCGGGCCGAAGGTGCCGGTGCGCTCCACGACGTACAGCGACTGGACCACGGCGTAGCCGATGGGGACGGCGTAGAAGAGCGCGAAGAGCGCCCCGAACGGCACCACGAAGATCGCGATGGCGCTCTTGTGCGGTACGGGTGCCCGGCGGCGGCCGGTTGCCGTCGACCGCGCCGTACGGGATCTGATCACCGGGCCGACTCCTCTCTGACCACCCGGACCTCGCCGGGGCCGACCCGCAGCCGCCCGTCGACCGGGGTCCCGGTGACGAGCTCGTAGCCGGTGGCGGCGTGGCGGATCTCCCGACGGCCGTGGTTGACGACGAACAGGTAGCTGCGGTCGGCACCGACGCGGCGGATCACCTCGACCGAGCCGTCGTTCTCCGGACCGGGCGGGATAACCCCGGCCCCGTCGACGGCGGTACGCAGCACGCCGCGCAGCCCGTCGGGGGCCAACGCGGTCGCCACGTACCAGGCGGTGCCGGCACCGTGGGCGTTGCGGGTGACCGCCGGGGTGCCGGGCAGCGGGCCGTCTGCGTAGCGGGCGAGGGTCGCGGCGGTGGTGGTGCGCAACCGCTCGGTCCACCATCGGGCGTGTGCCCCGTTGTCCAGGGCGACCTCGGCACCGGGCGGCAGCGGGACGAACTCCTCGCCGACCACGCCGAGCAGGTCGCGGAAGGCACCGGGGTAGCCGCCGAGGCGGATCCGGTCGTGCTCGTCGACGATGCCGCTGTAGAAGGTCACCAGCAGGTGGCCGCCCGCGTCGACGTAGTCGGCCAGCCCTGCGGCCTGCTCGTCGGTCACCAGGTGCAGACACGACACGACGACCAGCCGGTAGCCGGTGAGATCGGCGTCGGGGGCGACGACGTCGCAGGTGACGCCGAGCTCCCGCAGGCCGGTGTAGGCGGCGTGCACCTGGTCGAGATAGCGGACCTCGGTCGACGGGCGGGCCGGACCGTCGGCCGACCACCAGGACTCCCAGCTGAACAGCATGGCCACGTCGGAGCGGACCCGGGTGCCGACGACCTCACCGACGCGGTCGAGCACCTCCGACAGCCGCAGCACCTCCCGCCAGGTGGTGGTGTCGGTGCCGGCGTGCGGCAGCATCGCCGAGTGGTACTTCTCGGCACCGGCGGCGGAGGCCCGCCACTGGAAGAAGCAGATCGAGTCGGCACCCCGGGCGACGTGGGTGAGCGAGTTGCGGATCATCTGGCCCGGCTCCTTGGCGAGGTTCCAGGGCTGCCAATTGACCGCGCCGGTCGCCTGCTCCATCAACATCCACGGCGCTCCCCCGGCCAGCCCCCGGGTGAGGTCGGCGGCGAAGGACAGTTCCGCGACCGGGTCGCCGAGCCGGTGGTCCAGATAGTGGTCGTTGGCGACGATGTCCAGGTCAGGAGCCCAGGACCAGTAGTCTAGGTTCCTGATATGAGCGGTTACCATCAGATTCGTGGTGATCGGCGCGGCGCTGTGCCGGCGCAGCACCGCCGCCTCGGCCCGATAGTGCTCCAGCAGCTGCGCGGAGCTGAACCGGTGGAAGTCCAGTAGCTGCGCCGGGTTGGCCACCGACAGGTTCGCCCGGGGTGGGTCCACCTCGTCCCAGTCGCCGTAGCGCTGACTCCAGAAGGCCGTGCCCCAGGCGTCGTTGAGCGCCTCGACGCTGCCGTAGCGCTGCCGCAGCCAGCGCCGGAACGCGACCGCGCTGGTCTCGTCGTAGCACAGCGCGTTGTGGCAGCCGAGCTCGTTGGAGACGTGCCACAGCGCCAGGGCGGGGTGCCCGCCGTAGCGGCGGGCGACCTGCTCGACCAGCGCCAGGGCGTGCTCGCGGAACACCGGTGAGCTCGGGCACCACGCCTGCCGCCCGCCGGGGAACCGGGTGGTGCCGTCGGCGGCCTGCGGCAGCACCTCGGGGTGGCGGGTGGTCAGCCAGGGCGGCGGGGAGGCGGTGCCGGTGCCGAGGTTGAGCCGGATGCCGGCGTCGTGCAGCAGGCCGATCACCTCGTCGAGGGCGGCGAAGTCGTACTCGCCCGGCCGGGGTTCGATGCTCGACCAGCCGAAGATGTTGATCGCCACCAGGTCGACGCCGGCCTGCCGCATCAGCGCGACGTCCTCGCGCCACACCGTCGACGGCCACTGCTCCGGGTTGTAGTCGCAGCCCAGTGCGATGCCGCGGATCGACGGCAGCAGTGGTGCGGCCGACCGGTCACGGGGCGGTGTCATCGGGATGTCCTCGCTGTGCGTCGCGGATGTGTGTGCACGTGCACACATTTCGTCGCGTGAACAACCGGCGAACGAATGTGTGAACGTGCACACGTTAGAGCCGGGTTCCGCCGCAGGTCAAGGGCCGGCCGCTACAGTGATCGGCGTGAACCGGCCGAGACCGACGACGAAGCGGGCCACCGTGCACGACGTCGCCGCCGCCGCCGGCGTGTCCCGGGGCACCGTCAGCCGGGTCCTCAACGGCGGCTACGTCTCCCCCACCGCCCGCGCCGCGATCCTCGCCGCCATCGCCGAGGTCGGCTACGTGCCGAACACCGCCGCCCGTAACCTGGTCACCCAGCGCTCCCAGGCGGTCGGCTTCATCGTGCTGGAACCGCACTCGCTGTTCCTGGAGGACCCGAACATCGGGGCGATCATGCTGGGGGCCAACGCGGTGCTCTCCACCGCCGAGTACCAGATGGTCAACCTGGTGGTCGACTCCGACCGCGACACCGAACGGGTCGCCCGCTACCTCAGCGGCGGTTTCGTCGACGGCGCGGTGATCGTCTCGGCCCGGGTGCACGACCCGATCACCCGGGTCGTCACCGACCTGAAACTGCCGGCCACCTTCGTCGGGCATCCGCCCGACCTGGCCCAGGAGATCCCGTACGTCGGGGTCGACAACGTCGGTTCGGCACGCGAGATCACCGCGCGGCTGGCCGCCACCGGCCGGCGGCGCATCGGCATGATCGCCGCCGCCCTGAACCGCGACTCCGGCGCCGACCGGCTCACCGGTTTCCGCCAGGGCCTCGGCGACCGGTTCGACCCCCGGCTGGTCGTCGAGGTCCCGCTCTACGACTACTCGTGCGGCGTCAGCGGCATGCAGACCCTGTTGGAGCGGGCACCCGACCTCGACGGTGTCTTCGCCGCCTCGGACGTGGTCGCGGCCGGAGCGATCCAGACCCTGCGCGAGGCCGGCCGGACCGTACCGGCCGACGTCGGCGTCGTCGGCTTCGACGACAGCGCCTGGGCCCGACGCACCAACCCGCCGCTGTCCACCGTGCACCAGCCGGCGAAGGAGATCGGCGCCCGCGCCGCCGACCTGGTGCTGTGCCAGCTCAACGGGGCACCCGTCGCACCCGGCGGGGTGCTGCTGCCCACCCCCGTCGTCTGGCGCGGATCCGCCTGACCGAAGCGGGCCGGCACGGCAGGTCAGCCCTGGTGGATCGCCTCGCCGGCGATCTCGATCAGCACCTTCTTGCCGACCAGGAAGCCGCCGCTGTCCAGCACCACGTTCCAGACCAGACCGTACTCCTCCCGGTCGATCTCGGCGGTCGCGCTGAACCCGAAGATCTCCTGCCCGTACGGATCCCGTCGGGCACCACCGAACTCGACCTGCAGGTCGACCGGGCGGGTCACGCCCTTGACGGTCAGCTCGCCGGCGAGCACGAAACGCCGGGCGCTGGCCTGCGTGGCCGGCGGTGCCGGCGCCGTACGGCCGGGACGGTGGCTGCGCAGCCGGGCCCAGTAGAAGATCGGGTCGTCGGCCTGCTGCCACTGGATGCCGGTGCTGCGGTACTCCAGCGTCGGGTATCGCTCGACATCGAGGAAATCGGCGCTGCGCAGGTGAGTGTCCCGCTCGGCATGGTTGGTGTCGATACTGGCCGTCCGGATGCTCGCCACCACCTGCGACCGCAGCGGGTCGTCCTCGACCACAATCGTCGCGCCGCCCTAGGTGAACTCGCCCCGTACCGGACTGACCATCATGTGGCGGGCAAGGAAGCCGATCCGCTTGTGGGCCGGATCGAGCTGGTAAACACCCGGCGCCGGGATGGTCATTCCACCCCAGGACCGGGTGGCGGAGCCGTTCATCGTTTACGTGTCCCCCGGTAGCTGGTACCTGTTTGCCCAGCATAGGTGGGGTGTGTGCGCCAACTGCCAGCTGCGGGTGCGGGTGGATCCTCACGTGGGCCGGCTGAGCGCCCGGCCAGTGGTGATCCCGGCCACCCGCGCCACCTACGGGATCGGCCACGACCGGACGGTACCGGGCCCACCGGAACGCAATTCCTCTTCTCGTTTTCTCCGACACTTCACCTCCCTTCGGGCGGAAAAGGCCCAGATCGATGACAAAACGCTCGCCGCACCGGCATCCGCAACCGGGAATCGACGATTTTCCGTGCTACAAAATCCCGTAGCACCCAGCCGTTGCGTGAAACGTGAAAGGGGCAACCTCTTTGAGGATCATTCGATTTTCCACACGCAGCAGAGTCGGCGCACACCGCGCCGTCGAACCACGTTCGGTCGGCAACCGGAAAAGGCGACTCGTCCTCGGATCCATTGTCGCGTCGGCCTTGTTCGCCGGTGCCACCATCGCACCGCAGGCGTACGCCACCACGGACTTCACCGGTCCCGGCATCCGCACGAGCGTGATCGACGCCGCGACCGACGAACCGGTCGCCGACATCTGTGTGTTCGCCGTACCGGTGTTCACGTTCAGCTTCGCGGACGTGTGCCCGACACGCAGCGACTCGCGTGGACGAGTCAATGTACCGGTTCCCGGGACCGGCTCGTACAACCTGTTCGCCCTGCCCGATTCGGGCAGTCGGTACGGCGCACAATGGGTGGGCCAGACCGGTGGCACGGGCACCCAGAAAGAGGCACGGTGGTTCACTTTCACCGCCGATGAGGTCAAGCCGGGCCCGACCATCCGACTGGACGACCGGTCGGTCGTGACCGGCGTACTGACCGGGGCCGACGACGCCGCCCTGGCCAACGGCACAGTCGGCATCGTCGCACCGGTCCCGGACGGTTCCCGGGATCCGCGCTACTCGCCGGTGGCCGAGGACGGCATGTTCATCATCGACTGGCTCGGGCCGTACCAGTGGCCCTTGCTGTTCAAGGCGGACGGGTACCCGTACCAGTGGAGTGGCCACGTCGGGAACCGGCTGCGGGCCACGCTCGTCGATGTGGACGTCAACGCTCCGCCGTACCAGCACGAGCTGGAGGCGGGCACCAGCGTGACCGTGGAGATCGCCGAGGCGCCCGCCGGCCCGGGTCGGATCGTGCTGCACAACGCGATCACGAAGGACCCGGTCGGGGTCGTGGAGCTCGACGACGCGGCGACCACCGCCTCGTTGGTCGTCCTCCCCCGCCAGTTGGTGAAGATCCACTGTGTCTGCAGTGCGGAGCATCGCTGGCACGGTGGCACCGATTTCAGCAGTGCGACCGGCGAACCGATCCGGACCAACGGCCCACAGGCCGTCACGTTCGCCCAGCCCAGCTGAGCGACGGCAACAGCACCGGGTACGGCCCGACGGTCCACCACGGACCGTCGGGCCGTACCCGTCACAACGGAGCAGACGATCACTCTAGAGATATGTTCGACTACTTGCAGTAGACTTAACCGCCTACGATCACCCGGCCACGGGAGGACGTACGGCGATGCGACGGCGGTGGATCCGGCTGCTCCTGGCGGTCACAGTCCTGACAGCGGCAGCAGGATGCGGGCTCGCACCGCGTACCGCAGGCGGTGAACTCACCGACGGCTGGGCCGTCATGCCGACCCCGAAACCGTTCGTTCCCGACGTCGGCGCCTGCCACCCGGTCGCCACGAACGGCACCGGCCACCGCGACGATTACACCCCCGTCACCTGCGACCGGCCGCACGACCTGGAGACCGTCTTCGTCGGCATCTTCACCGGCACGCATGCCGTCAGCGACCGCGCTCCGGCACACGGTTCGGCCGCACGTCGCGTCGCCCGCCACAGCTGCGACCAGCGGGTCCGCCAGTTCCTCGGCGACGACTGGCAGGCCGGCCGGGTACGACTGGACGTCGTCGTCCCGTCGACCGCCGCCTGGTCCGGCGGGGCCCGCTGGTACCGGTGCGACGTCGGCGAGATGACCAGCATGCAGGACCGCAGCCTGGTGACCCGCACCGGCAGCCTGGCCGGTGCGCTCGGCCCCGACGGCCCACTGCGCTGGGGCTGCTTCAACCCCGGCTCGGTCAGTGGAGGCGACGTTGACGTGCTCACCCCGGTGGCCTGCACGCAGCCGCACCGCAGCGAGTTCGCCGGCCTGTACGTCGAGAGCGACCTGCCCTACGACCAGTTCGCCGCCAACTCCGACCGGGTCCACGAACGGTGCCGGCAGGTCGTCGCCGAGTACGCCGCGCTTCCCGTCGACGACGATCTGCGGTACCGCGTCGGCACCATCTACGACTATCCCTTCAAGGACGAGTGGGACGACGGCAACCTCACCGTACGGTGCCTGCTGTGGCGCGACGACCCGCCGCTGACCCGCTCGGTCCGTGACGGCGGACCGGCCGCCCTGCCGGTGCGGCAGAACTGACCCCTACGGTGGTGCGCCACGACTGAACCGTACGGCGACGCGCTACTGCTTATCCGTCCGGCGCAGCACCGCGAGGAACATCGCGTCGGTGCCGTGCCGGTGCGGCCACAACTGCACCGACGGACCGTCACCGAGGCCCGGCATCCCCGCCGGCAACAACGGCCGCGCGTCGACGAAGTCCACCGGTACGCCGCTGCGCCGCGCCGCCTCGGTCACCGACACGTGGGTCTCCACCCGATGCGGCGAACAGGTCACATACGCCACCACCCCACCCGGGCGGACCGCGCGCAGACCGGCCGTGAGCAACTCCCGCTGCAACCGGGTCAACGGCGGCAGGTCCGACGGCTGACGGCGCCAGCGCGACTCGGGACGGCGCCGCAGCGAACCGAGCCCGGTGCACGGCGCGTCGACCAGGACCCGGTCGAAGGAAGCCGCCGGCAGATCCTCACCGGCACCGACCCGCCGGCCGTCCGTCGTCCGCACGGTCACCGGCAGCCCGCGGACCGCCTGCTCCACCAGGCGGGACCGGTGCTCGGCGATCTCCACCGCGGTGACCTGCGCGCCCCGGTCGACGGCGAGCGCGCCCAGCAGTGCCGCCTTACCGCCGGGGCCGGCGCACAGGTCCAGCCACCGGGTGTCCTGGCCGGGCACGTCGGCGGCGGTCAACGCCGCTGCCACCAGCTGCGAGCCCTCGTCCTGTACGTGCGCCCGCCCCTGCCTGATCGCCGACAGGTCACTGGGCGCGCCGCCGGACAGGTAGACGGCGTACGGCGAGAAGGCCCCCGGCGCGCCAGCGACCTCGTCGGCCAGCGCGGCCGCCTCGACCCGCCCCGGCCGGGCACACAGGTGCACCGGCGGTCGCTCGTTGTCCTCGATCAACAGCCGGGTCGTCTCCGCCAGGTCGTCGCCGAGCGCCTCGGCGAACGCCCGCACGATCCACTCCGGATGGTGGAAGGTGACCGCCAGGTGGCCGATCGGGTCGGTCTGCTCGTCGGGTGCCAGCTCAATCAGCCAGGTGTCCAGGTCACGGCCGGAGATCTCCCGCAGTACGGCGTTGGCGAACCCGACCGCGCCCGTCGCCACGTTGTGCACCAGGTCCACCGTCGACGACACGGCGGCGTGCGCCGGCACCCGGGTGTGCAGCAGCTGGTACGCGCCGAGGCGCAGTGCGTCGCGGGCCGGCGGGTCGATCCGGTCCACGCCCCGGCCGGCCGCTCGGGCGATGATCAGATCCAGGGTGCCGACCATCCGCAGGGTGCCGTAGGTCAGCTCGGTGGCGAACGCCGCGTCCCGGCCGTGGAGCTGCCGGTCCCGCAGGATCGTCGGCAGCACCAGGTTGGCGTACGCGTCGTCGCGGTGCACCGCCGCGACCGCCTCGTACGCCGCGTCCCGGGCCGGGTCGACGTGTCGGCGGCCGCGCCGCGTCCGGTCGGTGCCCACGCTCATTGGAAGAACTCGCCGGTGCTGATCCGGGCACCCCGGGCCCAGTCCGACGCCGACATGGCCTTCTTGCCAGCCGCCCGCACCTCACCCAGCGCGACCGGTACCGTCGCGGTGCCGGCCAGCAGGCGGTTGCGTTCGGCCAGCAACTCCCCCGGTTTCAGGGGCGGGCCGTCGGGCACCGGCCGGACCGGTCCGAGCTTGACCCGCTCGTCCCGCAACGTCGTCCAGGCACCGGGTGCCGGCGTGCAGGCCCGGACCCGGCGGTCCACCGCGAACGCCGGGTCGGTCCAGCGCAGCCGGGCGTCCTCCACCGACAGCTTCGGGGCGAGCGACACCCCGTCGGTCGGCTGCGTGTGCGCCCGCGCGGTCCCGGCGGCGATCCCGTCCAGCACCGCCACCAGCAGCTGGGCGCCGCTGTGCGCCAGCCGGTGCAGCAGGTCACCGGCGGTGTCGGTCGATCCGACCTGGTCGGTCACGGTGCCGAACACCGGCCCGGTGTCCAGGCCTTCCTCCAGCTGGAACACGCTCGCGCCGGTCACCTCGTCGCCGTGCAGCACCGCGTGCTGCACCGGCGCCGCCCCCCGCCAGGCGGGCAGCAGCGAGAAGTGCAGGTTGATCCAGCCGTACGCCGGGATCGCCAGCGCCACCGGCGGCACCAGCGCACCGTAGGCCACCACCGGCACGCAGTCCGGTGCCAACGCGGTCAGCCGGTCCAGGAACTCCGGCTCGCGGGGCCGTTGAGGTGTCAGCACCTCGATGCCCCGCTCGTCGGCCCAGGCACCGACCGGCGAGCGGACCAGCCGGCGGCCCCGGCCGGCCGGCGCGTCCGGCCGGGTCACCACGGCGACCAGGTCGTGTCCGCTGGCGGCGATGGCGTCCAACGCCGGTACGGCGACCTCGGGGGTGCCAGCGAAGACCAGCCGCATCCCGGTCACCTGCCCAGACCGAACGGGCTGGTGGCACCGCCGGGGCGGAACAGGCCGCCCGACGAACGGTGCGGGCTGACCTTGACGGTCGGCGGGGCGGCCTCGTCGTACCAGTCCGACTGGCGGATCGCCCGCATCGCCTCCTTACGGGTCGCCGGGTCGAGCCGGTCGAGGAACAGCACCCCGTCGAGGTGGTCGGTCTCGTGTTGTACGCAACGGGCCATCAGGCCGCTGCCGACGATCTGCACCGGGTCGCCGTACTCGTTGAAGCCCTTCGCCACGACGTTCTGTCGACGCTTGGTGTCGAAGTAGAGCCCCGGGATGGACAGGCAGCCTTCCGGGCCGTCCTGTTCCTCCTCGTCGGGAAAGTCCAGCACCGGATTCACCAGGTGGCCCAGCAGGTCGTCGACGTGGAACGTGAAGACCCGCAGCCCGACACCGAGCTGTGGCGCGGCGAGGCCGGCGCCGTTCTGATCGGTCATGCTGTCGGTCAGATCGGCGACGAGCCCGCGCAGCTCGGCGTCGAAGTCGACCACGGGCTCGGCCGCAGTGCGCAGCACCGGGTCGCCGAAGAGTCGGATGGGCTGGACGGTCACGCGGTCAGGCTCCTTGTCGTGGGCAGACGGTGTCCCCAGTCTACGGGCGTGCGCCGGTCATGGTGACGGGCGCGACGGTCGTCCATATGAAGCCGCGACGACGCTATTGACGAGATGGTGATGCAACCGTAGTACTCCGTCCCTGTTAGCGTTAACATTCCGGTTCCGCTCCAGGCTGGAGCCCGCTGCCAGCGCGCCCACCCCCGCACCGCGACCCCACCGCACCGCGACCCCACCGCACCGCGACCCACCGCACCGCGACCACAACCCCCTACCGACCCCGACCGGACGGACGCCCGCCCGCCATTGGCCCGGCGATCAGGAGGCAGCCCATGTACCTACCAACCGCACGACCCGGGCTGACCGGCAGCGCGCTGCTGGTCGGAGCACTCGTCGCCACCGCGGCCGTAGCCACCGGACCGAGCCTGGCCGACCCGCCACGACCGGAGCCGGAGTACACGATCACGGTCGATCCGGCCGCTGCCGGGGTGCCGATCAGCGACACCATGTACGGCGTCTTCTTCGAGGACATCAACTACGCCGCCGACGGCGGCCTCTACGCCGAACTGGTCCGTAACCGGTCCTTCGAGTTCCTACCAGTGGACAACCAGTCCTTCACCGGACTGACCGGCTGGGCCCCGGGCACCGAAGCCGGCGGGTCCGGCACCGCGACCCCGGTCGACGACGACGGCCGGCTCAACGATCGGAACCGCACCTACCTGCGGCTCGACCTGGACAACATCGCCGGCGGACGCTACGGGGTGACCAACTCCGGCTACAACAGCGGAATCGCCGTCGAGGCCGGCAAACGCTACGACTTCTCGGTCTGGGCCCGCACCGACTCCACCGGCAACCAGCTGACCGTCCGGCTGCTCGACGTCGACGGCCGCCGACTCGCCGAACCGCAGCGGTTGCGCGTCCACGGCGACGATTGGACCAGGTACACCGCCACGTTCACCGCCCACCGTACCTCCGACGTCGGCCGGCTCGCGGTGCTCGCCGGCGGCACCGGCACCGTACGGCTGGACATGGTGTCGCTGTTTCCTCAGGAGACCTTCCGGGGCCGACCCAACGGTCTGCGCAAGGACCTGGCCCAGAAGATCGAGGCGCTGCGGCCGGGCTTCGTCCGCTTCCCCGGCGGCTGCCTGGTCAACACCGGCAGCATGGACGGCTACGACGCCGGGTCCGGCTGGGAACGGGCCCGCTCGTACCAGTGGAAGGACACCGTCGGACCGGTGGAGACCCGGGCGACCAACGCCAACTTCTGGGGCTACAACCAGTCGTACGGACTGGGCTACTACGAGTACTTCCAGTTCGCCGAGGACATCGGCGCGATGCCGCTGCCGGTGGTACCGGCCCTGGTCACCGGCTGCGGCCAGAACCAGCCCACTGTCGACGAGCCCCTGCTGCAGCGGCACATCTCCGACACGCTGGATCTGATCGAGTTCGCCACCGGCCCGGCCGACTCCACTTGGGGCGGGCTGCGCGCCGACATGGGCCACCCGGAACCGTTCAACCTGACCCACGTCGCGGTCGGCAACGAGGAGAACCTGCCCGAGGCGTTCTTCGCCAACTTCCAGCGGTTCCGGGCCGCGATCGAGGCGCGGTACCCGCAGATCACGGTGATCAGCAACTCCGGACCGGACGACCAGGGTGCCACCTTCGACCGGCTGTGGCAGCTCAACCGGGCCGCCGGGGTGGAGATGGTCGACGAGCACTACTACAACAGCCCGGCCTGGTTCCTACAGAACAACGACCGCTACGACAGCTACGACCGCGCCGGGCCGAAGGTGTTCCTCGGCGAGTACGCCTCCCAGGACAACAAGCTCTACAACTCGCTGGCCGAGGCGGCCTTCATGACCGGGCTGGAGCGCAACGCCGACATCGTCGAGATGGCCTCGTACGCCCCGCTGCTGGCCAACATCGACCACGTCCGGTGGCGGCCGGACCTGATCTGGTTCGACAACGACGAATCCTGGGGCACGACCAGCTACCAGGTGCAGAAGCTGTTCATGACCAACGTCGGCGACCGTACGGTGCCCAGTGGGGCCACCGGGCCGGCCCTCGGCACCCAGCCGATCACCGGCCGGATCGGCCTGTCCACCTGGGCCACCTCGGCGACCTACGACGACGTGAAGGTCACCGCCCCGGACGGCACGGTGTTGTTCAGCGACGACTTCGCCACCGGGGCGGACCAGTGGACGCCGGTCGCGAACCGGGGCAGCTGGTCGGTGGTCGACGAGGCGTACACCCAGAGCGACACGGCCGCCCAGGACACCATGGTCGCCGCCGCCGAGATCACCGCCGCCGACTACGACCTGTCGCTGACCGCCACGAAGAACGCCGGCGCGGAGGGCTTCCTGATCGGGTTCGGTGTCAAGGACGCCGGCAACTTCTACTGGTGGAACCTGGGTGGTTGGAACAACACCCAGGGCGCGGTGGAGAAGGCCACGAACGGGGCCAAGGAGACGCTGATCGCCAAGCCGAACCAGATCACCACCGGCACCACGTACGACATCACCGTCAAGGTACGGGGTGACAAGGTCACCCTGCTGCTGGACGGCGAGGTGTGGGGCGAATTCGTCGACGACCGGGTCACCCGCCCGTTCGCCCAGGTCGTCACCCGCGACGAGGCCACCGGCGACCTCCTGGTCAAGGTGGTCAACGCGCAGGACAAGGCGGCCGTGACCATGATCGACCTGGGCGACCTGCCGGTCCGGTCGACCGCTCAGATGACCGTGATCAGCGGCGACCCCGCTGAGCAGAACACCCGCTCGGCCGAACCGATCCAGCCGGTCACCACCCCGCTCACCGGCGTCGCGTCCCGCTTCACGCACACCTTCGAGCCGTACTCCGTGACCTTCATCCGCATCCGCACGAAGTGAGTGAGGTGGCTTCCTTGACGTACGACGTGAACCGACGCGCCCTGCTGCGCGGCGGCCTCGGTGTCGCCGCCGCCGGCCTGGTCGGTGGGTTGACCACCGGTATCGGGCGGCCGGACGCGGCCGCCGCCGCACCGACCGCCGGCAACACCACCGGCCCGGTCGGCGCACCCACCGACGCTCAGGTGTACGGCGTCCCGACGGTCGACCCGCTCGTCCACCAGCGGGCCGACCCGTTCGTCACCTACCCGGTCGCCGGCATGTACTACTTCACCGGCTCAGTGCCGGAGTACGACCGGATCGTGGTCCGCGGCGCGCCCACCATCGCCGGGCTGGCCACCGCCGCCGAGACGGTGATCTGGCGACGGCCGGCCAGCGGCCGGATGGGCGGCCACATCTGGGCGCCGGAGCTGCACCGCATCGACGGCAAGTGGTACGTCTACTTCGCCGCCGGCGACTCCGACAACGTGTTCCGGATCCGGATGTACGTGCTGGAGTCCCCGCTGGACGACCCCCGGGACCCGGCCGGCTGGCAGTTGCGGGGTCAGATCGTCACCGAGTGGGACAGTTTCGCCCTGGACGCCACCACGTTCCACCATCACGGGCATCAGTACCTGGTCTGGGCCCAGGGTGAGCCGGAGATCGCGGTCAACTCCAGCCTGTACATCGCCGAGCTGGCCGACCCGTGGACGCTGAAGACCAAGCCGGTGCGCATCGCCACCCCGACCCGCCCGTGGGAGGTGCAGGGCTACGCGGTCAACGAAGGCGCGGCGGTGATCGTCCGCAACGGACGGGTGTTCATGACCTTCTCGGCCAGCGCCACCGACTCCCGCTACTGCATGGGCCTGCTCACCGCCGACGCCGGCGCCGACCTGCTCGACCACCGCTCCTGGACGAAGACGCCCGACCCGGTCTTCGTCACCAACGAACAGACCGGCCGGTACGGCCCGGGACACAACTCGTTCACCGTCGCCGAGGACGGTAAGACGACGGTGCTGGTCTACCACGCCCGGGACTACCGGGACATCGTCGGCGACCCGCTGTACGACCCGAACCGGCACGCCCGGGTGCAGAAGCTCTACTGGGACGCCGACGGCAATCCGCTGTTCGGGATCCCGGTCGGCGAGGGCGGGCCGATCGTGCGGCTCTCGCCCGCCGACACCAGCCGTGCCGCCTTCGTGCGTCACGTCGGTGCGACCGTGCTGGTCGACACCGACGCCCAGCGGCTGGCCGACACCCAGTTCCGCATCGGTGCCGGGCTGGCCGGGGCGGACACGGTGTCGATCCAGTCGGTCGACCGGCCGGGACACTACCTGCGGGCGGTCAACGGCACCGTACGCCTCGACCCGGCCGCCGACGACGACGAGTTCGCCGCACAGGCGAGCTTCCACCGGATTCCCCGGGTGAACGGACGCATCTCGCTGCGCCTCGCCGGGGTCCCGTCGGCTTTCGTCCGCCACGAGAACGGGCAGCTGACCATCGGTCCCGCCGCCGGGGCACAGTCTGCCTTCCGGCTCAGCTGACCGGACCCGGGCCAGAGCAGGTCGAGCGGGGCCCGGGCTAGAGCAGGTCGAGCGGGTCCCGGGCTAGAGCAGGTCGAGCGGGTCGATCTGGATGCGTACCGGCTGACCGGTCCGGCGGGCGGTGCGGGTGCCGGCCGCCGTTCGCAGGTGTCGGGCCAGCTCGGCCGCCTGCGACCGGCGGACCCGGATCAGCATCCGTTCCTGGCCGTCGGCCGCCGGCACCGGACCGAGCAGTTCGGCACCGTCCGGCATCCGCAACGCGGCCAGCAGCTCGTCGACCGCCTCGGCCGGTCCGGTCACGCTGGCCATCCGGGCCGCTGGCGGGAAACCCAGCTCGCGCCGGTCGGCGAGCTCGCGGGCCGCGAACCACCCGGGGTCCCAGCGCAGTAGCGCCTGCACCGGAGCGAGCCCGCCGTCGGCGATCACCACCACCTGGCCGCCGTCGGTCGCCGGCCGGGCCAGCGCGGCGGCGGACAGCCAGCGGCGCAGCGTCTCCTCTCCGGCGCGCAGGTCGGCCCGGGTCAGCAACGCCCAGGTGTCCAGCAGCAGAACGGCACCGTAGCCGCCGGCGGCCACCGGCTCGGCCCCGGGGGTGGCGACCACCACCGCCGGGTCGGCCGGCACCAAGGTCAGCACCTCGTCACGGCCGGAGGTCCGCACCGTGGTGCCGGGGAACGCCCGACCCAGCTCCTCGGCGGTACGCCGGGCACCGGTGACCGCGGCCCGGAGTCGCCGCCCCTGGCAGTGCGGACAGGCGTAGCCGGCGGCCGGCCGGCCACACCAGCGGCACTGTGCGGTGGCGGTCGCCGCCGGCAGGGCCAGCGGGCCGGCGCAATGCGGACAGCGGGCCGGGGTCCGGCAGTCCGCGCAGGACACGGCCGGCAGGTAGCCGCGCCGGGGCACCTGCACCAGCACCGGTGTCCCGGCCTGCAACGCCGTACGGGCGGCGGCAAAGGCCAGGCTGGGCAGTCGGGCGGTGGCGGCACCGGCGTCCCGGGCTAGTTGGGCGTCGTCGCCGGCCGGGGTGACCCGGGGGGCACGTCGCCGAACCGTCGCCCGGGCGGCGACGATCTCCCGGGCCCAGCCGGTCTCGACGAGCTGTTGTGCCTCGCCGGACCGGGCGAAGCCGCCGAGCAGTGCCGCGACCCCGCCCAGTTGTGCCCGGGTGAGCAGGACCTCCCGGGCGTGCGGGTACGGAGCGCGGGGTTCGGCGTGCACGTCGTCGCCGTCGTCCCAGATGGCGACCAGGCCCAGATCGGCGACCGGAGCGAACATCGCCGCCCGGGTGCCGACTACTACTTTCACCAGACCTCGGCTCGCCGCGAGGAACGCCCGGTAGCGGCGGGCCGGGCCGAGCGCCGCCGTGAGCACCACGTGCCGGCCGGCGCCGAGCGCCGAGCGCAGGGCCGTGTCCAGCCGGTCGACGTCGCGTCCGTCCGGTAGCACCGCGACCGCGCCCCGGCCGGCCCGTACGGCGGCGGCGATCACCTCGGCGTACCGGGCCGGCCAGTCCTCGCCGGGCAGCGGGGCCCAGACGGCGCGGGCCGGTCGGCCGTCGGCGACGGCCCGCAGGAACGCCGGCCCGGACGGGTACGCCGCCCATCCGTCAGCGTCGCTCGACGCCGCGCCGGTCGGCACCGCACCGGACGACGCCGCGTCGGGCTCAGGCTGTTCGCAGTCGGCGGCACCGGACTCCGGTGCGCGGGGTTCCTGCTCGACCCGGGCGTGTCGCGGCGGCACCGCCAACCGCAACACGTCGGCCAGGTGTCCGGCGTACCGGTCGGCGACGGTCCGGGCCAGTCCGGCGATCTCCGCGCTGAGCACCCGCTCCGGCGAGATCAGTTTGTCGAGGAAGACGAGCTTGCCGTCGTGGCCTGAGGTGGCGGCCCGTTCCAGCACCCACCCGGCCACCAGTTGGCCAGCGAAGCGGACCCGGACCCGGGTACCCGGCTGAACGCCGTCGTCGAGTTCAGCCGGGACCAGGTAGTCGAACGGCCGGTCGAGGTGCGCAAGTGGCACGTCCACACAGATCCGCGCGACCGGCAGCCGGTCTGCCGGCTGCCGGTCGGTGCGCGCGCGGGTGGTCACCGCCTCATCCTGCCTGCCCGGCCGGGCAGGCGGCGGGCGGCCCGCCAACCGACGACGCCGCTGGGATCAGGCGCCAGCGGCGGACTTCAGATCCGCTGCCCGGTCCGTGCTCTCCCACGAGAACTCCGGCAACTCCCGACCGAAATGCCCGTACGCCGCCGTCGGTCGGTAGATCGGCCGCAGCAGGTCGAGATCCCGGATGATGGCCGCCGGCCGCAGATCGAACACCTCACCGATCGCCCGCTCGATCCGCTCCACCGGCACCGTCTCCGTACCGAACGTCTCCACGAACAGGCTCACCGGATGCGCCTTGCCGATCGCGTACGCCACCTGCGCCTCGCACCGCTCCGCCAACCCCGCCGCGACCACGTTCTTCGCCACCCACCGCATCGCGTACGCCGCCGAACGGTCCACCTTCGACGGGTCCTTGCCCGAGAACGCCCCACCACCGTGCCGGGCGTACCCACCGTACGTGTCCACAATGATCTTCCGACCGGTCAGACCCGCGTCGCCCATCGGACCACCGATCTCGAACCGACCTGTAGGGTTCACCAACAACCGGTAACCCTCCGTGTCCAGCCCGAGTCCCTCCAGCTCCGGCCCGATCACGTGCTCGCGTACGTCCGGCGTCAACAGCGACTCCAGCGAGATGTCCGCCGCGTGCTGGCTCGACACCACCACCGTGTCCAACCGCACCGGACGCCACCCGTCGTACTCCACGGTCACCTGCGTCTTGCCGTCCGGCCGCAGGTACGGCACCGTCCCGTCCTTGCGGACCGCCGACAACCGTCGCGCCAACCGGTGCGCCAACGCGATCGGCAACGGCATCAGCTCGGGCGTCTCCGCACACGCGAACCCGAACATCATGCCCTGGTCGCCCGCGCCCTGCGCGTCCAACGCGTCATCGGCCGACTCACCGACCCGCAACTCGATCGCCGTGTCCACCCCCTGCGCGATGTCCGGCGACTGCGCACCGATCGACACACTCACCCCGCACGACGCCCCGTCGAACCCCTTCTTCGACGAGTCGTACCCGATCCCCAGGATCGTCTCCCGCACGATCGCCGGAATATCGGCGTACGCCTGCGTGGTGACCTCCCCGGCCACATGCACCTGACCGGTGGTGATCAACGTCTCCACAGCGACCCGCGACCGCGGGTCCTGCGCCAGCAACGCATCAAGAATCCCGTCACTGATCTGGTCAGCGATCTTGTCCGGATGACCCTCCGTCACAGACTCGGAGGTGAAAAGGCGGCGTGACACGGTACTCCTTGATTCCGAAGTCATTGGTTCACGGCAGTCTAGTCACCAACGCCGGTGTCTGGCGCCTCGCTGAGCAACGTCACTGCGCCGAGGCCGGCGCCGCTGGCGGTGGACGGTCGGCCCCACCACCGGCGGGACGGGGCAGTCGGTCCCGGACGATGTCCCACACGTCGTCGGCGAGTCGGGCCTTGCTGCGCTCGTCGAGCACGGCGACCGTGCCGTCGGCATCGAGCACGGTCGCGGCGTTGGCGTCGGCACCGAAGACCCGGTCGACGCCGACCTGGTTGGCCACGATCAGGTCGGCGCGTTTGCGCACCAGTTTCGCCCGGGCGTTCGCCATCAGGTCACCCGTTTCGGCGGCGAACGCGACCAGCAGCTGCCCCGGCCGTTTCGCCGCGCCCAGTTCAGCGGCGATGTCCGGATTGGTGACGAGTTCGATTACCGGCGGACGACCGGAATCGCCCTTCTTAATCTTTTCGGGCGTGTAGGTGGCCGGCCGGAAGTCCGCCGGTGCGGCGGCCATCACCACGACGTCGGCGTACCGCGCGGCGGCGAGCGTCGCGACCCGCAGCTCCTCGGTGCTGCCCACCCGGATCAGCTCCACCCCGGCGGGATCAGGCAGCGTCACGTTCGCGGCGATCAACGTGACCTGGGCGCCCCGGGCGGCGGCGGTACGGGCGAACGCGTACCCCTGCTTGCCGGACGACCGGTTGCCGATGAACCGGACCGGGTCGAGTGGTTCGCGCGTCCCGCCGGCGGTCACCACCACCCGCCGCCCGGCCAGGTCGGCCGGCTGGGTGCCGGGGCGCTCCAGTACCTCGCGCAGGAGCTCGAAGATCTGCGCCGGTGCCGGCAGCCGGCCCTTGCCCGAGTCGGCCCCGGTGAGCCGGCCGACGGCCGGCTCGATGACCCGGACCCCCCGGGCCCGCAGCACCGCCACGTTGTGGACGGTCGCCGGGTGCTCCCACATCTCGGTGTGCATCGCCGGAGCGAGCACCACCGGGCAGCGGGCGGTCAGCAGAGTGCTGGTGAGCAGGTCGTCGGCGAGCCCGTGCGCGGCGCGGGCGATCAGGTCCGCAGTCGCCGGGGCGACCACGACCAGATCCGCCTGCTGCCCGAGGCGTACATGCGGCACCTCGTGGACGTCGCTCCAGACGTCGTCGGCGACCGGCTGCCCGGACAACGCCGACCAGGTCGGCGCACCGACGAAGCGCAACGCGGCCACGGTCGGCACCACCCGCACCTGGTGGCCCGACTCGGTCAGCAGGCGGAGCAGTTCGCAGGCCTTGTATGCGGCGATCCCGCCGCCGACGCCGAGAACGACCCGGGCCGGCCCACGGCCCGTTGGGGCGCCGTCAGGGCCCGCTGGGGCGCCGCTCAGGGCTGGTCGGTGGGCTCGGCGACGAGCAGGCCGGAGTTGATCTCCCGCATGGCGATGGAGAGCGGCTTCTCCTGCGGGGTGGTCTCGACCAGCGGGCCGACGTACTCCAGCAGGCCCTCGCCGAGCTGGCTGTAGTAGGCGTTGACCTGACGGGCACGCTTGGCGGCGAAGATCACCAGGGCGTACTTCGAGGAGGTCTTCTCCAGCAGCTCGTCGATGGGCGGGTTGGTGATGCCTTCCGGGCTGGCGATGGATCCCACGGATGCAACCTCTGTGTCGTCGAGTCAGGTGTGTCGCCGGGTCAGACCGTGCGCTGGATCAGACCGTACGCTCAGTCGGACCGTACGGGTGAGTCAGGCCGTGTGCTGTGGATGTACCGGCGTCAATAACGATGAACCGAGCAATCCTACCAGCTCGGCGGCGGCCCGCCCGACCTGGTCGTTGACCACGGTCACGTCGAACTCCTGCTCGGCGGCGAGTTCCTCGTCGGCATGCGCAAGCCGGCGACGGATCGTCTCCTCGTCGTCCGTGCCCCGCCCGACGAGCCGCCGTTTGAGCTCCTCGACACTGGGCGGAGCGAGGAACACCAACTGGGCCTCGGGCATCGCCTTACGGACCTGCCGGGCACCCTGCAGGTCGATCTTGAGCAGGACCGGCTCACCGGCGTGCAGCCGCTGCTCCACGGCGCTGCGCGGCGTGCCGTACAGGTTTCCGGCGAACTCGGCCCATTCGAGCAGCTGCCCGCTGGCGGCCATCCGCTCGAACTCGGGCCGGTCGACGAAGTAGTAGTGAACGCCGTCAACCTCGTAGTCCCGCATCGGGCGGGTGGTCACCGAGACGGACAGCCAGATCCAGGGCGAGCGCGCCCGGATCAGCTCGATCACGCTGTCCTTGCCGACCCCGGAGGGGCCGGAGAGGACCGTGAGCCGAGCTGCCGGGCGCGCGTCGTCATACATGGTCACTGCTTGTTTCTACACCCTGCCGCGAGTCAGTTCGCGGCGAACTCCCCGAGCAGGGCCTTGCGCTGCTGGTCGCCGAGGCCACGGAGGCGACGGCTGTCGGCGATCTTGAGCTTCTCCATGATCTGGGTCGCCCGGATCTTGCCGATGCCCGGCATCGCCTGCAGCACGGCGGAAACCTTCAGCTTGCCGACAACGTCGTCGGACTCCGCCCGGTCGAGCACGGCGGCGAGGGTGGTCTTGCCCTGCTTGAGCTGCTCCTTCAACTCAGCACGGGCCTTACGGATCTCCGCGGCCTTCTCCAGCGCGGCTGCACGCTGTTCGGGGGTCAGTGACGGGAGCGGCACCAGTTCTCCTCAGGTCCCTATCGCGACGGGCGGATCGCACCGCCGCATCTGTGAAACGTGGTGTGGCTGGGCCCCAAAGGGGCATGTGGTTCCCAGCGCCGGGAAAACTAGCGGTCAGCGACGTTTTCGGCAACGTGGGACCCCCTCGATCACTGCGTGGTGATGGATCGCTCACTCAGATCGCAGGGTCCAGGGCGGCCCGACACTTAGCAAGCGTATGTTCGGCCGAAGCCCGCAACGCCGCCACTTCCGGCCCGCTGCGCAGCACCTGTCGCGAGTACGAGGGCAGGACTGCGGAAAGCGCTTGCCCAAACACGGTGCGCAGGTCCTCGGGCCGACCACCCTGCTCACCGAGGCCCGGCGCGAGCAGCGGGCCATTGACGTTCGACAGTTCGTGACCGGTGTCGCCAACGGTCGCCCCGACCACCAGACCGAAACTGCCAATGGGCTGCGCACCCGCGTTGAGCTGCGAAATCTCATCGATCACCGTCTGCGCGACTGTGCGCCCATCGGACAGTCGTGCATGTTGCACCTGACGGCCTTCCGGATTCGAGGTCAACGCGAGCACGAAGACGCCACCGCCGTGTTCGGCAGCCGACTCGAACATCGGCGCCAACGCGCCGACCCCCAGAAACGGGCTGGCCGTGACCGCGTCGGCGGCCAACGGACTGGCCGGATCGAGATACGCCGAGGCATACGCGGCGGCCGTGGACCCGATGTCGCCCCGCTTCACATCGAGCAGGACGAGCACCCCGGCGTCGCGCAACTGTCGGATAGTTGACTCAAGCACGGCGATGCCGGCGGACCCGAAACGTTCGAAGAACGCCGACTGTGGCTTGGCCACCGCGACCACGTCACCGAGCGCGTCGACCACCGTCGCGGTGAACCGCGCGAGGCCGTCGACGTCGTCGGGCAGACCCCACTGGGCCAGTAGCTGCGGGTGCGGGTCGATGCCCACGCACAGCGGACCACGGACGGCCACCGCCCGGTGCAGCCGCTCGCCAAAGGTCTCCATCGGTTGCCTCCTTGTCCGGCGGTCCGGCACGCGGACCGGCGAAAGCCGGCCGGGGTCATCCTCGGCGCGGTACCGCTGCGGCCGCAGCCGCCATCGCACGGGCGATCCGCGCGACGTCGTCGTCGTCGGTCAGGTACGGCGGCATCGTGTAGATCAGGTCCCGGAAGGGCCGCAACCAGACTCCCTCGGCCACCGCCGCGTCGGTCGCCGCCGCCACGTCGACCGGACGGTCGAGCTGCACCACCCCGATGGCGCCGAGCACCCGTACGTCACGCACCCCGGGCAGCGCCGCGACCGGAGCCAGGCCCGCCCGCAGGCCGGCCTCGATCCGACGTACGGCGTGCTGCCAGTACGGCCCGGCCGCCGGCCCACCGGTGGCCGCCGGCGGACCGGTCACCGCGCCGCCGGGCCCGCAGGCCGCAGTGTCCGCAGCGACCGGAGCCCGCAGCAGGTCGATCGAGGCGTTGGCCACCGCGCAGGCCAACGGGTTGCCCATGAAGGTGGGTCCGTGCGCCAGCACCCCGTCGGCGGAGATACCGGCGGCCACCTCGGGCGTACACAGCGCGGCGGCCAGTGTCAGGTACCCACCGGTCAACGCCTTACCGACACAGAGCACGTCAGGGGTGACACCGGCATGCTCGGCGGCGAAGAACGCGCCGGTACGGCCGAAGCCGGTAGCGATCTCGTCGAAGATCAGCAGTACGTCGTGCGCCGTGGTCACCTCCCGCAGCGCCCGTAGATACCCCGGGTGGTGGAAGCGCATCCCGCCGGTGCCCTGCACCACCGGCTCGACGATCACCGCAGCGATCTCGTCGGCGTGCCGGGCGATCCCGTCGACCAGCTCGGCGAGATAGCCCTCGTCAGGGGCCGCGCCGAAGTCCGCCGGCGGGGCGGACACGAACACCTGAGCCGGCAGCACCCCCCGCCACAGGTGGTGCATCCCGCCCTCGGGGTCGCAGACGCTCATCGGATGGAAGGTGTCGCCGTGGTAGCCGCCCCGCCAGGTGGCCAGCCGTCGCTTACCGGGCCGCCCCCGGGCCAGCTGGTACTGCAGGCACATCTTGATCGCGACCTCGACGCTGACCGAGCCGGAGTCGCAGAGAAAGACGTGCTCCAGGCCGGACGGGGTGATCTGCGCCAGGGTGTGCGCGAGCCGGACCGCCGGCTCGTGGGTCAGGCCGCCGAACATCACGTGCGCCATCCGGCCCAGCTGGTCGGTGACGGCCGCGTCGAGCACCGGGTGCCGGTAGCCGTGCACGGCCGCCCACCACGACGACATCCCGTCGACCAGCTCCCGGCCGTCGGCCAGCCGCAACCGGACCCCGGCAGCGCTGTCCACCAGGTACGGTGCGACAGCCGGCGGCAGCGCGGCGTACGGGTGCCAGACGTGCCGGCGGTCGATGTCGAGCAGCTGCGCCGGCGGCCACCCACCGGCCACCGGCCGCTGTGCGCTCATCGCCCCCGTACCCGCCGCACGATCGCCCGGACCAGCGCCGGCCCCCGGTAGATGAACCCGGTGTAGAGCTGCACCAGGCTGGCCCCGGCGTCGAACATCCGGGCCGCGTCGTCCGGGTCGAGGACGCCGCCGACCCCGATGATCGGCAACGCGCCGTCGGTCTCCCGGTGGACGAAGGAGACCACCTCGCGGGCCCGGTCGGTCAGCGGACGGCCGGACAGCCCGCCGGCCTGCTGCGCCGCGCCGGTGTCAGCGGCGGCCAGGCCGGCGCGCGACAAGGTGGTGTTGGTGGCGACGACCCCCGCCGCTCCCCGGGCCAGGCAGACCTCCAGCAGTTCGGCGATGGCCGGCTCGGACAGGTCCGGTGCGATCTTGACCAGGATCGGACGCTCGCCCACCAGCATCGCCAGCAGTGTGTCGAGGTGTTCCCGGTCCTGCAGCTGCCGCAGCCCCGGGGTGTTCGGCGAGGAGACGTTGATCACAAAATACTGTCCGTAGCCGCTGAGCGCCTTGTACGACGCCAGATAGTCGTCCACCGCCTCCTCGATCGGGACGACCTTCGACTTGCCCAGCGAGATGCCCAGCGGCACCGGACGGTCGGCGTACGCCGGGTGGGCCCGGCCGAACCCGCGCCGCTGCTCCAGCCGGCCGAGGACGGCGAGCCGGTCGGCGAGCGCCTCGGCACCGGCGTTGTTGAAGCCCATCCGGTTGATCACCGCCTCACTGGCCGGCAACCGGAACAGCCGGGGACGGGGGTTGCCCGGCTGTGCCTGGGCGGTGACGGTGCCGACCTCGACGAAGCCGAAGCCGAGCGCCGGCCAGGCCGGCAGCGCCAGGCCGTCCTTGTCCATCCCGGCGGCCAGCCCGACCGGGTTGGGAAAGTCGACCCCGAAGACGGTACGCGGCGCGGCCACCGCGTACCGGGCGCGCAGTGCGGCCAGCGCCACCGGATGCCGCGACAGCGTGGCCAGCCGGTGCAGCGTCCACTCGTGGGCGGCCTCGGCGTCGCCGCCACCGAGACGGAACAACGCCGAACGGGCCAGCCGGTAGCCGCCCCCGCCGCTCACCGCCCCGCCTGCCCGGCGGCTGTCTCGGGCCGCAGCGCCGCGTGCAGCTGCTGCAACGGCCGGACCGACATGTCGCCGGCAATCAGCGCCTCGATGCCCATCACGGCGGCGGCCACGCCCGGCACGGTGGTGACACAGGGGGTGTCGGCACCGACCGCCGCGCTGCGGATCTCGTACCCGTCGGAGCGGGCACTGGCCCCGGAGCCCTGCGGCGTGTTGATCACCAGCGCGAACTCCCCGGCGGCGATCAACGACACCGCGTCGGGGCCGCCCGAACCGGGCTCCTCCCAGTGTTTGCGGGCCAACTCGCAGGAGATGCCGTGGCGGCGCAGCACCTCGGCGGTGCCGGCGGTGGCCACGATGTCGAACCCGAGGTCGGCCAGTCGCTTCACCGGGAAGATCATCGACCGTTTGTCGCGGTTGGCGACCGAGACGAAGATCTTGCCGCTGGTCGGCAACGACCCGTACGCCGCCGCCTGGGACTTGGCGAAGGCTTTGCCGTACGCCGGGTCGATGCCCATCACCTCGCCGGTGGACTTCATCTCCGGGCCGAGCAGCGAGTCGACGCCGTGCCCGGCGCGGGTGCGGAACCGCTTGAACGGCAGCACCGCCTCCTTGACCGCGATCGGCGCGTCCGGCGGCAGCGTACCGCCGTCGCCGGTGGCCGGCAGCAACCCTTCGGCCCGCAGTTGCGCCACGGTGGCCCCGAGCATGATCCGGGCCGCTGCCTTGGCCAGCGGCACCGCCGTCGCCTTGGAGACGAACGGTACGGTCCGCGAGGCGCGGGGGTTGGCCTCCAGCACGTACAGCACGTCGTCCTTGAGCGCGTACTGGACGTTGAGCAGACCGCGGACCCCGACGCCACGGGCGATCTGCTCGGTGTAGTGCCGGATGGTGGCCAGGTGCGGGGCGGCCAGGGTGATCGGCGGCAGCGCGCAGGACGAGTCGCCGGAGTGGATGCCGGCCTCCTCGATGTGTTCCATCACCCCGCCGAGGTAGACCTCGCCGGTGGCGTCGCAGAGCGCGTCCACGTCGATCTCGATGGCGTCGTCGAGGAACCGGTCGACAAGCACCGGGTGCTCCGGCGAGATGTCGGTGGCCCGGCCGATGTAGTCGCGCAGCGTCGCGTCGTCGTAGACGATCTCCATGCCGCGCCCGCCGAGTACGTACGACGGGCGGACCAGCACCGGGTAGCCGATCTCGTCGGCGATCGCCTTGGCCTGCTCGAACGACACGGCGGTGCCGTGCGCCGGGGCGCGCAGCCCGGCCCGGGCCAGCACCTGACCGAAGGCGCCACGCTCCTCGGCGAGGTGGATCGAGGCCGGCGGGGTGCCGACGATCGGCACGCCGGCGTCGGCGAGGCGCTGCGCCAGTCCGAGCGGGGTCTGGCCCCCCAGCTGGACGATCACGCCGACCACACCGGGGCCGCCGGAAGCCCTGCCGCTGGCGTCCTCAGCCTGCCAGACCTCCAGCACGTCCTCGAAGGTGAGTGGCTCGAAGTAGAGCCGGTCGGCGGTGTCGTAGTCGGTGGAGACCGTCTCCGGGTTGCAGTTGACCATGACGGTCTCGTAGTCGGCCAGCGCCATCACCGCGTGCACGCAGGAGTAGTCGAACTCGATGCCCTGCCCGATGCGGTTCGGCCCGGAGCCGAGGATCAGCACCTTCGGCCGGTCCGAGCCGGCGACCTCGGTCTCGGCGTCGTAGCTGGAGTAGTGGTACGGCGTACGGGCGGCGAACTCGGCGGCGCAGGTGTCTACGGTCTTGTAGACCGGGCGCAGCCCGAGCCGGTGCCGCAACGTGCGTACCCCGTCCTCGCCGGCCAGCTCCGGACGCAGCGCGGCCACCTGCCGGTCGGACAGCCCGGCCCGCTTGGCCCGGCGCAGCAGCGCGGCATCGAGCACCGGCGCGGCCTCGATCTCGCCGCGCAGCGCGACCAGACCGGCGATCTCCTCGAGGAACCAGGGGTCGATGCCGCCGGAGGCGACGTGGACCTGATCGACGGTGGCACCCAGCCGCAGCGCCCGTTCGACGGTGTAGAGCCGGCCGTCGTGCGGGGTGGCCAGCTCGGCCAGGGTGGACTCGACGGTGGCGTCGGCCGGGTCGGGCGTCGTCCAGAAACCGGCGGCCTTCGTCTCCATCGAGCGCATCGCCTTGTTCAGCGCCTCGGTGAAGTTGCGGCCCAGGCTCATCGCCTCGCCGACCGACTTCATCGTGGTGGTCAGCTCCGGGTCGGCGCCGGGGAACTTCTCGAACGCGAACCGGGGGATCTTGACCACGACGTAGTCGAGGACCGGTTCGAACGCGGCCGGGGTCTGCTTGGTGATGTCGTTGGGGATCTCGTCGAGGGTGTAGCCGATGGCCAGCTTCGCGGCGATCTTCGCGATCGGGAAGCCGGTCGCCTTGGAGGCCAGCGCCGACGACCGCGACACCCGGGGGTTCATCTCGATGACGACGAGCCGGCCGGTCTGCGGGTGTACGGCGAACTGGATGTTGCAGCCGCCGGTGTCGACGCCGACCTCGCGAAGTACGGCGATGCCCATGTCGCGCATCTGCTGGTACTCGCGGTCGGTGAGGGTCATCGCCGGGGCGACGGTGACGCTGTCGCCGGTGTGCACCCCCATCGGGTCGATGTTCTCGATGGAGCAGACCACGACCACGTTGTCGTTGCGGTCGCGCATCAGCTCCAGCTCGTACTCCTTCCAGCCGAGCACGCTCTCCTCGATGAGGACCTCGTGCACCGGCGAAGCCGCCAGTCCCGCGCCGGCGATACGCTCCAGGTCGTCCGGGGTGTGGGCCATGCCGGAGCCGAGCCCGCCCATGGTGAACGACGGCCGGATCACCACGGGCAGACCCAGCTCGGCGACGGTGTCGCGGACCTCGGCCATGCTGTGGCAGACCCGGCTGCGCGGGGTCTCGCCGCCGGCGGTCGCGACGATGTCCTTGAACAGCTGGCGGTCCTCGCCGCGGCGGATCGCGTCGATGTTCGCCCCGATCAGCTCCACGCCGTACTTGTCCAGCACGCCCGCTTCGTGCAGCGCGACCGCCGTGTTCAGCGCGGTCTGCCCACCCAGGGTGGGCAGCAGCGCGTCGGGGCGCTCGCGGGCGATGACCAGCTCGACGAACTCGGGCGTGATCGGCTCGACGTAGGTGGCGTCGGCGAACTCGGGGTCGGTCATGATGGTCGCCGGGTTGGAGTTGACCAGCGACACGCGCAGCCCTTCGGCGCGCAGCACCCGGCACGCCTGGGTGCCGGAGTAGTCGAACTCGCAGGCCTGGCCGATGATGATCGGCCCGGAGCCGATCACCATGACATGCTGCAGATCTGTCCGCTTAGGCATGCTTTCCCTCGATCAGCTCGACGAACCGGTCGAACAGGTAGTCCGCGTCGTGCGGGCCGGCCGCCGCTTCCGGGTGGTACTGGACGGTGAACGCCGGCACCTCGCGGGCCCGCAGCCCCTCGACCACGTCGTCGTTGAGGCACACGTGGCTCACCTCGACACCGCCGAAGTCGGTGTCGATCACCGTGTTCAGCGGGGCGTCCACGGCGAATCCGTGGTTGTGGCTGGTCACCTCGACCTTGCCGGTGGCCCGGTCCAGCACCGGCTGGTTGATGCCGCGGTGGCCGTAGCCGAGCTTGTAGGTGCCGAAGCCCAGCGCCCGGCCGAGGATCTGCGAGCCGAAACAGATGCCGAACAGCGGGATCCGGCGCCCCATCACCTGGCGGGCCAGCGCGACCGGATGGTCGGCGGTGGCCGGGTCACCCGGCCCGGGGGAGAAGAACACCGCGTCCGGGCCGGTCGCCAGGACCTGCTCCAGCGTCGAGGTCGCCGGCAGCACGTGGGTGGTCACCCCACGCTCGGCGAGCCGGCGCGGCACGTTGCGCTTGATGCCCAGGTCCAGCGCGGCGACCGTGTAGCGGTGCTCGCCCTGGGCGGTGACCGTGTACGGCTGGCCGGTCGTCACTTCGGCCGACAGGTCGGCGCCGACCATCTGCGGGCTCTGGCGGACCTTGGCGAGCAGTTCCTGCGGGTCGTCGGTCAGGCTGGACACGCCTACCCGCATCACCCCCCGGTCGCGCAGGTGGCGGGTCAGCGCCCGGGTGTCGACCCCGCAGATGCCGACCACGCCCTCGGCGGCGAGCCGCTGCTCCAGGTCGCCGGTGGCGCGCCAGTTGGACGGCCGGCGGGCCGGGTCGCGGACCACGTAGCCGGCCACCCAGATCCGGTCGGACTCGTCGTCGTCGGCGTTGACCCCGGTGTTGCCGATGTGCGGTGCGGTCTGCACCACCACCTGCCGGTGGTAGGACGGGTCGGTCAGCGTCTCCTGGTAGCCGGTCATCGCGGTGGTGAACACCGCCTCGCCGAAGGTCTCCCCGACCGCGCCGTAGCTCTCACCCGGGAAGACCCGGCCGTCCTCGAGCACCAGCAGCGCCGGTACCCGCCGCAGCGCGGCGGTGGCGTCGTCGTTCATCGCACGGCCTTTCCGTCGAGCACGGTCGCGTCGCCGTGCAGGAAGGTGGCGACCACCTGGCCGGGCAGCACCATCCGCGCGTACGGGGTGTTGCGGCTGCGGCTGGCCAGCTCCCCCGGGTCGACGGTCCGGCTGGCGGCCGGATCGACCAGGGTGAGGTTCGCCGGGGCGCCCGGCGCGGGGTCGTGCCCGTGCGCGGTCAGCCCGGCGATCCGGGCCGGGGCCCGGGACATCCGCTCGGCGATCAGCTCCCAGTCTGGTACACCGTCGGCGTCGTGCAGGGCGGTCGTGAGCAGCACCACGGACAGGGCGGTCTCCAACCCGAGCATGCCGGGTCGGGCGTACGCCCATTCGCACTCCTTGTCCTCGACGGCGTGCGGAGCGTGATCGGTGGCGACGATGTCGATGACGCCTTCGGCGAGCGCGGCCCGCAGCGCGGCGACGTCCTCGCCGGTGCGCAGCGGCGGGTTGACCTTGAACACCGGGTCGTAGCTGACCGGTGCCTCGTGGGTGAGCAGAAGGTGGTGCGGGGTGACCTCGGCGGTGATCCGCACGCCGCGCGCCTTGGCCTGCCGGACGATCTCCACGCTGCCGGCGGTGGACAGGTGGCAGACGTGCAGCCGGCTGCCGACGTGTTCGGCCAGCAGCGCGTCCCGGGCGATGATCGCCTCCTCGGCGACCGCCGGCCAGCCGGTCAGGCCGAGCCGGGTGGAGACCTCGCCCTCGTGCATCTGGGCGCCCTCGGTCAACCGGGGCTCCTCGGCGTGCTGGGCGATGACGCCGTCGAAGGCCTTGACGTACTCCAGGGCGCGGCGCATCAGCCGGGGATCGGCGACGCAGTGCCCGTCGTCGGAGAAGATCCGCACGGCGGCGGCGGAGTCGGCCATCGCGCCGAGTTCGGCGAGGCGTTCACCGGCCAGCCCGACGGTGACCGCGCCGATCGGCTGCACGTCGACCAGGCCGGCCTGCCGGCCGAGCCGCCAGACCTGCTCGACGACGCCGGCGGTGTCGGCGACCGGTGAGGTGTTCGCCATGGCGCAGACGGCGGTGTAGCCGCCGAGCGCGGCGGCCCGCGACCCGGTTTCGACCGTCTCGGCGTCCTCGCGGCCGGGCTCGCGCAGGTGGGTGTGCAGGTCGACCAGGCCGGGCAGGGCGACCAGGCCGTCGGCGTCGACCACCTGGGCGCCGGCGGCCGCCACGCCGGGGCCGACCTCGGCGACGACGCCGTCGCGCAGCAGCAGGTCGGTCCGCTCGCGGCCGAGGACGCGCACGCCCTTGATCAGGTACGCGCTCACAGCGAGATCCTTTCGTCGTACGCCTGAGGTCCGTGGTGCCCTCGGAGGTGCTGGTGCCTGCCGGGTGACCGGTGCGGTGACTGACGGTCGTGGCTCATGCGCCGCGACCACCCAGCAGCAGGTAGAGCACGGCCATCCGGACGCTTACCCCGTTGGCGACCTGTTCCACGATCGTCGACCGGGGCGAATCGGCCACGTCGGCGGATATCTCCATGCCCCGGTTCATCGGGCCGGGGTGCATCACGATGGCGTGGTCGGGCAGTCGGCGCAGCCGGGCGCCGTCGAGTCCGTAGCGGCGGGAGTACTCCCGGGCCGACGGGAAGTAGGAGTCGGCCATCCGTTCGTGCTGCACCCGCAGCATCATCACCACGTCGGCGGTGGGCAGCACGGTGTCCAGGTCGTAGCCGACGCCGACCCCGGAGGCGAGCGCGGTGGCGATGTCGACCGGGATCAGCGGCGGCGGCCCGACCAGGGTGACCTTGGCCCCGAGGGTGGTCAGCAGCAGCACGTTGGAGCGGGCGACCCGGCTGTGCAGCACGTCGCCGACGATCACCACGTGCAGGCCGGCGAGGCGACCCAGCCGGGCCCGGACGGTGTACGCGTCGAGCAGTGCCTGCGTGGGGTGCTCGTGAGTACCGTCGCCGGCGTTGACGACCGAACCGTCGACCCAGTTGGCGAGCCGGTGCGGCGCCCCGGACGCCGGGTGGCGGATCACCACCGCGTCGGCCCCCATCGCCTGCAGGGTGAGCGCGGTGTCCTTGAGGCTCTCGCCCTTGGAGACGCTGGAGCCCTTGGCCGAGAAGTTGATCACGTCGGCCGAGAGCCGCTTGGCGGCGGCCTCGAACGAGATCCGGGTCCGGGTGGAGTCCTCGTAGAAGAGGTTGACCACGGTCCGTCCGCGCAGCGTCGGCAGTTTCTTGACCTCGCGGCCGGCCAGCGAGGCGAGTTCGACCGCGGTGTCCAGGATCCGGGTGGCGGTGGCGGCGTCCAGGTCGGCCCCGGACAGCAGGTGTCGGATCATCGGTGGCTGCCGTCCCGCGCCGCTGCCGGGTCCTGCGCCGTCGGACCCGGCGAGCTGAACAGCCGTACCTCGTCGGTGCCGTCGGTCTCGGCGAGCAGCACCTTGACGTTCTCGGTCAGCGCGGTCGGGATGTTCTTGCCGACGTAGTCGGCGCGGATCGGCAGCTCGCGGTGCCCCCGGTCGACCAGGACCGCCAACTGGACCGAGCTGGGCCGGCCAAGGTCACTGATCGCGTCCAGGGCCGCGCGTACCGTCCGACCCGAATAGAGGACGTCGTCGACCAGGATCACCCGTTGCCCGTCGATGCCGGCCGGCGGCAGATCGGTGGGGCCGACCGCCCGGGTCGCCTTGAGTCGCAGATCGTCCCGGTAAAGAGTGATATCCAGCACACCGACGGGGACGTCGACGCCCTCGAAGGTCCGGATCCGGTCGGCCAGGCGACGGGCGAGTGGAATGCCCCGGGTGGGAATTCCGAGCAGAACGGTGCGCTGCGCGCCGCTGGTCTTCTCCAGCACCTGATGGGCGATCCGGTCGACGGTTCGCGCAATGTCTGCGCTGGTCAGGATGCACTTTACGGACGGTGGCATCGTCGCCGGTGATTGGGTGGCCGATGGGTAGGCCACAGCGGACCTCCTTCCCCGCCTCACGGGACGGGTCGTTAAAGGACGTCGGGGGCACCGCCAGCCGGACCTCGGCTGGTCAGCGGTCACGCCGAACGTTACCAGCGTCCACCGACCGGCCGGATCAGGGGCGCTGAGTGTCGCATCAGTAAGACGAAATTCCGGGCAACTCGTTACGATCTTGCTCACTCATTACTATTCACCACTTGACCGCGCTTGCGAACCGCCGTACCGTCACGCTCCGTAGCGATCGCTGGGGAAAGCCCCGGGCAAAGCACTGGGAGAGTCCGTATGCCCTCTGAGTACGCCAAGTCGTTGGGCGCCCGCCTGCGCTCCATCCGTCAGCAGCAGGGGCTGTCCCTGCAGGGGGTGGAGGAGAAGTCGAACGGGCGTTGGAAGGCTGTCGTCGTCGGTTCCTACGAGCGTGGGGACCGGGCTGTCACCGTCTCCCGCCTGGCTGAACTGGCCGACTTCTACCGGGTTCCGGTGTCGGAACTGCTGCCCGACGGCAGCGGGGTACGCCACGAACCCACCAGCAAGATCGTCCTGGACCTGGAGCGGCTGTACGACGAGGTCGCTGACGACCTCGCCTACGTCGCCCGGTACGCCCGGGCGATCCAGCAGCAGCGTGGCGACTACAACGGTCGGGTGCTCTCCATCCGCGCCGACGACCTGCGCGCCCTGGCGATCGTGTACGACTCGTCGCCGTCCGGCCTGATCGAACGGCTGAACGAGCACGGCGTACTGGTCGCCGACCCCCGGGCGTTCTTCGCCTCCTGACGCCAGCCGGCGCACCAACCGGCGACGGGGTCCGATCCTGCGGGATCGGACCCCGTCGCCTACGGGACACAGGACGGCGGCGAGACACCAGCTCGCCAGTGTGGGCCCGGACAGCCGGAGACGGCCCGGCCGTCTAGTGCGGGGTGTACTCGGCGATCCGGTCCAGCAACCCGTTGAGGAACCGCGGCGAATCGTCGGTCGACATCTGCCGGGCCAGCTCCACCGCCTCGGTGATGGCCACCGGGTCGTCGATCTCGTCGACGTAGAGCAGCTCGAACACGGCGATGCGGGCCAGGTTGCGGTCAACCACCGGCATCCGTTCCAGCGTCCACCCCTCGGCATAGCTGCCGATCAGCTCGTCGATCCGGCTCCGGTGCCGGGAAACGCCCTCCACCAGACCGATCGCGTAGTCGAGGTGCTCCGGCCGCGGTGACAACCGGGCGACGTAACCGATCAGTACCTGCTCCGGCGGGATGTCCCGCAGGTCCGCCTCGTAGAGCACGTCGAGGGCCCGCTTACGCGCCTTGCGGCGCGCCGGCATCGAGGTCTTCGGACCCTCGGCCATCAGGCGCGGCCGAGGTAGCGGCCGTCGCGGGTGTCGACCTTGATCTTCTCACCGGTGGTGATGAACAGCGGCACCTGCACCGTCGCCCCGGTCTCCACCGTCGCCGGCTTGTTGCCCCCGGTCGACCGGTCCCCCTGCAGCCCCGGCTCGGTGTAGGTCACCTCGAGGATCACGCTGGTCGGCAGCTCGATGTAGAGCGGCACGCCCTCGTGGGTCGCCACGATCGCCTCGGCCTCGGGCAGCAGATAGTTCGCGGCCTCACCGACCGTGCCACCCACGACGGTGATCTGGTCGTAGGTCTCCAGATCCATGAAGACGTAGTCCTCGCCGTCGGCGTACAGGTACTGCATGGTCCGCTTGTCGACGGTCGCGGTGTCGACCTTGGTGCCCGCGTTGAAGGTCTTGTCGACGACCTTGCCGGAGAGCACGTTCTTCAAGGTGGTGCGCACGAAGGCGCCGCCCTTGCCGGGCTTGACGTGCTGGAATTCGACGACGGACCACAGCTCGCCGTCGAGGTTGAGAACCAGCCCGTTCTTCAGGTCGTTGGTGGTGGCCATTTCCTGCCTTGATCTTCAATTGGCGGACGGACCTGCCAAGTCTATCGGTCCGACGTCGTCGCCTCGGCCCGGCCTGCGGCGAGCTGGGCGATGTGCCGCAGCGCCAATCGGTAGCCGTCCACCCCGAGTCCGCAGATCACCCCGGTCGCCACCGCCGACACCACCGAGTGGTGCCGGAACTGCTCCCGGGCATGGATGTTGGAGATGTGCACCTCGATCAGCGGACCCCGCAGCATCGCGCAGGCGTCGCGGACCGCGTACGAATAGTGCGACCACGCACCCGGGTTGAGCACCACCGCCGCCTCGGCGTCGGCCGCAGCGTGCAACCAGCCGAGCATCTCGTGCTCGGCGTCGGTCTGGCGCACCTCGACGTCGAGACCGACCTGCCGCCCGGTCTCGACGCACATCGTCACCAGGTCGGCGTAGCTGACCTCACCGTAGACGTCGACCTGACGGCTGCCCAGCCGGCCCAGGTTCGGCCCGTTCAACACGTACGCCTTCACGCGCCGGCCACCGACCGGTACGCCCGCGCCAACGCCTCGTCGTCCGGCCCGTCGAGGATCCCGGGGCGGGCCAGCCCGTCGAGGACCACCAGCCGCAGCCGGGCACCCCGCGCCTTCTTGTCCACCCGCATCGCGGCCAGCAGGTCCGGCCAGGCGTCGGCCCGGTACGTGGTCGGCAGCCCCAGCGCGGTGAGCACCGCCAGGTGCCGGTCGGCGACCTCGGCGTCGAGCCGGCCGACCTGCCGGGCCAGGGTCGCGGCGTACACCAGGCCGACCGACACGGCGTGCCCGTGCCGCCAGCGGTAGCCCTCGACCTTCTCGATCGCGTGCGCCAGCGTGTGTCCGTAGTTGAGGACCTCCCGCACCCCGGACTCCCGCAGGTCGCCGCCGACCACGTCGGCCTTGACCCGTACGGCGCGCTCGATCAGCTCCCGTACCGACGCGCTGGTGGCGTCGGTGGCGGCCGCCGGATCCCGCTCGATCAGGTCCAGGATCGCCGGGTCGGCGATGAACCCGCACTTGACCACCTCGGCCAACCCGGCCACCAGGTCGGTCAGCGGCAGGCTGGCCAGCAGGTTCAGGTCACAGATCACCCCGGCCGGCGGGTGGAAGGACCCGACCAGGTTCTTGCCGGCGGCCGTGTTGATCCCGGTCTTGCCGCCGACGGCGGCGTCGACCATGCCGAGCAGGCTGGTCGCGACCGGCACCCACCGGACCCCGCGCAGCCAACAGGCGGCGACGAAACCGGCCAGGTCGGTCACCGCGCCGCCGCCGACCCCGACCACCGCGTCGGTACGGGTGAAGCCGGCGTCGCCCAACATCGCCCAGGCCTGTGCCGCCACGTCGATCGACTTGCCGGCCTCGGCGTCGGGCACCTCGATCAGCAGTGGCTGCGCACCGGCGGCGGCACACGCAGCGGCGATCCGGTCGGCGTGCGCCTTCAGCGGCGGCGCGTGCAGCACCGCCACCCGGTGCGCGTCGGGCAGCAGCGTGGGCAGTGTGTCGAGCAGCCCCCGGCCGACCAGTACGTCGTACGGGCGGTCACCAGGCACCGGGATGCGGGTCGTGGCGTCCATCGACGCCGAGCCTAGTCGCTGCCCGTCGTCGGTGGCCCGCAACAGCGTCGCGATCTCCTCGGCGACCTCCTGCGGGGTCCGGCCGTCGGTGGCCACCCGGTGGGTGGCTACCTGCTCGTACAGCGGCCGGCGCTGCTCCATCAGGTGTTTGAGGGTCGCCCGGGGGTTGAGCGCCAACAACGGGCGGCCGGCGCCGAGCCCGACCCGGCGGGCCGCGTCGGCCAGCTCGACGCTCAGGTAGACCACCGTATGGCCGGCCAGCAGCGCCCGGTTCGCCTCGGCCAGGACCGCACCGCCGCCCAGGGCCAGCACCCCGGCGCAGGTGCGCAGCGCGTCGCTTACGGCGGCCTGCTCCAACTCCCGGAAATGCGCCTCGCCGTCGTCGACGAAGATCTCCGGGATGGGTTTGCCGGCGGCGGCGACGATCTCCGTGTCGGTGTCGCGGAACTCGCAGCCCAGCAGCGCGGCCAACGCCTCACCGGTGCTGGTCTTGCCGGCCCCGGGCGCGCCGACCAGCACACACACCGGTGCCATCAGCGGATCACCAGATGGTCCAGGTAGCCGCCGAGGTTGCGGCGGATCTCGGCGACCGAGTCGCCGCCGAACTTCTCGGTCAGCGCCTCGGCGAGCACCAGCGCCACCATCGACTCGGCCACCACCGCCGCCGCCGGGACGGCACAGACGTCGGAACGCTGGTTGATCGCCGTCGCCGGCTCACCGGTGGTGACGTCCACTGTCGACAGCGCCCGGTTCAGCGACGAGATCGGCTTCATCGCCGCCCGTACCCGCAGTGGTTCACCGGTGCTGATCCCGCCCTCCAGGCCGCCGGCCCGGTCGGTCACCCGTCGGACCCCCGACGCGGTGGGGATGATCTCGTCGTGGGCGACCGAGCCACGTGAGCGGGCCTGCTGCCAGGCGTCACCGATCTCCACACCCTTGATCGCCTGGATCGACATCAGCGCGGTGGCGAGCCGGGCGTCCAGCTTGCGGTCCCACTGCACGTGGCTGCCCAGCCCCGGCGGTACGCCGTAGGCGAGCACCTCCACGATGCCGCCGAGGGTGTCGGCGTCGGACTTCGCCGCGTCGACCTCGGCGACCATGCGGGCGCTCGCCTCCGGGTCGAGGCAGCGCAGCGGGTCGGCGTCGACCCGTTCGGCGTCCTCCGGGCGTGGCTGCAGCCCCGGCTTGGCCGCGACCGACCCCAGCTCGACCACGTGCGAGACGATCTCGATGCCGAGTGCCTGGCGGCACAGCGCCCGGGCGACCGTACCGACCGCGACCCGGGCCGCGGTCTCCCGCGCGCTGGCCCGCTCCAGGATCGGCCGCGCGTCGGTGTGGCCGTACTTCTGCATCCCGGCCAGGTCGGCGTGCCCTGGCCGGGGCCGGGTCAGCGGGGCGTTGCGGGCCTGGCCGGCCAGCTCGTCCGGGTCGACCGGATCGGCCGCCATCACCGTGCGCCACTTCGGCCACTCCGAGTTGCCGACCCGGATCGCCACCGGGCTGCCCAGCGTCACCCCGTGCCGCAGACCGCCGATGATCTCGATCTCGTCCTGTTCGAAGGCCATCCGCGCACCCCGGCCGTAGCCGAGTCGGCGGCGGGCCAGCTCGCGGCCGATCTCGGCGCTGGTCACCTCGACGCCGGCGGGAACGCCTTCGAGGAGGGCCACCAGCGCGGGGCCATGGGATTCACCTGCAGTCAGCCAGCGCAACACGTCGGAAAGTGTGCCACGACCGGGCCGGCGGCCGGCACCGCGCGGCCCGGCCGTCCCGCCCTCCGGACACCACGGCGTGATGCGGCAGGCACCCGCCGCGGACACCACGAACGTGGCGCACCCATGAGACGGCGGCCGGCCCGACCTACCGTACGGTTGGTGGGATTCCGGGGGGGTGGCCACCGTGCCGTACGACGTCCGCCGCCGACCGGCGGTGCTGCTCGTCCTGCTGGGCGCGGTCACCGCGGTCGGTCCGCTGTCGATCGACATGTACCTGCCGGCGTTTCCGGCGATCAGTGACGACCTCGGTGCGGCACCGGCCCGGGTGCAGCTGTCGCTGACCGCCTGTCTGATCGGCGTCGCCCTCGGCCAACTTGTCGGCGGTCCGCTCAGCGACCGGTGGGGCCGGCGTCGACCGGTGCTGGTGGGCACGGCCGGATACGTCGTGGTCAGCCTGGCCTGCGCGCTGGCGCCGACCGCCGAGGCGCTCGCCGGGCTGCGCCTGGCGCAGGGTTTCGCCGGTGGCATCGGGGTGGTGGTCGCCCGCGCCGTCGTGCGGGACCTCTACTCCGGTGCCGACGCGGTGCGGTTCTTCTCCCGGCTGTTGATCATCTTCGGGGTGGCGCCGATCGCCGCACCGGCGCTCGGCGCGGTGGTGCTGCGGTTCACCTCCTGGCGGGGCATCTTCGTCGCCCTGGCGGTGATCGCCGCGCTGCTCGCCGTCGTGCTCGCCCGGTGGCTGCCGGAAACCCTTCCGGTGCAGCGCCGCAACCCCGACGGGTTGGCCGGGACCGCCCGGGCGGTGCGGCTGCTGCTGACCGACCGGGCCTTCGTCGGCTACGCGCTGACCCAGGGCCTGGCCTTCGCCGGACTGTTCACCTACATCGCCGGGTCGCCGTACGTGCTGCAGGACGGGTTCGGGTTGTCCGCCGCCGCGTACAGCGTGGTGTTCGGGGTCAACGCGATCGGGTTGATCGGTCTCGGCCAGCTCAACGCCCGGCTGGTGGGCCGCCACGGGCCACGCCGGCTGTTCGTCGGCGCGCTGGTCGCCGGGCTGGCCGCCGCCGGGCTGCTGGTCGCCGGGGCCGGCACCGGCACGCTGGTGCTGGTGCTGGTGCCGCTGGCGGTGTATGTCGCCACCGTCGGGATGCTGATGCCCAACGGCACCGCGTTGGCGTTGGAGCACCACGCCCGGCACGCCGGGACCGCCGCCGCCCTGCTGGGTGCCACCGGCTCCGGGATCGGCGCGCTGGCCGCCCCGCTGGTCGGGCTGGCCGGCACCGGCGACGCGCTACCGATGGCGCTGATCATCTGCGGTGCGGCCGGGCTGTCACTGGTCGCCGTGCTGACGCTGACCGGGCGCGACCGTGGCTGACCGGGCGGCGTGCAGCGCCGCCCGCATCGCCGGCACCGGCGCGGCGACCCCGGTGAACTGTTCGAACTGGCCGATCGCCTGGGCGAGCAGCAGGTCGAGACCGGACACCACACGGCAGCCGGCGGCGGCCGCCGCCGTGGCAAGCGGGGTCGGCCAGGGGTCGTAGATGGCGTCGAAGCAGACCGTCGCAGGTGTCCAGCCCAGCAGGCCGGCGAGCGGGTCGGCGACGCCTTTGGGCACGGTCGACACCACCACGTCGACGGCCTCGGCCAGGGCGGCGTGGTCGTCCCAGCCGACACCGGTGACCGGGACCGCGAGGGCGTCGGCGACCGGGGCCAGATCGGCGATCGCGGCCGCGCGACGGGCCACCACCTGCACCTGACCGGCGCCGAGGGCGGCGGCGGCGGCCAGCGCGGCCCGCGCGGTACCGCCGGCACCGAGGACGGTGAACCGCGCCCCGGCACCGACTCCGGCCTCCCGCAGCACCGCGACCATCCCGCCGACGTCGGTGTTGTCGGCCGACCAGGTGCCGTCGGGTCGGCGTACCAGGGTGTTGGCCGCGCCGATCGCGGCCGCCACCGGCGTGGCCCGGTCGGCCACCGCGAGCGCCGCCTCCTTGAGCGGCATGGTGACCGACAGGCCGGCCCACTGCGGGCCCAGGCCGGCGATCAGGTCGGCCAGTTGCGACTCGGCGCACTCGATCGCGGTGTAGTGCCAGTCGGTCAGTCCGGCGGCCCGGTACCCGGCGTTGTGGATCACCGGGGAGAGCGAGTGGGCGATCGGCGTGCCGAGCACCGCGGCCCGGTGCCTGTCGACCGGACGGGCCCCGGTACGGGACCCGCCGGGCAGGTCAGAGGATGCCATTCCGTCGGGCGATCTCGATGTTCGCGTCATGTTCCTCGACGGTGGTGGCGAACGCCGAGCGGCCCTCCTTGTCGATGGCGACGAAGAAGACCCAGTCCTCGTCCGGCGGGTTGACCGACCCTTCGAGCGCGGCCCGGCCAGGGTTGTTGATCGGCGTGGGTGGCAGCCCGCTGTGGGCGTGGGTGCTGTACGGGTTGTTCGCGTCGTACAGCTCCTCCCGGGTCATGTCCTTGGACGCCTTGGTCGGCTTGCCGGTCAGCTCCCAGTAGTAGTTGACCGTCACGTCGAACTGCAGACAGCTGCAGGGGAAGGTCTCGCTGTAGACCCGGTTGTAGGCCACCCGGGCGACCTTGGCGAGGTCCTCGGCGATGCCCGCCTCGGCCTGGGCCAGCGACGCCACGATCAATGCCTCGTACGGGCTGATCCCGCCCCGCTCCGCCTGGACCTGTTCGGCGTACTCCATCTCGCCGGTGACGGTCAGGAACCGGTCGACCATCAGGGTGAGGATCTCCGGGGCGGTGACGTTCGGATCGAAGTCGTAGGTGTCGGGGAAGAGGAAGCCCTCCGCCGACGCGGTGACCTGCTCGCCGTCGGTCCGGGTGAGCCACCAGTCGGGCACGCCGAGGGCCAGGGGGTCCTGCGCGGCGGCGGCGAACTCCTCGGCCGGGATGTCGGTCGCTTCGGCCAGCGCCTGGTAGATCTGCTTGGCGGTGCGCCCCTCCGGGATGGTGACCCGGTTGGAAACCTTGTTCTCCAGGTCGAGCAGCAGACTCAGCGCGGTCGCCGCGCTCATCTCCAGACGCAGGTTGTAGAAGCCCGGTTGGATGTTCTGGCTGCGGGAGTTCGAGCGCGCCTCGTTGGTGAAGGCCTTGGTGCTCTTGATCACCCCGGCTTCGACCAGGGTGTTGCCGATGTCGGTGGCGGAGTCACCGGGACGGACCTGCACGACCACCTGGCCGGTGCCGCCGCCGTCGTAGTCGGGGGTGGCGAAGTAGTTCTGCAGCCGGTCGAAGCCGTACCAGACACCACCGCCGAGCACACCGAGCATCAGCAGGGTGACCAGCAGGGCCGCAGCGGTCTTGCCGCGCCCGCCGCCGCCCGAGGACTTGCGGCGCGCGCCACGACGGTGCCGGCCCTTGTCGGCCCGGTCCTCGAAAGCGAGGTCCAGTTCGTCGATCATCACATCCGCCTCCGCTGCGCGTCCAGCCAGCTCTGCAGGATCTCCACGGCGGCCGCCTGGTCGACCACCGCGCGCTGGCGCCGTCCTCGTACGCCCCGCTCCGACAGCCTACGGCTAGCGACCACCGTCGACATCCTTTCGTCGGTCATCAGGACCGGAATCGGCGAAATCGCCACGCTCAGTGAGCGGACGTACGCGCTGACGGCATCGGCCGCCGGGCCGTGACGACCGGCGAGGTTCACCGGCAGGCCGACGATAACCTCCCGTACCTCGTGTTCGCTGACTATCTGGACAATTCTGGCAATATCGGCTGGAACGGTAGTGTCTCCGGTACCGGCGGTCGACAGGTCGCGCTGCACCGTCAGCAACGGAGTGGCCAGGATGCCGTCCGGATCGCTGATCGCCAGCCCGACCCGGACCTGACCCACGTCCACCCCGAGCCGGCGCCCACGAACGAACCCGTACGGCGCCGACCCGCCCGTCTCCGCCCGGGTCACGGCGCCTCGGCGATCGCCTTCTCGACGGCGACCAGCAGACTCGCCGCCTCCGCCGCCGGCAGGCCACCGCCCTGGGCCAGGTCGGCGTTGCCGCCACCCCGGCCGTGCAGCGCGCCCTTGACCAGATCAGCGGCGGCCACACCACGCGCCTTGGCCGCCGCGTTCACCGCCACCACCAGCGACGCCTTGCCGTTGGAGCGGGCCACCACCGCGACCACCCCCGGCCGGGCCGGATCGATCTTGCCCCGGATCTCCTGAGCCAGCGTGCGCACGTCGTTGCCGCCCGCACCGTCGGGCGCCTCGGTGCCGACGTACGCCACCCCACGAAGGTCACGGGCCTGCGCCGCGAGCGCCGCCGCGCCGCCCAGCACCAGCTGCGCCCGCAGCTTCTCCAGCTCCTTCTCCGCGTCGCGCAGCTGGGTGACGGTCTGCTGCACCCGGTCGGCCACCTGCTCGGACGGCACCCGGTACAGCTCGGCGAGCCGGGCGACCAGCAGGTGCTCACGGGCCAGGAAGTTGAACGCGTCGATCCCGACCAGTGCCTCCACCCGGCGGACCCCGGACCCGATCGACGACTCGGACAGGATCTTGACCAGGCCCAGCTGACCGGAACGGGTGACGTGGGTGCCGCCGCACAGCTCCCGGGCGTAGTCGCCGACCTCGACCACCCGCACCTCGTCGCCGTACTTCTCACCGAACAGCGCCATCGCGCCGAGCCGCCGCGCCTCCTCCTGCGAGGTGATGAACGCGTTGACCTCCAGGTCACGCAGCAGCACCTCGTTGACCTGCTGCTCGATGTCGACAAGCACCGACGGCGGCACCGCGCCGGGGGTGTTGAAGTCGAACCGCAGCCGACCCGGCGCGTTCAGCGAACCCGCCTGAGTGGCCGACTCACCGAGGAAGTTGCGCATCGTCTGGTGCACCAGGTGGGTCGCGGTGTGCGACCGCGAGATCGCCCGGCGACGCGCGATGTCGATCTCGGCGTACCCGGTCTCCCCCGTGCGCACCTCGCCACGGACCACCCTCGCCTTGTGCACGACCAGCCCCGGAACCGGGGACTGGACGTCGAAGATCTCGACCTCGCCGGCACCCACGGTCAGCCGACCGGTGTCCGGCTGCTGACCACCGCCCTCGGCGTAGAACGGCGTACTGTCGAGCACCAACTCGATCACGTCGCCCTCGCCCGCGACCGGCAGCGACACACCGCCCGCGCCGAGCACCGCCCGCACCCGCGACTCCCGCGCGACCTCGGCGTACCCGGTGAAGTCCACCGCCCCACCGGCGTCGAGCACCCCCCGGTACGCCGACATGTCGACGTGCCCGGTCTTGCGCGCCTGCGCGTCCGCCTTGGCCCGCGCCCGCTGCTCGGACATCAACCGGCGGAACCCGTCGGAATCCACCGACAGCCCCTGCTCGGCGGCGATCTCCAAGGTCAGGTCGATCGGGAAACCGTAGGTGTCGTGCAGCTGGAACGCCTTGTCACCGGAGAGCTTCGCGCCGCCGGCCGTCTTCGTCTCGGAGATGGCCAGGTCCAGGATCGTCGTCCCGGAACGCAGCGTCGACAGGAACGCGTCCTCCTCGGCGTAGGCGTACGTCGAGATCCGCTCGAAGTCGGCCGCCAGCTCCGGATACGACGGCGCCATGCAGTCGCGGGCCACCGGAAGCAGCTCCGGCAACGCCCGGTCCTGCCAGCCGAGCAGCCGCACCGACCGGATCGCCCGCCGCATGATCCGGCGCAACACGTAGCCACGACCCTCGTTGCTCGGGGTCACCCCGTCGCCGATGAGCATCAGCGAGGTCCGCACGTGGTCGGCGATCACCCGCAGCCGTACGTCGTCGGGGTGCGACTCGCTCGCCGCCTGACCGGAGCCGGCACCGTACCGCTTGCCGGTCAGCTGGGCGGCCCGGTCCAGGATCGGGCGTACCTCGTCGATCTCGTAGAGGTTGTCCACCCCCTGCAGGATGGAGGCGATCCGCTCCAGGCCCATGCCGGTGTCGATGTTCTTCTTCGGCAGGTCCCCGACGATGTCGAAGACCTCCTTGCTCTGCACGTTGGTGATCTCGTACTGCATGAAGACCAGGTTCCAGAACTCCAGGAACCGGTCCTCGTCGACCTCCGGACCGCCGTCGGGCCCGTACGCCGGACCCCGGTCGTAGTACAGCTCCGAACACGGCCCCGCCGGGCCGGGGATGCCCATCGACCAGAAGTTGTCCTTGTTGCCCCGGCGCACGATCCGGTGCGCCGGCACCCCGGTCTGCCGCCAGATGTCGGCGGCCTCGTCGTCGTCGAGGTAGACCGTCACCCAGATCCGCTCCGGGTCCATGCCGAACCCGCCCTGCTCCACCGGCTTGGTCGACAGGTCCCAGGCGAGCGGGATCGCGCCCTGCTTGAAGTAGTCGCCGAACGAGAAGTTGCCGTTCATCTGGAAGAACGTGCCGTGCCGTGAGGTCTTGCCGACCTCGTCGATGTCCGGCGTCCGGATGCACTTCTGCACGCTCGTCGCCCGCTGGAACGGCGGGGTGCGCTGGCCGAGGAAGTACGGCACGAACTGCACCATGCCCGCGTTGATGAACAGCAGGTTCGGGTCATCGATCGCGGGCAGCGGAGCGGACGGCACCACGGCGTGGCCGTTGGCCTCGAAGTGCGCGAGGAACCGCCGCTTGATCTCCGCCGTTTTCACCGGACGTCCTCCTGGGGGAATATCTCGTCGTCGCCGATGCGTGGGTCGCCCCGCAGCTCGGCGAACTGGTCATCGAACGCCACGCCCTCGGCGAACGCGGCCTGGATCTGTTGCTCACGCTCGGCCATGCCGTCACGGACGTCTTCCACGAAGGTACGGACCGACTCCACCAGACCACCAGCGGATTCCGACAGCGACGAGGCGATCCCGGCAGGGGTGTACGACTGGGCGGTCCGGGTGAGTTTGCGCACCACCAGCGCACCGACAGCGAGGCCGACGCCGAGCCAGAGCAGGCGTTTCATGACAGCGTCCTCCCGGTCATCCGGCGTTGCGCCGGGCCGCCCGGCGTCGCTGCTTGAGTTCGGCGCGGACGTCGCGCTCGGCTTCGGCGTTGCGCCGGGCGGAGGCGGCCCGACGTACGCCGTACCCGAAGGCGGCCACCTTGACCAGCGGATTGGCCGCCGCGGCCGAGACCACAGTGGCCAGGTTGGCCACATTGGCGGTCACGTTCTGGGCGTGCGAAGTCATCGTGTCGATCTTGGCAAGCTGGATGTTCACGCCGTCGAGGGTCGTGTGCATCTGTCCGAGAGCGGTGTTCACGTTCTCGACCGAGGCGTTCACCTGGCCGAGCAGCGGCCCGGTCCGGTCGTTGAGGTCGTTGATCGCCCGGGTCGCCGCGTCCACCGTGTGCCGCAGTCGCAGAATCGGCACCGCCAGCACGAGCACGAGCATCAGGAACGCCCCGGCGGCCACCAGTGCCGCGATCTGTCCACCGTCCATGCCTGCCTGTCCTCCTCGTTCACCAACCACCTGCCACGCCGGCCGCGCACCCCGGCGCCAGCGTCGGTCGTCGTCGCTGCTCCGCCGCAGTACGCACCGGACGCGGCGCCACCGGTGCAGACCCTACCGTCCGTGACGGAGGTCCGCTCACGACGGTTCGACGTCCAGGTCCAGCAGCGGGTCGTCGGTATACACCGGGTCGGGATCCTCACCTGTCAACGACGGGTCGAGGCTCGGTTGCGGCTTCATCCGGTCGTCGTCGATGGCGTTGCGCACCTTGATCGACACCACGGATCCGCTGCAGTTGTCGGCCCCGCTGCCCGGCGGTTCAGCGGCCGGATCCCCCTCGGCGGCGTCACCGGCCGGCGGTTCGACCGTCGGCCGCTGCGCGAGCAGGTCCTCCGAGCAGGCCGGCGGCCGGACCCACAGATCCAACGTGAGTTCGTCACGGGTCCAGCAGGTGTACTGGCCGTCGACCGGCTGGGACGGGCAGAGCTCGACCTTCCACGGCAGCCAGCCCGCGTCGGTGAGCGCCGCCGTGTAGACCTGGGCGGTCTCCTCAGGGCCACGTTCGGAGGTCATGGTCCGCTCGCGGAACCGGCAGTCGATCAGGCACCACCGGCTGCCGCTGACGGCGTCGGTGCTCTCCAGCGCCGCCCAGCCGGGCACGTCGAGCCGGTCGAGAGAGTTGAACACCGGATCCCGGGTCGCCGCCCGGATCCCGAAGTAGAGCGGAAGCGCCGCCAGGACGACCACCGCGACCATGATCAGCGCCACCGCGCGGAGGCGCCGCTGCTGCCGGGTCGACTCGTCGTCGGCAACGCCGTCGGGCCCCGACGCACCGTCGTCCGGGCCGGCACCGGGCCGGACCGGGCCGCCGGCGGCGGACCGGATCGCGCCGGTGGCTCCTGCGGCGTCGCGGCCAGGGTCGTCCCGGCCTGGTCCGTCGGGCCCGGGACCGCCGTGCGGCGTGCCGGCTACCGGCCTGGGTACGGCGGCCACCGCTGTCCGCCCGCCACGGTCGGCGACGGGCCCGGGGGCGCGCAGGGCGGCCGGATCCCGGGGGCGGATCTCGGTCGGATCCTCCGGCGACGCCGACGGGCGTCCGGGTCTGCCGTGGAGCGGTGGTGCGCCTGCCGCCCCGGTCACCGGTCGCGGGCCGTCCGGCGCCGACCGGGGACCGGCCGGCCCGGGTGCGGGACGTTGACCACCGGGGCCCGGTCCCGGGCGCGGACCACCGTCCGGGACACCTCGGGCGGGGCCGGGGCCGACCGGCGGTCGGGGGCCGCCCGGTCCGGGCATCGGTGGTTGATCGGCGGGCCGGACCGGGGCGGCCGCAGCCGCCCGTGCCACCGGGGCGCTCGCCCCAGCGCCGGAGACCGGTCGAGGAGGGCCACCGGCACCCGAGACAGGACGCTGCGGGCCACCGGACACGGGCCGGGGCGGACCACCGGCACCCGAGACAGGACGCTGCGGGCCACCGGCACCCGGGCCTCCAGCGCCGGAGACCGGCCGAGGGGGGCCACCGGCGCCGGAGACGGGCCGTTGTGGGCCGTCGCCGGACGGCCGACCCGGGAACATGCCGCCGCCCGGGTGCTCCGGGTGGTCGAACCGCCCGGGAGCGGGCGGCCGTGGCTGGCCGTGCATCGGTGGCCGCCCGACGCCGGGCGGTGGCGCGTCGCGGTACCCGGCGGTCGGCGGATCGTCGTGCCCAGGCGGACGCACCCTGGCTGCGGCGCCGGCACTGGGCATGCCGACCCGGGCCGCCGGTGGGGGGCCGGCCGGCCGGGCGGCCGGGCGGCCGGGCGGCTCGGGCGAAGGGTCGTGCCGAGAGTCACGGCCGGGCGGCAGCGCGCCGCCGGGGCCGGGTACCACCGGCGCGGCCATACCACCGCGGCCCGGGCTGCGGCGCGGACCGCCAGGTGCCGGCGACACCGGCCCGGCGGAGGGTGACGTGCCGGGGCGACCCGCCGGTGGCGGACCGTCGCCGGCCGGCGACACCGGTCCGACCGGTGACCCTGGGCCAGGCGTCGGCGCGGCATCAGCCCGGTGTCGTTGGCCCGTAGGAAAACCCGGGCGGGGACCGGAGCGGTCCGACCAGGTGTCGGCCGGGTCGTCAGGCTCCGGGGCACGGCGTCGGCCGCCACGGGTCGGTGCGGGAGATGGTCCCCGGTCCGGCTCGCCGGAGCCCGGGCCGGGCCGCTCGCCCGTACCGAACCGGTCACCCGGGCCGGGCCGCTCGCCCGTACCGAACCGGTCACCCGGACCCGGCCGCTCGCCCGGACCCGGTGCCGGTCGGACGCCGGGCCGGCCTGGAGCGGGCGGGGCCGTTGCCGCCCGCGCGGACGGCAACGGCGGGGCGTTGCCGGACTGCGGAACCGGCACGCCGGGAGCGGACGGCTGCGGGGCAGGCCTGTTCGGGTCACGGCCCGGAGGCGGCGGTCCGGGCGGCCGGGGCGGCTCGGGCCGCCGGACATCTGCCGGTGCGGCCCCCCCGGCGGGCGGGGGCGGAGCGGGCCGCTGCGCGCGTGGCGGCGGGCCCTCGGGCGACGGGCGGTCGCCGCCACCGCCGGGCCCGATGTCGACCTGCTGTTCCTTGGCGGTACGCAGGTCGTCCAGCCAGCCGGTCTCCTCGCCGCTGACCTCTTCCTCGACCTGTGCCCGGCCCCACCGGCGGCCCTTGGCCTTGGCCTCACGACGCTCGTCGGGTGCATCCGGGCGGTCAGAACCGCGCGCTCTCACTGGTGTACCTCCCCGGCAGCCAGGCTGCCGCTGTCATCGGATGCGGTGGCGTTGTCGGACGCCGGGCCGGATGTCGCACGCACGATACGACGCAGCACCGGCATCCGCGCGGCGACGGCGCGCTCCGCACCATGCTCGGTCGGCCGGTAGTAGTCGACACCGGCGAGTTCGTCGGGTGGGTACTGCTGGGTGACCACGCCACGGTGATCGTCGTGCGGGTAACGGTAGCCGCGGCCGTGGCCGATCTGCCGGGCACCGGAGTAGTGGCTGTCGCGCAGGTGTGCCGGCACCGCCCCACCCTTGCCGGCCCGTACGTCGGCGATCGCGGCGGACAGCGCGGTGGTGGCCGAGTTGGACTTGGGAGCGGTGGCCAGGTGGATCACCGCCTGCGCGAGGTTGAGCTGTGCCTCCGGCAGGCCGACGTACTCGACGGCGTGGGCGGCGGCGGTCGCCACCGACAACGCACCCGGGTCCGCCATCCCGACGTCCTCGCTGGCGAAGATGACGATGCGCCGGGCGATGAAGCGGGCGTCCTCGCCCGCGACCAGCATCCGGGCCAGCCAGTGCAGTGCGGCGTCGACGTCGGAGCCACGCATGCTCTTGATGAACGCGCTGGTGACGTCGTAGTGCGCGTCGCCGTCGCGGTCGTAGCGGACCGCAGCGACGTCGATCGCCTGCTCGGCGGTGTCGAGGTCGATCTCGTCGACGTCGCGGGCGGTCGCCGCCGCAGCCGCAGCCTCCAGCGCGGTCAACGCCTTGCGGACGTCGCCGCCGGCGAGCCGGACGAGATGGTCCTCGGCCGGCGCCGACAACCGCAGCGCCCCGCCGAGCCCACGCGGGTCGGTCACCGCCCGGCGCAGCAGGTCGCGGACCGCGTCGTCGGTGAGCGGACGCAAGGTGAGCAGGACACACCGCGACAGTAACGGCGAGATGACCGAAAAGTGGGGATTCTCCGTGGTGGCGGCCAGCAGTGTCACCGTCCGGTCCTCCACCGCCGCCAGCAGCGAATCCTGCTGGGTCTTGCTGAAGCGGTGCACCTCGTCGATGAACAGGACGGTCGGCAGACCCCCGGTGCGCCGCTGCCGACGGGCCTCGTCGATCACGGCGCGGACATCGCGGACCCCGGCGGACAGCGCCGACATCGCGACGAACCGCCGGTCGGTGGCCCGGGCCACCAGGTGGGCGACGGTGGTCTTGCCGCAGCCCGGCGGGCCCCACAGGATGACCGACATCGGCGCCGCCCCGGTCACCAGTTGCCGCAGCGGGGCACCCGGCGCCAGCAGGTGACCCTGGCCGACCAGTTCGTCGATGCTGGCCGGGCGCATCCGTACCGGCAGCGGTGCCTGCGGGTCAGGGGCGGCGCCGCTGCTGCCGACCCCGCCTGACACCACGGCGCTTCCGGGGGGCGCCACGTCGGGCCGCCCCCCGGAAGCGGGGTAGGTGAAAAGGGCGTCGGACTCCATCACGAAGACAGTACCGGCCCGATCTCGGCTGCCGGAAACCCGCCGAGATCGGGCCCGGACACCGCCCGACGCGTAGGGAGCCGTCCCTGGTCACCGGCTACCTGTCGGCCCCGGTGGGTAGGTGGCGCGTCGGACCCGATGGGGATTGGCGGCGCGCGCCGAACGACGGCTCAGGTCAGCCCGTCCGCCGGTTCACCGCCGACGCCGGGACCAGCGGCGGTTCCCGATGCCGGCATGGAACAGCGCCAGGCAGAGCAGCCCGATCAGCACCAGCGTGTTCCAGTTGAACAGGTCCGGGGCACCCAGATCGGTGTTGAGCAGGTCGAGAAGCAGGGCGAAACCAAAGACGACTGCCGCGACGATGGCGAGCATGACATCCTCCTGGGGGGTTCAGTGGGTCGGCTCTGCCATACCCGGCAGACCCCTTGGCCAATCCAGGTAGGACCAGGTCGGCGCCGCCGGTCGGGTCACACCGACGCCCCCGCCGTCGGGGTCGGCACCGGGCGCGCCCCGGGATCCGGCACCGGGCGCGGGCGCCGGGCCACCAGGTACAGCGGCGCGGCCGCCGCCAGCACCGCCGCGCCGACCAGCATCGCCAGGCTGACCGAGGCAGCGCCGGCGACACCCAGCAGCACCACCCCGCCGAGGGCACCGGCCGGTTGGGCGACCATCGAGTTGAGTGACACCACGCTGGTCCGGTGCGGGCCGTCCACCTGCCGGTGCAGCAGACCCAGGTGCACCGGATTCGACGCGCCGTGGACGGCGTAGCAGGCCAGGTAGGCGGCGATCACCCCGACCGGCCCGGCGAGCAGCGCCATCGCGACCACGGTCGCCCCTTGCAGGATCCGGAACGCGGCGGCGGTCACCGGCGCGCCGAGCCGGCGGCTCAGCGCCGGCACCAGCGCGGCGCCACCGGCCGACGCCAACCAGGCCACCGCGCCGACCGGGCCGAGCAGCGCCGCCGCCCGGTCGGCATCGCCAGCTACCTCCGCCAGCCGTACCGGCATCAGCGTCTCGAAGGAGATCATGCCGAATCCCCAGAACAGCTCGACCGCGATCAGAGCGAGCAGGATCCGGGAACGCCGCAGCAGCCGCAGCGCGCCGAGCACCACGGCGGGCACCTGCCGGACCGACGCACCCAGCGTCGACGCCCCGGCCGCCGGGCGTACCTCGACCAGCAGCATTGCCAGGCCGAGCAGGCCGACGACCTGCAGCGCCCCGGCGACCACGACCGGTCCGGTCAACGCGCTGACCGGCCCGACCGGACCGATCGCCACCAGCACGCCGGAGGTCAGGGCCCCGGCGGCGATGGTCAGACCGGCGACCACGCCACCATGGCCCAGGCCGTCCTCGTACCGCGCGTCGGGGTCGGCGGCCAGCGTCGCGTCAACGTACCAGGACTCCAGCGGCCCGCTCTCCAACGCCCGGTAGACACCCTGCAGCAGCAGCGCGGCGACGAACACCCCGAACGAGTCGGCGATCACGAGCAGCGTCAGCGACGCCAGGTTCGCCAGAGCGGCACCGATCAGTACCGGCTTGCGGCCGATCGCATCGGCCAGGCCGCCGGTCGGCAACTCCAGCAGCAGTACGGCGAACCCCTGTGCGGCGACGACCAGGCCGATCTGCGGCAGGGCAAGCCCACGTTCGAGCATCAGCAGCACCGTGACCGGGATCAGCAGCCCGGTGGGCGCCCAGCGCAGACTGTGCAGGACCAGGTAACGCCGGTGGATCTGGCGTACGGTCAATCCTCCGGTCACCGTTCGTCTCCGACCGGCTCGTCCCCGGCCGTACCGTCCCGGTCACCGCCCTTGATGACCCGGGGGAAGGCGTACTTGTAGAGCAGCACCTGCTCGGGCACGCCGTCGCCGGGGCCGGGGTCGGTGCGGTAGCGCTCGACGACCTCGGCGATTTCGGCGTTGAGTCGACGCAACTGGTCGGCGGTGAGGGTCAACCGGGTGTCGGAGTAGTCGGCCGCCGCACGCCACTGCGGCGGGTAACCGTCCCGGGCGGTGTGCCACTCCTCGGCACGCTGGACGAACAGCTGAAGGAAATAACTGTTGAGCCAGTCGGCGGCCGCGCGGGCATCCGGGTCGGCGTCGAAGGCGGTGTTGTGCCAGGCGGTTTCCTGGTGCACCGCCCGCCACCAGCGTTCCCGGCCGGTGCCCCGGGCCGGCTCCTCGCGGACCAGCCCGGCGTCGGCGAGCTTGCGCAGGTGGTAACTGGTGGCGCCGGTGTTGGTGCCCAGCTCGTGGGCCAGGGTGGTGGCGGTCGCCGGGCCGTCCAGGCGCAGCGCGCCGAGCAGCCGCAGCCGCAGCGGGTGGGCCAGGGTGCGGACCTGGTCCCCGGTGAGCCAGACCGTCGAGAGTTGCTCGTCCATGAGATGCAGAGTAACTATACAAAGGAAGTGTGCACAACATCTTTGCACACTTTCTCTGCAACCAGCGTCCTGCGCTCAAGACGCAGCTGGGCCCGGGTGCGTACCGCACCCGGGCCCAGCCCACTCATCCACTTGTCCGCAGGTCAGGACGGCTCCACCGGAGCGGCCACCCCGGCCGTACCGGCCGCCGGGGTCGGCGCGACACCGGCCGGCGGCTTCGGCTTCGCGTCCACCCCGGCCTCCGCCCGCTGCTGCGCGGTGATCGGCGTCGGCGCCTGGGTCAACGGGTCGAACCCGCCCCGGGTCTTCGGGAACGCGATCACCTCACGGATCGAGTCCACCCCGGCCAGCAGCATGCAGATCCGGTCCCAGCCGAACGCGATACCGCCGTGCGGCGGCGGGCCGTACTTGAACGCCTCCAGCAGGAAGCCGAACTTGTCCGACGCCTCCTGCTCGGTGATGCCCAGCAGGTCGAAGACCCGCCGCTGGACATCCCCCTGGTGGATACGAACCGAGCCACCGCCGATCTCATTGCCGTTGCAGACGATGTCGTACGCGTACGCCAGAGCCTCGCCAGGGGCACCATCGAAACGGTCCAGCCACTCGTCGGTCGGCGAGGTGAACGGGTGGTGCACCGCCGTCCAGCCGCCCTCCTCGGTCGGCTCGAACATCGGCGCGTCGATCACCCAGCAGAACGCCCACGCGCTCTCGTCGATCAGGTTGGCCCGCCGGGCGATCTCGATGCGGGCCGCGCCGAGCAACTCCTGCGCCTCCCGCCGGTTGGTCGAGGCAGCGAAGAAGATCGCGTCACCGGGCTTGGCGCCGACCGCGTCGGCCAGCCCACCCAGGTGCTCCGCCGACAGGTTCTTCGCCACCGGCCCACGCGGCTCACCGGTCTCGGCGTCCAGCACCACGTACGCCAGGCCCCGCGCGCCGCGCGCCTTGGCCCAGTCCTGCCAGCCGTCGAGCTCCTTACGGGTCTGCGCGGCACCGCCGGGCATCACCACCGCGCCGACGTAGCCGCCCGCGTCGATCGCCCCGGCGAACACCCGGAACGCCGTACCGCGCAGGAAGTCGGTCAGCTCGGTCAGCTCCACGCCGTAGCGCAGGTCCGGCTTGTCCGAGCCGTACCGGTCCATCGCCTCGTGCCAGGTGATCCGCGGCACCGGTCCGGTGATGTCGTGCCCGGCCAGCTCCCGCCAGAGCGCACCGACGATCGACTCACCCAGCTCGATCACGTCGTCCTGGGTGACGAACGACATCTCGATGTCCAGCTGGGTGAACTCCGGCTGCCGGTCGGCCCGGAAGTCCTCGTCGCGGTAGCAGCGGGCGATCTGGTAGTAGCGCTCCATGCCGGCGACCATTAGCAGCTGCTTGAACAGCTGCGGCGACTGCGGCAGGGCGTACCAGGTGCCGGGCTGCAGCCGCACCGGCACCAGGAAGTCGCGGGCACCTTCGGGCGTCGACCGGGTCAGCGTCGGCGTCTCGATCTCCACGAAGTCGCGGTCGTGCAGCACCGTACGGGCGATCTGGTTGGCCCGCGACCGCAGCCTCAGCGCCCCCGACGGCCCGCTGCGCCGCAGGTCCAGGTAGCGGTACCGCAGCCGGACGTCATCGCCGGCGTCGACCTGATCGTCGATCGGCAGCGGCAACGGCGCCGCCTCCGACAGTACGGTCAGCTCGGTCGCGGTCACCTCGATCTCGCCGGTGGCCAGCTCCGGGTTGTCGTTGCCCTCCGGGCGGCGGTCGACGGTGCCGGTCACCCGGACGCAGAACTCGTTGCGCAGCGCGTGCGCCAGCTGCATCTCCTCGCGGAACACCACCTGCACCACGCCGGAGGCGTCGCGCAGGTCGACGAAGATGACACCGCCGTGGTCGCGCCGGCGGGCCACCCAGCCGGCGAGCGTCACCGACGTGCCGGCGTGCGTCGGGCGCAGGCTGCCAGCGTCATGGGTACGAATCACGGCACGGAACTCCTCATCGCGGGTACGGACTGCACCCGCATTGTGTCAGCCCGGCCGATCCGCTTCGGCGTCGATCCCGGCCACGTCCGGCGTACGATCCACTCGAACCGCCATCCCCGGTGACCGGAGGGCGCATGCTGCTGCTGTCCTTCGCCGCCGTACTGCTACTGGCCGTACTGGTCTCGGCGCTGGCGCACCGCACCATCCTGTCGACCGCCGCGCTGTTCCTGATCGCCGGTTTCGTCCTCGGCCCGCAGACCACCGGTGTGCTCGACATCGAGCCCGACTCCCCCATCGTCGGCACCCTGGCCGAGCTGGCGCTGTTCGCGGTGCTGTTCAGCGACGGCATGCGGGTCGGCTGGCGCGATCTACGGTCTCGCTGGCGGCTGCCGACCCGGGCACTGGGCGTCGGATTGCCGCTCACCATGGCCGTCACCGCCGCGCTGGCCCACCTCGTCGTCGGCCTGGACTGGCCGGAGGCGCTGCTGATCGGCGCGGTCCTCGCCCCCACCGACCCGGTCTTCGCCGCCGCGCTGGTCGGCAACCAGAAGGTGCCGTACCGGCTGCGGCACCTGCTCAACGTGGAGTCCGGCGCCAACGACGGCCTGGCCCTGCCGTTCGTGATCCTCTTCCTGGCCGTCGCCAACGGCTCCACTGATCTGCACCTCGGCGAACTGGCCACCGAACTGGCCCTGGGTCTGGTGATCGGCGTCGCCGTACCGCTGGCGGCGATCATGCTGGAACGGCTGCGCTGGTTCGGCACCTCGGCGCACTACGCCCCACTCAACGGCGTCGCGATCGGCCTGCTGGTGCTCGCCCTGGGGCAGCTCACCCACGGCAACCTGTTCCTGGCGGCGTTCGCCGCCGGCAGCACCATCGCCACCTTCGGCCCCCGCCAGCGGGTCGCCTTCGAACACTTCGGCGAGAACGTCGCCGAGCTGTTGAAGCTGGCCGCCCTGCTGGTCTTCGGCGCGCTGATCTCGGTCGAGTTCCTCGGTGAGATCTCCTGGCCCGGCTGGGTGTTCGCGGTGCTGGCGATCGTCGTGGCGCGGCCGGTGGCGCTGGCAGTCGCCTTCTTCCGTTCCGGCATGCACGCCCGGGAGCAGGTCGCGGCCATGTGGTTCGGCCCGAAGGGGTTCGCCTCGGTGGTCTACGGCCTGCTGGTGCTCAACAGCGGCATCGACGCCGCCGACCTGGTCTTCCACCTGGTCGCGCTGACCATCGTGATCTCCATCCTGGCCCACTCGTCGACCGACGTCCTGGTCGCCAACGCCTTCGACGAGACCCGGCGTACCGCCCCCGACCCGGGCTCGGACAGGGACGGAAGCCATCCAAGCTGACCTTGGGTGGCTCCCGTCGCAGATCCTCACCCCGGGATCTTCCACGCGTTCATCTCCAGGCTGACCTCCCCATCAGGGGAGGCCCCGGTGATCTCCAACTGCACGACAAGCTGCGCCCGGCCCGAGTTGACGGCTGCGGCACGGCTCGTCCAGAGGCAGAGCACCACACCTTGCTGGACCGGCACCCGGGCCTCGGCACCGAGCGGAGCCATACGGATCTGTTCCGAGCAGTCGTGCGGAGTGAGCCCTGGCGCGTCCACCTGGCTGCCGCGTACGTCGCGGCCGAGAACCAGGTTGGCCGGCGCGTTGCTGTAACCGGCACGCAACGTGATGTCCGCCTCGGACGACAGCACGTCGGCCCGCGGCTCGTCCAGGTCGGCGTGCATGCTGCTGTTGTTGCCGAACACCCGCAGCGTCAGTGGCTCCTGCGAGTAGTGGACCGTGTACCGGGTCTGCGCGTCGAGCGTCGGCTGCGCGGTCGGATTGGCCGACGGCACATCATCGGGCAGTCCAGTCGGCTCCGGCCCGTCCGGCCTCGCGGAGGCCTCGATCGTCGGCTCCGCGCCCGGCTCCGACCCGCCGTCACCGCCGTCGGGCGTCGCCATCGCGTCGACCCGGTCCGAAGCCCGCCAGGCGATCACGGTCGCGGTGGCGGCGAGCACGAACGCGGCCACCGCAAGCATCACAGACACTCCGACCAGCAGCCGCTGGAGCCTGCCGGTTGATCGCCGTGGCGATGCGGTACCAGCTGTCGCCGACGGACCATCTCCGGTTATTGACATCGGTTCCTCCATATGCGCATCGGCCAGGCACGGCCGACAATCACTCAGGGACCTCAGAAACCGTGTGCACGGTTCACGTCGACGCACTCGGAGAGGCCACCGATCCACTAGGTCGATCGAGTAAGGTAATGGTGGCATGCCGCCACAATCATTCTCCGCTACCCCGATGGACGAACCATGCCTGACAATGGACAATCTGCAGGTGAAGGCCGTGAGCGACCGCGTCGGTCGGTGCGGAAAATATCCGAACGGCTGGCGGTGGTCGGCCTGGTGGTCACCACGCTGGGGGTGATCGTCGCCGTGCTCGACTGGCGCTTCCCAGTCGGAGGCCAGGTGCCACCGGCGTCGACCACCCCCTCGGCGACGGTGCCGGCGGTCACGTCGCCAGACGCCCCTGCGGGTGGCTCACCGGCCGCGACCAGGATCGAATACCTTTCCGCGCTCCCGGCACACGCCGGCACCGCCAATCTCACGGAACTTCCGCGCGAACTACGGGAGACCGCCGAGTTTCAACGCGCCATCGTGATCAAGTGCCCGAGCAACCAGAGCAATGACAAGGTCAGCGAGGTCGCCTATCAACTCTTCGGCCGATTCGACACTTTCCAGGCGACCGTTCGGCCGCATTTCGACAGCCAACCGGATGCCCGGATGCACGTCGAGGTCCTGGTCGGCGAACGCGCCCGCGACGGCCGCCTGGTGTGGGACGTCGGCGGCGGACAGTACGAGGCGACCGCCGTGCAGCCCGGATCGCTCAACGCGGTCGTCGAGGGGATGCAGGAGCTCAAGATCCAGGTCCGGTGCGAACTGCCGGACGGGGTGGCGATCCTGGTCGACGCCGCCCTGTACGAGTGACGGTCGCCGCCTCACCTGCGCAGGTGGCGTCGCCGACCCAGTGAGTCGGATACGTGTACGTAACGTGATTGAAATGTCAGAATGCCAGCATCTGCCACGACCCAGGTCTCGATCGCTCATGGAGGTCCGGTTTTGTTTCTCACCCGGCACGAGCAGGAGCGACTGCTCATCCACGTCGCAGCCGACGTGGCCTGGAAGCGCCGTGAGAGGGGCATCCGGCTCAACCACCCGGAGGCGACCGCGGTGATCACCGCCTTCCTGTTGGAAGGTGCCCGGGACGGCCGCAGCGTGGCGGAGCTGATGGAGGCCGGGCGCACCGTGCTCGGTCGCGAGGACGTGCTCGACGGTGTGCCGGAGATGCTCCCCGAGGTGCAGGTGGAAGCCACCTTCCCCGACGGGACGAAGCTGGTGACCGTACACGAGCCGATCTCCTAGGAGCGAGATTGAGCGCACCACCCACGCCGTCGGGCACCGACGGCGGCACAGTCGTTCCCGGTGAACTCATCCCCGGCGACGGGCCGATCACCCTCAACTCCGGCCGACCGGTGCTGACCCTGGCCGTGGTCAACACCGGGGACCGGCCGGTGCAGGTCGGGTCGCACTACCACTTCGCCGAGGCCAACCCGGCGCTGGACTTCGACCGGGCCGCCGCCTGGGGGCACCGGTTGGCGGTGGCCGCCGGCACGTCGGTGCGCTTCGAGCCCGGGGTGGACCGCGAGGTCGACCTGGTGCCGTTGGGCGGTCGGCGGATCGTCGCCGGGCTGCGCGGCGAGTGCGCCGGCCCGGTCGACGAACGGCGACCCGGCACTACGGCAGGCGGCACCGCAGGCGACAGCGACGGCGACGAGGCGGGAGACGCGGCGTGAGCACCCTGGACCGACGGCGGTACGCCGCCCTGCTCGGACCGACCGCCGGTGACCGGATCCGGCTGGCCGACACCAACCTGCTGATCGAGATCGAAGAGGACCGGTGCACCCCACCCGGCGCCGACGGCACCCCGGCGTACGGCGACGAGGTGGTCTTCGGCGGCGGCAAGGTGATCCGCGAGTCGATGGGCCAGTCCCTGGCGACCCGGGCCGACGGCGCTCCGGACACGGTGATCACCGGAGTGGTGGTGCTGGACCACTGGGGGATCGTCAAGGCCGACGTCGGCATCCGCGACGGCCGGATCGTCGCGCTCGGCAAGGCCGGCAACCCGGACACGATGGACGGCGTGCACCCGGACCTGGTCATCGGGCCGGGCACCGAGATCATCGCCGGCAACGGCAAGATCCTCACCGCCGGGGCGATCGACAGTCACGTACACCTGATCTGCCCGCAGATCCTGGAGACCGCGCTGGCCAGCGGGATCACCACGATCATGGGCGGCGGCACCGGGCCGGCCGAGGGCACCAAGGCCACCACGGTCACCCCCGGTCCGTGGCACCTGGGCATGATGCTCGCCGCGCTCGACCCCTGGCCGGTCAACGTGCTGCTGCTCGGCAAGGGCAACACGGTCAGCGAGGCGTCGCTGTGGGAGCAGCTGCGCGGCGGGGCCGGCGGCTTCAAACTGCACGAGGACTGGGGCACCACCCCGGCGGCGATCGACGCCTGCCTGCGGGTCGCCGACGCCTCCGGGGTGCAGGTGGCGATCCACACCGACACGCTCAACGAGGCCGGTTACGTGGAGTCGACCCTCGGTTCGATCGCCGGCCGGTCGATCCACGCCTACCACACCGAGGGGGCCGGCGGCGGGCACGCACCGGACATCATGCGGGTGGCGGCCGAGCCGAACGTGCTGCCGTCGTCGACCAACCCGACCCGCCCGCACACCGTCAACACCCTCGACGAGCACCTCGACATGCTGATGGTCTGCCACCATCTGAACCCGAGCGTGCCGGAGGACCTGGCGTTCGCCGAGAGCCGGATCCGGCCGTCCACGATGGCCGGTGAGGACATCCTGCACGACCTCGGCGCGATCTCGATGATCGGCTCGGACTCGCAGGCGATGGGCCGGGTCGGCGAGGTCATCCTGCGTACCTGGCAGACCGCGCACGTGATGAAGGCCCGCCGGGGCGCGCTGCCCGGCGACGGCGCTGCCGACAACATCCGGGCCAGGCGGTACGTCGCCAAGTACACGATCTGCCCGGCGGTGGCGCACGGCATCGACGGCGAGGTCGGCTCGGTGGAGCCCGGCAAGCTGGCCGACCTGGTGCTGTGGGATCCGGTCTTCTTCGGCGTCCGGCCGCACCTGGTGATCAAGGGCGGCATGATCGCCTGGGCGCAGATGGGCGACGCGAACGCCTCCATCCCGACCCCGCAGCCGATGCTGCCGAGGCCCATGTTCGGCGCGTACGGCACCGTGCCGGCCGCCACCAGCCTGGCGTTCGTCGCGCCGGCTGCGATCGACGCGCTGCTCGGTGACCGGCTCGGGATCCGTCGCCGGCTCGCCCCGGTCGCCGACACCCGGCGGCGGGGCAAGGCCGACATGCCGCTGAACGACGCCACCCCCCGGATCGAGATCGACGCGGACACGTTCACGGTACGCATCGACGGGGAGACGATCGAGCCGGCTCCGGCGGTGGAGCTGCCGATGGCGCAGCGCTACTTCCTGTTCTGACCGCCGGCGATGATGACGATGTGTCACGCCCGGACCCGCCGATGAGCGGGCTCGCCACGCTGCTGGTGCTGGCCGATGGCCGGTTGCCGGCCGGCGGGCATGCCCACTCCAGCGGGCTGGAGGCGGCCGTCGTCGCCGGCCGGGTCCGTGACCTGGCCGGCGTGGCGGCGTACCTGACCGGCCGGCTCACCACCGGTGGGCGTACCGCCGCCGCGTTCGCGGCCGCGGCTGCAACAGCCGCGACCGACGACGGGGCCGGCCCTGGCCGGCTGGACGCGCTCGACGACGGTATCGACGCCCGCACCCCGTCGCCCGCGCTGCGCCGCGCGTCGCGGGCACAGGGCCGGGCGTTGCTGCGCGCCGGACGGGGCATCTGGGCGCTGCCGGCGGGCGGCCCCCGGGACCGCCACCAGCCGGTCGCGCTCGGCGTGGTCGCCGCCGCCGCCGGCCTCGGCCCGGCCGATGCGGCGCTGGCCGCCGCATACACCGCCGTCACCGGACCGGCCAGCGCCGCCGTGCGGCTGCTCGGCCTCGACCCGTACGCGGTGCACGGCCTGCTGGCCCGGCTCGCGCCGGACATCGACGCGGTCGCCGCCGGGGCGGCCGCCCTGGCCGACCGGCCGGTCGACGACCTGCCCGCCGGCTCGGCCCCGATCCCGGAGGTCGACGCCGAACACCACGCCACCTGGGAGGTGCGTCTCTTTGCGTCCTGAACCACACACCCACGTCCACGGCGGGTCCGCCGAACCGCACGCGCACACCGACGGGGAGGTACCGCACACCCACCCCGATCCGGGGGTCGACCCGCACCCGCCCCGGCTGCCGGACGGCTCCCCCGCGCTGCGGATCGGCATCGGCGGGCCGGTCGGCTCCGGCAAGACCGCGCTGGTCGCCGCGCTGTGCCGGGCGCTCGCCGACGAGTTGCGGCTGGCCGTGGTCACCAACGACATCTACACCACCGAGGACGCCGACTTCCTGCTGCGCAACGGCGTCCTGCCGGCGGAGCGGGTCCGGGCGGTGGAGACCGGCTGCTGCCCGCACACCGCGATCCGCGACGACATCTCCGCCAACCTGGACGCCATCGAGGACCTGTCCGACCAGTTGGGCACCCTCGATCTGGTGCTGGTGGAAAGTGGCGGGGACAACCTGACCGCCACGTTCAGCCGGGGCCTGGTCGACCAGCAGATCTTCGTGGTCGACGTGGCCGGCGGTGACAAGGTGCCGCGTAAGGGCGGGCCCGGGGTGAGCACCGCCGACCTGCTGGTGATCAACAAGACGGACCTGGCGCCGCTGGTCAACGCCGACCTGTCGGTGATGCAGCGCGACGCCGCCGCCCGCCGGGGCGAGCTGCCGACGGTGTTCCTGTCGCTGGTGCAGGACCGGACGGCGACGCCGGTGGCCGACTGGATCCGGGGGCTGCTGCGGGCCCGCGCCCAGACCCCGGCGGAGGTCGCCGGCTGATGCGGGCCCACGCCCGGCTGGTCGCCGAGGTCGACGCCGCCGGGCGGACCCGGCTGGTCTGCCTGCGCGGCGAGCCGCCACTGGTGCTGCGCCGCACCGGCCCGGCAGCCGCCGCCGGCGACGAGGTCCAGGTGCATCTGGTCGGCGCGGCGGCCGGCCCGCTCGGCGGCGACGACCTGCGGCTGGACGTCGACGTCGGGCCGGGGGCGCGGGTGTGTCTGCGTACTGTCGCAGCGTCGCTGGCGTTGCCCGGACCCGACGGCCGCCGGTCGACGCTGCAGATGCTGGTCCGGGTTGCGACCGGCGGCGAGCTGCGCTGGCTGCCGGAGCCGCTGATCGCCGCCGCCGGCTGCCACCACCTGTCCCGATCGGTGGTGGAGCTGGCCGACGGCGCGGCCCTGCTGTGGCGGGAGGAGCTGGTCTGCGGGCGCGACGGTGAGCCGTCCGGTGACGCCCGGATCGACACCACCGTCCGGTACGCGGGCCGCACGGTGCTGCGCACCGACCTGGCGGTGGGCCCGCGCGCCGACGGCTGGGCCGGGCCGGCGGTGCTCGCCGGGGCGAAGGCGACCGGTTCGGTGCTGGTGGTCCGGCCGGAGTGGGCAGCCGGCGGGCCCCCGGCGGCCGGCCCGCTCGGCCCCGGCGCGGCCCGGCTGCCGCTGGCCGGCGGGCCGGCGGTGCTGGTCACCACGACCGGCCCGACCGCCCGCGGCGTCCGCACCGAACTCGACCGGGCCGAACCCGACCGGGCCGAACCCGACCGGGCCGGGGCTCAGCCGCCGACGTAGGCCGCGAGGTGCTCACCGGTCAGCGTCGAACGGGCCGCGACCAGGTCGGCCGGTGTGCCCTCGAAGACGATCCGACCACCGTCGTGACCGGCACCCGGCCCCAGATCGATGATCCAGTCGGCGTGTGCCATGACCGCCTGGTGGTGCTCGATGACGATCACCGACTTGCCGGCGTCGACCAGCCGGTCGAGCAGGCCGAGCAACTGCTCGACGTCGGCCAGGTGCAGGCCGGTGGTCGGCTCGTCGAGAACGTAGACGCCGCCCTTCTCCGCCATGTGGGTGGCCAGTTTCAGCCGCTGCCGCTCGCCGCCGGACAGGGTGGTGAGCGGCTGGCCGAGGGTGAGGTAGCCGAGCCCGACGTCGGCGAGCCGACGCAGGACGGCGTGCGCGGCCGGGGTGCGGGCGTCGCCGGACGCGAAGAACTCCTCGGCCTCGGCCACCGACATCGCCAGCACCTCGCTGATGTCCCGGCCGCCGAGCTGGTACTCCAGCACCGCCGCCTGGAACCGCCGGCCCTGGCAGTCCTCGCAGACGGTGGCGACGCCGGCCATCATCGCCAGGTCGGTGTAGATGACCCCGGCACCGTTGCAGGTCGGGCAGGCGCCCTCGGAGTTGGCGCTGAACAGCGCCGGCTTGACCCCGTTGGCCTTCGCGAACGCCTTGCGGATCGGGTCGAGCAGCCCGGTGTATGTCGCCGGGTTGCTGCGCCGAGAGCCTCGGATACCGGTCTGGTCGATCGACACCGCCCCCGCGTCGGCCGGGATCGACCCGTGCAGCAGCGAACTCTTGCCGGAGCCGGCGACCCCGGTCACCACGACCAGCACACCGAGCGGGATGTCGACGTCGACGTCGCGCAGATTGTTGGCGTTCGCGCCACGGATCTCCAGCGCGCCGGTGGGCTCGCGGACCGACTTCTTCAGGTTGGCCCGGTCGTCGAGGTGGCGGCCGGTGACGGTGACGCTGGCCCGCAGCCCGTCCACGGTGCCTTCGAACATCACCTCGCCGCCGGCGGTGCCGGCACCGGGGCCGAGGTCGACGACGTGGTCGGCGATCGCGATCGTCTCCGGCTTGTGCTCGACGACCAGCACCGTATTGCCCTTGTCCCGCAGCCGCAGCAGCAGGTTGTTCATCCGGGCGATGTCGTGCGGGTGCAGCCCGATGGTCGGCTCGTCGAAGACGTAGGTGACGTCGGTCAACGACGACCCGAGATGCCGGATCATCTTGGTGCGCTGCGCCTCACCGCCGGACAGGGTGCCCGCCGGGCGGTCCAGCGAGAGGTAGCCGAGGCCGATCTCCACGAACGAGTCGAGGGTGTGCCGCAGCGCGGTCAGCAGCGGTGCGACCGACGGCTCGGCCAGCGCCTGGACCCACTCGGCGAGGTCACTGATCTGCATCGCGCACGCGTCGGCGATGTTGATCCCGTTGATCTTCGACGACCGGGCCGCCTCGTTCAGCCGGGTGCCGGCGCAGTCCGGGCAGGTGGTGAAGGTGATCGCCCGCTGCACGAACGCCCGGATGTGCGGCTGCATCGCGTCGACGTCCTTGGCCAGGAACGACTTCTGGATCCGCGGGATCAGACCCTCGTACGTCACGTTGACGTTGTCGACCTTGATCCGGGTCGGCTCCTTGTACAGCAGGTCGTGCAGCTGCGACCTGGTGAACCTGCGGATCGGCTTGTCCGGGTCGAAGAAACCGCAGCCGCTGAAGATTCGCCCGTACCAGCCGTCGACGCTGTAGCCGGGGATGGTCAGCGCGCCCTCGTTGAGCGACTTGCTGTCGTCGTACAGCGCGGTCAGGTCGAAGTCGGTGACCGACCCCCGACCCTCGCAGCGCGGGCACATGCCGCCCAGCCGGGTGAAGGTCTGCTTCGTGGTCTTGCTGGCGCCGCGTTCGACGGTTATCGCCCCGCTGGCCCGCACCGACGCCAGGTTGAAGGAGAACGCGTTGGGCGGGCCGACGTACGGCTGCCCGAGCCGGCTGAACAGGATCCGCAGCATCGCGTTGGCGTCGGTGGCGGTGCCGACCGTGGACCGCGGATCGCCGCCCATCCGCTCCTGGTCGACGATGATCGCCGTGGTCAGCCCATCGAGCACGTCGACCTCGGGCCGGGCCAGCGTCGGCATGAACCCCTGCACGAAGGCGCTGTACGTCTCGTTGATCAGGCGCTGCGACTCGGCCGCGACCGTGCCGAACACCAGCGAGCTCTTGCCCGAACCGGAGACCCCGGTGAACACCGTCAGCCGGCGTTTCGGGATCTCGACGCTGACGTCCTTGAGGTTGTTCACCCGCGCGCCGTGCACCCGGATCAGGTCGTGACTGTCGGCGGCGTGCGGGGTGGACGGCCGCTCCCCCGACGCGGTGGCCCTGCTCATCGAAATCCCCTACCTATCGAGTCTGCTGGATGCGGATCAGGTTGCCGGCGGGATCCCGCACGGCGCAGTCGCGGACCCCGTACGGCTGCTCGGTCGGCTCCTGGACGATGTCCGCGTCGCCGGCCTGCAGCCGCTCGAAGACCCCGTCGAGGTCGCTGGTGGCCAACAGGATGCCGGCGTAGGTGCCCTTGGCCATCATCTCGGTGATGGTACGGCGCTCGTCGTCGGTGATGCCGGGGTCGACACCCGGCGGGTGCAGCACGATCGCGGTGCCGGGCTGGTCGACCGGGCCGACGGTGAGCCAGCGCATCCCGTCGTAGCCGACGTCCAGGCGCAGTTCGAAGCCGAGCAGGTCACGCCAGAAGGCCAACGCGGCGTCGGCGTCGTCATGCGGCAGGAAGCTGGAGTGAATCGTGATGTCCATGGCGGTCACGCTAGTTGCGCCGCCGGGGCCCGTGCTTCTCGATTCCTGATCGGTCTGGTGACCTGTTTTGCCAGGCAGGCGGGCATCTCCGGGCGTGCGGAGCCGGCCCGGCGCCGGTAGACGCTGGGCGGGACGCCGACCAGTTCGGTGAACCGGGTGCTGAAGGTGCCCAGCGACGCGCAGCCGACCGCGAAACAGACGTCGGTGATGCTCAGGTCACCCCGGCGCAGCAGCGCCATCGCGCGTTCGATGCGCCGGGTCATCAGGTACGCGTACGGCGACTCGCCGTAGGCGCGCCGAAACTCGCGGCTGAGGTGCCCGGCCGACATGTGCACGCCACGGGCCAGGGCCTCGACGTCGAGTGGCCGGGCGTACTCCCGGTCGATCCGGTCGCGCACCCGGCGCAGCCGCGCCAGGTCGCCCAGGTGCTGCTCCTGCCTCGCACTGCCGGTCACCCGGGCGATGCTGCCACACCCCGTCGGCACTTCCCGCCCGGCGCGGCCCAACCTACGGTGCGGCGGGAGCGTAGCGTGCGTTCGGCATGTGAACGACACGTAGGAAGGCGGGCAGGCGCCACGGCCGCGGCCCTCCGACGACGACGTCGCGACGCAGAGCGGCGACGGCGGTGCCGGTCCGACCGAACAGCATCAGGTTGAACCGGGCCGGACGGAACCGCAGCCGGACGTCGACCGGGTCGTCCGGTGGGGCGAGCCGGATCCGTCCGTCACCGAGCACGACGGTCGCGGTCGGGGTGTACGCAGAACGGAACTGCACCGCGATCGGCCGTTTCGGCATTGCCCGCGAGGTGTCCAGCAGGACGCCGTAGTCGTGGTGCAGCATCCCGAGAAAGAACTGGTCGAAGTACAGCGACGCGTAGTCGTCGGGCATCGACCAGGGGCGGCGCAACACCCGGGCGATGTCCCAGCCGTGCACCAGCAGCTCGTTGACCAGGTGTGCCACCATGCCGGCGATCGGCACCCGCGCGTCGCCCAGCCACTGGACGGTCCTTTCCGGCGGCAGCTGGGCGGTCGCCGCGAGAATCGCGTCGGTCGCCTCGCCGAGCAGTTCGGCGAGGCGAGCCGGGTCGCGTTCGGTGAAGTGCCGCAGCACATGGTCGTTGACGTCGGCGACGGTGTCGACGTTCGCGGCGGACAGGGCCGCGCGGATGTCGGGGATCTGCAGCGGCGGCTCGTCACCCTCGACGAGGGTGACGTACAGCATCGCGATGCTCACCACGTGCGCGGCGGTGTCCGACACCGTCCAGTCGCGGGTCGCCATCGCCTTCGGCTGACTGTCGACTGTCAGCAGTGATTGGAATCGGTCGGTGAGGACACTCAACGCCGTACGGGCCAGGGTCCAGCGGTCAACGGGCACAACGAAACTCATCCGGTGATCGTGGCACCGGCTGCGTCGACAGTGTTCCTTGACGTTGCGCGTTTCATGCGCGATTTCCGATGAGCCGACCCTGGCCGGGGTCGCGCCTGGCGACGACACGGGCGAGGGTGCGCAGCATGGTACGGACGAAGCGGTCGAAGACACGGTCGGGCAGAATCCGCCGGGCCGCCAGGATCACCCTGGCGGCCCGGCCGACGGGGTAGCGGGTCCGTGGCCGGCGGGCGCGCACCGCTCTGGCGACGGCGTCGGCGACCACCGAGGGCGGCGACGCCGGGCCGTCCTCGACCGCGAGGATGGCCGCGCCAAGTGCCGCCTGGTCGGCGTACGGGCCGCGACCCGAGGTGTCGAGGAGATGCTGGCCGGCGATGGCGGGCCACTCGGTGGCGATCGCACCGGGCTGGATGACGACCACGTCGATGCCGAGTGGGGCGAGCTCCATCCGCATCGAGTCGCTGAGTCCTTCGACGGCGAACTTGGTGGCGTGGTACCAGCCGCCGAGCGGCTCGTGGATCTTCCCACCGATTGACGAGATGTTGACGATGCGTCCACTGCCCTGCCGGCGCATCTGCGGCAGCACGAGTTGCGTCAGCCGGGCCAGGCCGAACACGTTGACGTCGAACTGGCGGCGGGCCTCGTCCAAGGGCACGTCCTCGACCGCGCCGAACGAACCGTACCCGGCGTTGTTGACCAGCACGTCGACCCGCCCGGATTCGGCCAGTACCTGTTTGACGAGGTCGACCAGCGCGGCGTCGTCGGTGATGTCGGCCCGCACGGGCCGGATGCCGACGTCGGCCAACGGGGTGATCCGGTCGAGCCGGCGGGCGACGGCGTAGACGTGGTAGCCCATGGCGCGCAGCTTGCGGGCGGTGGCCTCGCCGATGCCGGAGGAGGCGCCGGTGACGACGGCGACCTTGTCGCTCATGATCTCTCCCTTGGTAACCAACTAGATAGTTACATCATCGGCGCTACCCGCGCAGTTGTCAACCAACCAGTTGGTTTTGGGTAGGCTGGCGGCATGGTCCGCGACTCCACCGCCACCAAGCACCGGATCCTCGACGCCGCCACCGTCGAGTTCGCCGCCCACGGCCTGGCCGGCGCCCGGGTCGACCGGGTAGCCGAGCGCGCCGGCGCCAACAAGCAGCTGATCTACGCGTACTTCGGCAGCAAGGAACGGCTCTTCGACACCACCCTCGCCACCCACCTGGAGCGCTTCATGGAAGCGGTGCCCTTCGACGCAGACGACATACCCGGCTACGCCACCGCGATGTTCGACTTCGGCGTCACGCACCCGGACCTGCTCCGACTGCTGCAGTGGCACACCCTCGAACGGCCCGGCGAGCTCGCCCGGATGGAGCAGAACCACCACTCGACCCGACGAAAACTGGCCGCCCTGGCCGAGGCCCAGGCCGCCGGCCTGGTCGACGACACGCTCCCGCCCGCCGAACTGCTCGCCGTCGTTCTCGCCGTCGCCCGGGCCTACGACGATCCGGCGCCGACGTCGGTGGCCGCGCGCCGGGCCAGCGTGGCCACCGCCGTACGCCGGCTCGTCACCCCCGGCCCGCGCCCGTAGAGCCAGCTCGTCACTCCGCCCGCGACCGTAGAACCCGGCGACCCGGGTCCGGCGCGCCGCCGGTCCGCGACATCGAAACGGTTGTGCCGGGAACCAGCGACGCCGTTGCACCGACTACTCCTATCGGACCCCGGGACACATTATTGACTGACGTCTATCTGGAGCGCTCCGTGCCGCGACCCCGCATGCTTGCCGCCGTCCTCGCCGCGTCGATCGGACTCACCACAGCCTGCAGCGCTGACTCCGGTGGTGGCGCCACCTCGACGACATTGCGGATCGGGTTGGGCACCGAGTCGGGCGCACTGGACCCGCACGCGTTCACCGGCAACTTCCTGCTCCTCGACGCCATCTACGAGCCACTGGTCAGCTACGGCGAGGACGGGCAACTGGAGCCGGGCCTGGCCGAGTCCTGGACGGT